>JAFKGG010000396.1 GCA_017307915.1 Burkholderiales bacterium | reverse complement strand
CCGCGGCGGCACGCTGCGGACGGTGACCGACGCGCAGGTGATCGCCGGCCTGCTGCGCCCGGCCCGTTTCTTCGGCGGACGCATGGCCTTGCGCGCCGATCTGGCCGAGCAGGCGCTCGATGCGCTGGCGCTGCCCGGCAGCGTGCGCGAAAAAGCCGACGCCATTCTTCGCATGGTCAACAGCAACATGGCTGCCGCCGTGCGGCTGGTGTCGACCGCGCGCGGCATCGATCCGCGCGAGTTCACGCTGGTGGCCTACGGCGGCGGTGGGCCGCTGCACGGCGCGATGGTGGCCGACGAAGTCGGCATGCGCCGCGTGCTGGTGCCGTGGTCGCCCGGCCTGACCAGTGCGTTCGGGCTGCTGGTGGCCGACCTGATCGTCGACGTGGTGCGCGCCCGGCTCGAACCGCTGACCGATGATTCGCTCAACGCCGAGGCGGTTGCGCAGATCCGCGCGCTGTGCGCCGAACAGGCCACTCGCCTGGGGTTGGCGCCGGGCAGCTATGGCATCGAGGTCGGCGCCGACCTGCGCTATGCCGGCCAGGGCTTCGAGCTGACGCTGTGGAGCGGCGACGGCCCGGCCGATGCGGCACGCCTGCGCGAGCTGTTCGAGGCCGAGCACCGCAGCCGCTACGGCTATGCGCGTTCGTCGCTGCCGATGCAGGTAGTGAACCTGCGCGGCCGCATCGTCCGGCGCAACACGATCGAGCCGCTCACGCCGCGGCAGACCGATGCCGCGCCGCGGCGCGAAACGCAGACGATCGTGCTGGAAGGCCAGCCGCTGGCCGCCACCTTCGTGTCGCGCGCCGCGCTGGCCGACGGCGAGCAGGTGGCCGGGCCGGCCGTGATCGAAGAAAACACCTCGACGGTGTTCGTTCCCCCGCGCTGGACAGCCACCTGCCTGGCCAGCGGCGACCTGTTGCTGGAGAAGGCAGCATGACCCCCACCGAAGATCCCACCCGGCTGGCCATCCTGGCCAATGCGATGCAGGCCATCGCCGACGAGATGGGCGCCATTCTCGTGCGCTCGGCGTTTTCCACCATCGTGCGCGAAGCGCGCGACTGCGCCACGGCGCTGCTCGACGCCGACGGCGCGGTGGTGGCGCAGGCCGAGATGATCCCGATCCACAACGGCGGGCTGAGCCAGGCGTTCCAGGCATCGGCTGCGCAGCTCGACCTGTCAGGCATCGGCCCCGACCACGCGATCCTGCTGAACGACCCCTATGCCGGCGGCCAGCATCTGAACGACTTCATCGTGTTCCAGCCCATCTTCGTGCACGACGAGCTGATCGGCTGGGCCGGCAACACCGCGCACCACCTCGACGTGGGCGGCGGCGGAGCGGGCATCAACATCGATGCCAGCGAGCTGATCCAGGAAGGCATCATCATTCCGCCGCTGCTGATCGACGTGAAGAAAGACCTGCACGGCGGTCCGATCGAACGGCTGATCTTCGCCAACGTGCGCACGCCGGCGCTCGGCCGCGGCGACTTCTATGCGCAGATCGCCGCCAATCGCACCGGCATCGAACGCATGCAGGAACTGGCCGGACGCGCCGGCGTAGCCACGGTGCGGCGCGCCATGCAGGAAACGCTGCTGTACGCCGAACGTCGCATGCGCGCCGCGATCGCCACGATACCGGTCGGTACCTGGCACGGCCAGGCGATGATCGACAACGACGTGCGCGGCACCGAGCCGCTGGTGATCAAGGCCAAGGTCACGGTCAGCGAAGGCGGCAACATCGAGCTGGATTTCGCCGGCTCGGCGCCGCAGGTCAAGAGCATGTTCAACAGCTCGACCTCGTCGGCGCTGGCTGCAGCCATCTCGTCGGTGCGCAGCATCCTGGCCGACAAGAGCATCCCGGCCAACGACGGCTGCATGCGGCCGATCGCCGTGAAGCTGCCGCGCGGCTCTATCCTCAATCCCGAACCGGGCCTGCCGGTGCGCGCCCGCGTGGCAGCCGCGTATCGCATGCTCGACGCAGTGCACGAGGCGCTGGCGCAGGTGATCCCCGATCGCGTGCCGGCGCAGGGCTTCAACTCCACCACCGGCCTGTACCTGACGCAAAAGCGCGCCGACGGCAGCATGCGCATCTATGCCGACGTGCTGGGTGGCGGCTATGGCGCGGCGCCCGACTATGATGGCGCGCATGCCTGCGCCGGCATACTCAGTTCGAGCCGCAACACGCCGATCGAATCGATCGAGCAGATCCACCCGCAGTTGCGCATGCTGCACTACCGGCTGGTGCCCGACTCGTGCGGCGCCGGCCAATGGCGCGGCGGCCTGGGCTTTTCGCGCGCCATCGAGATCCTGGAAGACGGCATCGAGCTGAGCTTCTATTCCGAGCACTTCCGCTATCCGCCGCGCGGCCGCGCCGGCGGCACCGACGGCGCACGCGGATCGCTGACCGTGCGGCGCGGCGACGAAGAGATCCGGCTGCCCAACACCGACGTAATGATGCTGCGCAAGGGCGACATCGTTGAACTGAAAGTCGGCGGCGGCTCCGGCTGGGGCGATCCGGCACAGCGCCCGGCGCAGGCGGTGGCCGCCGACGTGGCCGACGGCCTGATCACGCGCGAGTTCGCGCTGGCGCACTACCCCGCGTTTACCGCCGCGCAGACGCGTGCAGCCGACGCCACCACTGCCTGACGACTGATACCGACAAGGAGCCCACTCGTGTTTCACCGCCCTGAACGGTTCGCCTCGCCAATGGCGCAGGCCGTCGAATTCGTGCGCCGCCAGCGCTTCGGCGTGCTGGTGTCGCAGCTCGACGGCGAGCTGCAGTTCTCATACCTGCCCGTGCTGGTGGACGTCGACGGCGAACGCATCACGCGGCTGCGCGGACATTTCGCGCGCGCCAATCCGCACTGGCGCGCGCTGCAGCGCGATGCGCACGCCACCTTCGTCTGTTATGGCCCGCATCACTACGTGTCGGCACAATGGTATTCGCCCGAATGCCAGGCCGCATCGAGCTGGAACTTCGTGACCGTGCATCTGAACGGCACGGTGCGGCTGCTGGACACGCCCGAACAAACTACCGACATCGTCAACGAGCTGGTCGCCGTCAACGAGGCTGCTCTGCCCACGCAGTGGGACATCAGCCGCTACAGTCCGGCGCGGCGCGCAGCGCTCACGCCGCACATCCTGGGCTTTGCGCTCGACATCGACGCGGTCGAGCCCAAGTTCAAACTGAACCAGCACTATGCCGACGCCGACAAGATCGGCGCGATCGCCGGCATGCGCTCGCTGGGCAACGACAGCGCGCGGCAGATCGCCGACCTGATGGAGCAGACGCTGGGTCAGGGCAGTCGCGACCAGGACATCAGTCGGCGCATGGCCGCTGCCAGCGGCGACGCGCCAGGCTCGCGCTGACCAGATCACGCAGCATCTTCAGCTTGAAGCGAAGCTGCGGCTGGTGCCCCCAGCTGCTGGTCTGCTTCGTGTGCGTCGTCTGCCAAGCCAGCGGATCGATCTCGCGCGATTGCGCGCCGATCTCGCAGGCGAACCCCGAGGGCGTCTCGCCGTAGAACGAGAAGGTGCCATCGGGATCGGGATGCTGCCCCAGCGCAAGATCGATCGGCACGCGAAGCGCGCGAGCACGCTCGTACGCGAGCCCGACATCGCCGATCGCGCGCGCCTGCAGCATGAAGTGATGAATCCGCCTCGGCAGCGGAAGCTGCAGCAGCGCGAGCGAATGGTGGCGGCGGTTGCAATGCAGGAAGGCACCCTGGATCTCGAGCATCGCAGCGCGGCTCTTCAGCCGCTCGGTGACCCCGAAGCCGAGGAGATCGCAATAAAACGCCTCCATCGCCGGCAACTGCCGGGTGGCCAGCACGACATGGCCCATGCCCAGCTCACCGGTTTCGAAGCCGTGCGGAAAAGCCGGGCTGGCAAACGGCTCGGCCGCGCGCTCCAGGCCGGCGCACAGCTCGACGCTGCCGCCGTCGGGATCCTGGCACTGCCATAGTTCGCGCACCCGTCGTTGCCGGCACAGCGCGGCAGACGCCTGTACGGGCTGCTGGCCGGCGGCGCGCAGCCGTGCGACCAGCGCGGCCAGGCTGCCGACATCGGCGCATTCCAACCCCAGCGCAAGCAGATCGTCGCGCTCGCCGCGCGTCACCACCAGGCGCTGGCAGGCCTCGTCGACGCGCCAGCCGGTGCTGTCGTCGCCATGCCGGACCGGCTCGGGCAGGCCGAGCATGTCGCGCATGTATCGCTCCCAGCGGGCGGGCTTGCGCACCTCGAAAACCAGGTAAGCCAGAGTCAGGCGGGCCGTCATGGCAGTCTCCTTCTGCGATAATAAGTAAATGATCGATCCAAAATTGGTCATATCATCTAAAAATGGATATTAAATACATTTCTGGTCGGCCGTCAATGCCCCCGCTGCCCGAGCCCTTGGCGCATGCGCTCAGCGGCACGGCACCGGATCGGCCGCCCAAGCGCGAACGCACCCGGCGGCAGTTGCTGCAGGCGGCCGTCGAGGCGCTGTCGGTGCACGGCGTGGCGGGCACGACGATCCAGGAAATTGCGCGCGTGGCCGGCATGGCGCCTGCCACCGTCTACAACCATTTCCGCACGCGCGAAGAGCTGCTCGAAGCGCTGGCAGTGACGCTGGCGCAGTCACTGAACGACCAGATCGTGCGCAGCTATCAGCACATCGATGACGGCGCGCAGCGGATGAGCATCGGCATTCGCCGCTCGTTGTGGCTGGCGCGGGAAAGCCCTGCCTGGACGCTGTTGGTGATGGAACTGGCGCTCGCCTTTCCGCAGATCAACGAAATCGCCAAACCCTATTCATTGGCCGATCTGCGGCTGGGGCAGACGCAAGGGCGCTTCAAGGCCGGCGACGAGGAAGCGGCGATCGACCTGGTCTTCGGAAGCTGCTCGCGAGCAATGATGCGCATCGCGCTGGGCCAGATTCCCGACGTCGATCGCTACATGCACGAGCTGGCGTCGATGCTGCTGTGCGCGTTGGGCATGCCCAATGGCGACGCCTTGGAAGTGATCGCCCGGCCGCTGCCGCCGTTCGTGAAGCCGGCCCGCGACGAAGCGCAGCACCCCCGACGTGGGCGCCGGCAGCCGCTGAACCCTTGATTGCGCCCGGCCCTCGGGCTCACGTGGGGACGATCGTTGTGTGAACAGGCCCTAGCCCACGCGCTCGATCAAGGCCATCGCCGCCGCCGGATTGCTGACCTTGAAGCCGCTGATCACGTACAGGAACACATCGCGCGGCACGCCGGGCGCCGGCTCGCGGCCGACCGCCTCCAGTCCCGCAGGCGCCTGGCCCGCGGCCCAGGCGCGCACCCGTTCGACCCAGGCATCGAGCGCCTGCGCCGAATAGCCCTGTTCCTGCGACTCGCTGGTGCCCATGATGCGCGCATAGATGAACGGCGCGCTCGCGTCGGCGATCTGCGGATAGCTGGAATCGCCCGCCGTCACGATGGCCACGCGATAGCGGCGCGCGAGTGCGACGAAATCGGGCGAGCGAAAACTGTCGTGCCGCACCTCCACCGCATGGCGGATCGCGCGCCCCTCGATGCTGGCCGGCAGCAGCTTCAGGAAGGCTTCGAAATCGTCCGGATCGAAGCGCTTGCTGGGCGGCATCTGCCAGTTGATCGGACCGAGCTTGTCCTTGAGCATCAGCACGCCGCTGGCGAAGAATCGTTCGATCGAAGCGCCGGCTCCGGCCAGTTCGCGCCGCGCCGTCGCAAAGCGCGGTCCCTTCAGCGCGAACACGAAGTCATCCGGCGTCTCGTCATGCCAGCGGGCGAAGCTGTCGGGCTTTTGCGAGCCGTAGTAAGTGCCGTTGATCTCGATCGAGCTGAGCTTGCGGCTGGCGTATTCCAACTCGCGCCGCTGCGGCAGCCCGGTGGGGTAGAACACGCCGCGCCAGGGTTCGTACGTCCATCCGCCGATGCCGATGCGGATGTGCGGTGAGCGGGAATGTCGCGGGGCTTCGGTCATGAGTCGCTCGCTGGGTCTTCGGCGTGATGCTGCAACGAAAAAGCGTATAAGGTCGCCATCACACTGTCGGCAGGGAGGAATCGATGATGCAGGCCCGGCACCTGGCCGCGCTATGTGCAGCGGCATTCAGCAGCACGCTGGCAAGCTGCGCCAACCTGCCCGCGCCGCAGCGGCTCGAAGGCACGCAATGGAACGTGGTGGCGCTCGACGGCGAAGCCGTCACCGCGCAGCCGCCGCCCACGCTGGCCATCGATGCACAAGGCCGCGTCAGCGGCTCAGACGGCTGCAACCGCTTCAGCGGCGGCCTGAGCTTCGACGCATCGGGCAGCGCCCAGGCCGACGGTCACGGCATCAGCACGAAGATGGCCTGCATCGGCGAGCGCGACGCCTTGTCACGCCGCTACAACGCGCTGCGCAGCGGCGTGACGAACTGGCGCGTCGAGCAAGGCACGCTGGTGCTGAGCACGCGCGAGGGGCGCACCATCCGCTTGCGGCCGGCGATCTGAGACGGCGCGGCTTCTTGCCGCAAGCCTCAGCGCTGCCGGTTCGTCACATCGAGCCGTTCGATCGCGCCGACCGCCGCCTTGCGCTTGGTGTCGAGATAGCTGTCCCAATAGTCGTACGAAGCGCGGATCGGCTCGAAAGTGCGCGGCTTGCGCGCGCCTTCGGCCGGGAACTCCTCCATGCCGAAGCTGTACTCGAGCGTCATGCCGTCGGGATCGAGGTAGTACAGGAACATGCTGCCGGAAGCGGGGTGGCGCCCGGGCCCGTTGACGATCGGAATCTCGGCCTTGCTGAAACGCGCGATCGCCTTGCCGATGTCGTCGACCTCGGTCACCATGAAATTCACGTGATGCAGCAGCGGCGCCTTGCTGACGCCCAGACCGATGCCGTGGTGGTAGGGGTTGGGATGGAAGCGCATGAAACAGGCCCCACCGGCGATCGCATCCGAAATCTTCAGTTCCAGCACCTCGGTATAGAACTTCACGCCTTTCTCGAATTCCGGCGTCTTCAGCACGACGTGGCCCAGGCGCTGGATCTTGGTATGCGTGGGAATGAACGGCTGCCCGCCCCAGGCCAGCATGTCGCTGTAGCACTCGAAGGTGGCACCGGTGAACGGATCGCTGAAGCGGATCGAGCGTTTCTGATGCCATGCGGCAGCTTCGGCTGCATCGACCTCGACGACCTGAACGCCATTGGCCCTGAGCTTGGCAGCGAGTTCGTCGAGCGCGGCACTGTCCTGCATCTCGACCCCGACACGCTTCAGGCCCGGCGCGTTCGAGGGACACAGCACGATGTTGTGGTGATCCTCGCTGCAGCGCAGAAAGACCTCACCGTTTTCGCCGGTGCCTGAAGGCATCAGACCGACCTGTTTCACATAGAACTCTGCCGAACGCTCCACGTTGGTCACGTTCAGAGCGACATAGCCGAGTTTGTTGTAGCGCATGGATGTCTCCGATGGGCGGACGGGCCGGCGCCGCACCATGTTATCGATGATTCAATCGATCATATTATTTTAACCGGCATATTCTTATCAATACTTATTTTGTGTATGAATTCTTGTTAATCAAAATAATATCGGTAAAATCAAATTTCCTACATCAATAAATCAGACGGAGACAATCGTGAAGTTCGCCCCCTTTCTGATCAGCGCGCTATTGGCGGCTCTGGTTCCGCAAGCCGGCGGCGCGCAGGAATATCCCAACCGTCCGGTGCGCATCGTGGTTCCCTCCACCGCAGGCGGCGGCACCGACGTGCTGGTGCGCGCCATTGCCAACGAGTTGTCGAACAAATGGGGGCAATCGGTCATCGTCGACAACAAACCCGGCGCCGGCGGCACGCTGGGTGCCACCTCGGTCGCCAAGGCGACGCCCGACGGCTACACCCTGCTGGGCACGATCGACTCATCGATCGTCGCCAACCGCTTCCTGTACAAGTCGCTGGCGTATGACCCCGACAAGGATTTCGCGCCGCTGGTTCTGCTCGTGCAGGCCAACCAGATGCTGCTGACGCTGCCCTCGGTGCCGGCCAACGATCTGCGCGAATTCGTCGAGCTGGTCAAGCGCGAGAAAGGCAAGTATCTGTACGGCTCGTACGGCAACAGCACGCAGCCGCATTTCGCCTACGAAATGCTGAACAAGCAGGAAGGGCTCGATCTGGTGCACGTGCCCTACAAGGGCGTCGCGCCGGTGATCACGGCCATGCTGTCCAACGAGATCCAGTTGACCATGGGCAGCGCCGCCGTGGCGACCAAGCTCATCCAGGCCGGCAAGCTCAAGCCGCTGGCGGTGGCGGGCACGCTGCGCGAGCCGAAGTTTCCCAACCTGAAGACCACCGTCGAACAGGGCTTCCCGTATCTGCAGATCTCGCTCTGGCACGGCCTGCTCGCGCCGGCCGGCACGCCCGAGGCGATTCGCCGCAAGATCGCCGAAGACGTGATCGCCATCCTGAAAGCACCCGGCTTCGCCGAAAAACATGCCGACGGCTTCGTGACGCTGGCCGAAGGGCCCGAGGCGTTCACCGAACGAATCAGGCGCGACGTCGAGCGCATCCAGAACATGCTCAAGGTTTCGGGCATCAAGCCCGAGTGAACGCAAGCCCGATCAGACGATCGGATTCCCGCCATCCCCCGACCATTCGCAACTCAAATGAAGCTAGCCACCTATCTGGACCAGGCCACCTCTGCGCCGGCCCTTGCCGTGCTCGACGACCGGTACGGCCTGCTCGACTTGCGCCGCGCCGGCGCCGCCTTCGGCACGCGCGATCTGCCCGGTGACATGCTGTCGCTGATCGCCGCCGGCGCCGCCGCGCTGGCGCAAGTGCGCGAGCTGGCCTCGCGCGCCGCCGAACGCCCCGAGCTGTGGGCGGCCGTCGATTCAGTGACGCTGCTGGCGCCGATCCCGGCACCGCGCAAGAACGTATTCTGCGTCGGCCGCAACTATCGGCTGCACATCATGGAAGGCGCGCGGGCACGCGGCGTCGAGCCCACCTACCCCAAGGTACCCGAGTTCTTCTCGAAGCCGCCGACCGCTGTCGTGGGCCACGACGCCAAGGTCGAACGCCACCGGGCGCATACCGAAAGCCTTGACTACGAAATCGAGCTGGCCGTGGTCATCGGCCGCAAGGTGCGCGATCTGACGCCCGAAAACGCCATGGCGGCGGTGTTCGGCTACACCATCGTCAACGACGTCACGGCGCGCAATGCGCAGCGCGAACATGGCCAATGGTTCAAGGGCAAGGGCTTCGACACCTCATGCCCGACCGGTCCGTGCATCGTCACCGCCGACGAGTTCGGCGACCCGGCCGGACACCGACTCATGCTGTCGGTGAACGGCGAGGTACGCCAGGATTCGAACACCGCCGACATGCTGTTCAACGTGAACCAGATCCTGGTCAGCCTGTCGCAGGGCATGACGCTGGAACCCGGTGACATCATCGCCACCGGCACGCCCTCGGGCGTGGCGCTGGGCATGGATCCGCCCAAGTTCCTGCAGACCGGCGACGTGATGGTGGCCGAGGTCGAAGGCATCGGCCAGTTGCGCAACCAGATCGGCGATTGAACGGGCCGCGGCAAGGAGACCAGCGATGAACGCGCAAACGCAGGCCGATTCGAAGACGGCCCCATTCGCGATACCCACCCAGTGCCGGCGATTCGAAGGCCGCGTGGTGGTGGTCACCGGTGCCGCGCAAGGATTGGGCCGGGTGATCGCCCGGCGCGTGGCCGAGGAAGGCGCCAGCGTCGTGATCTGCGACGTCAATGAAGCGCAGACGCAGCGCGCGGCGCAGCGCCTGGCGCAGGAAACCGGCCGGCCGTTCCTGGCCTTCGTCGGCGATCTCAGCGCCGAAGGCGTGGCCGACCGGATGGTCGCGCAAACGCTGGAACGATTCGGGCGCATCGATACGCTGGTCAACAATGCCGCAGCGCTGATCCGCATGCCGCTGGTGGATTTCACCGAAGAGCTGCTGCGCAAGGCGGTGGACTGGAACGTCTGGAACACGCTGCGCTGCTGCAAGGCGGTGCTGCCGACGATGATCGAGCGGCATTACGGCCGCATCGTGAACATCGGCGGCGAAGCCTGGCGTACCGGCGCGCCTTTCCATACGCTGCTGGCAGGCGTCGGCAAGGGGTCGATGGTCGGCCTGACCGTGACGCTGGCCGGCGAAACGCTGCGGCAAGGCATCACGGTGAACTGCGTTTCGCCGGGCGGCATCGACAGCGAAGCCGATGGCGACCCCGAAGGCCGGGCCCTGGCCGTGCGCGATCCGTCGTGGAACCCGCCCGAGGCGATGGCCGAACTGGCGCGGCTGTCGCGCAGCCGGCCGAATTCCATGGGCCGCATCTCGCATCCCACGGAAGTCGCCGCGGCAGTGGCGTTCTTCGCGTCGCCCGAAGCCTCGTATGTCACCGGCCAGCACGTCGGTGTCAGCGGCGGCATGGCCATGATCTGAACCACCGGCCCCAACGATGATTGCCGAGTCCAGCATCCAGCTTCCCGATCCCGGCGACAAGCCGCGCAGCGGCACGCTGACCACCGACGTCTATGAACGCCTGCGCCACGAGATCATGACCGGCCGGCTGTTGCCGGACGAGAAGCTGCGCATCGAGGCGCTGAGCCAACGATACGGCGTGGGCAGCAGCCCCTTGCGCGAGGCGCTGAACCGCCTCGTCGCCGAGGGCTTGGTCACGCAGCGCGAACAACGCGGCTTCAACGTCTCGCCGGTCAGCCGCGACGAGCTGCTGGAACTCACCCGCACCCGCTGCTGGGTCAACGAGATCGTGCTGCGCGAATCGATCACGCATGGTGATCAGCGCTGGGAAGAGTCGGTGGTGCTGGCCTTTCACCGCCTGTCGCGCACGCCGATCCGGATCACCGGCAACCCGACCTATTCGAATCCGCAGTGGGTGCAGTTGCATCGCGCCTTCCATGCGTCGTTGAACGCCGCCTGCCCGTCGCGCTATCTGGTCGAGTTCTCGAACATGCTGCACGACTGCGCCGACCGCTACCGCAGCCTGAACGCGGTCGCCAACACCGGCCGGCGTGACGTGCTGGACGAGCACCGCGCAATCTTCGAAGCGGCGATCGAACGCAAGACCGAGATCGCCATCGAGCTGATGAACCAGCATCTGATCACCACCACCCGCAATCTGCTAGCCAACGCCGAGGGCGTGCTGGCCGAAAAGGTGGCCGCCGTCGAAAAGTCGAGCACGAAGCAGGCCAGACGATGAGCAATGCGCGCGGCCAGGCCGGCTCGCCGCACGCACCGTCCGCCGCGCCAACCGATTAGTGACCGCGCAGGCCGCCTTGCGAGCCTCGCACTCAGTGATAGAGGAGACTATGGGTACCGAACTCGAACACCTGATCATCGACGATCGCGAACGGGGCGTGTTCCGGGTCAACCGGCACGTGTTTCTCAACCAGGAAATCCTGGAACAGGAACGGCGCGCGATCTTCAGCCGCTGCTGGCTGTATGCGGGGCACGAATCCGAGCTGAGCAAGCCGGGCGACTATCTGACGCGCCGTGTCGGCGGCCGGCCGCTGCTGCTCACGCGCGATGCCGACAATACGCTGCGGGTGTTCCTGAACGTCTGCACACACCGCGGCAACCTGGTCTGTCGCGAGAAAAAGGGCAACGCGCGCAGCTTCACCTGCTTCTATCACGCCTGGGCATTCAGCGCGAACGGCGACCTCATCGGCTTGCCGGGCGAAGGCTCGTACACCGAAGCCTTCGACCGCAAGTCGATGGGGCTCACGCCGGTGCCGCGCTTTGAAAGCTATCGCGGCCTGCTGTTCGTCTGCTTCGATCCGAACGCGGTCGATCTGGCGACCTACCTGGGCGAGGCGGCGCGCGATCAGATCGATTTCATCATCGATTCGGGCGGCACCGACGGCGTCGAAATCGTGCAGGGCGCGCAGTCCTACAGCATGAAGGCGAACTGGAAGCTGCTGGTGGAAAACAGCATCGACGGCTACCACGGTCTGCCGACGCACCAGCGCTTCTTCCGCAACTACATCACCGACATGGGCATGGAGCCGGTGGTGCGCAGCGTGACGATGACCAATACCGAAGGCATTTCGCTGGGCAATGGCCACGCCGTCACCGAAAAACCGAAGCACCTGACCGCGCTCTCCGGCAAGGAAGCCGAAGCGCTGGCGGCGCAACGCGCCGAGATCGAACGCAAGTTCGGCAAGGAACGCGCGCACCAGATCGCCGATTTTGACCGCAACGTGTTCATCTTCCCCAATCTGATCCTGATTTCCACCTGGCGCACGCTCCGCACTTTCTACCCCGCATCGACCGATTTCATCGAAGTCGATGCCTGGGGCCTGATGCCCGTCGGCGAATCGCCGGAGCTGCGGCAAAAGCGCTTCGAAAACTTCATCTCGTTCCTGGGGCCGGCCGGCTTCGGCACGCCCGATGACGTAGTGGCGCTGGAGAACTGCCAGCGCGCCTTCGCGGCGGTGAACGAACAGCCGTGGTCCGACATCTCGCGCGGCATGCACCGCGAGAAACCGACGCATACCGACGAACTGCAGATGCGCGCTTTCTGGCGCCGCTGGCTGGCGGTGATGCAGGGCCGCAGCGGGCCGACCAACTGCAGCGATCGGCCCGAACAGACGGCGCAAGCCGAGCCGCTGGCGATGCGCTAACGAGGAGACCAGACAATGACGAGCGCAGTAGAGAACACCTCCGGCAAAGCGGTGCGCAACACGCCGATCACCGTCTACACGGTCGAGCGCTTTCTGGTCGAGGAAGCCGCGATGCTCGATGAGTGGAGATTGCAGGAATGGCTGAACCTGATGACGGAAGACGTCCGCTATCTGGTGCCTTCGCTCGACTCGCCGGATTCCGACCACCGCACGGCGCTGTTCCTGATCTCCGACAACGCGGCCAGCCTGCGATCACGCGTCGGGCAGTTGCTCGGCCGAACCGCCTGGGCCGAAAGCCCGCGCTCGCGCACCCGCCGGCTGGTCAGCAACGTACGCATCCTGGAAGACCGCGGCGACAGTGCGACGATCACCGCCAATTTCATCGTCTGGCGCTTCCAGGGCGAAAACTCGGACGCCTACGTCGGGCGCTACATCCATGAACTGGTGCGCACGCCCGACGGGCTCAAATTCCGCGAACGCAAAGCGGTGCTCGACATGGAAGCGCTGCGGCCGCACGGCAAGCTGAGCATCATTCTCTAAGTCTCATCCGCTGGCGCCGGCCGGCACCTCGCAGCACGCAGGTCGGCGAAAGATCCCTCGGCACCTGATGCGGTGTCGCTCAACGGACTACGGGGAGGCCCTCAGCTCCCCGCGCCAACGGGCCCGACCTCGATCGTTCCGACAATGACGTTCTCGCCGGCACCGTTGCGAACCCAGACATCCCATCGGGCTTCGCCGGAGGCAGGCGTCCCGCCCGCCTCCACCACGTCACCGATCCGCACGGGTCGAACGAATCGGATGTCGAGGGTAAGCCGGCACCGCACCTCCTCGCCGAACGTGGCGACGATGGACTGCCACAACAGGTTCGCCGACAGCGTACCGTGCGCGATGCGGCCCTTCATCGGCGATGCGGCCGCGAAAGCATCGTCAACGTGAATCGGATTCCAGTCCCCCGTGATCTCGGCATAGGCAAGGATCGCGTCCTCGGTCACGGTCATGCGCACGGGTAGCAGGGCTTTCGGCATTCGTTGGCTCCTCAGGCCGCCCAGATCAGCCGCAACGTGGCCTCGGTAGCTGGCGCTGACTCGCCCGTCACGCTGCGGGCGGCAAACTCGACGAAACGTCGTCCCGATTTCTCATGCTTGCCGATGCAGGTGATCTCGGTCGTCACACGCGCTCCGGGAGGAACCGGTGCGATCAGTCGCATCGCCATCCCTGCATGCACGTTTCCGGGCGGGCGCGGCTGGAGTACCGTCATGTAGGCACGCATGACCAGGACGGTTGCTATAGCGGTAGGCACCGACTCCGGGCTGCCTCGGTCCCATGGATACAGACGGGCCCAACGCTCGAGTAGCGCGGCGCCCACGGTCTCGGTGTGCGCACCGTAGATCCGTCCCGGCTCGAAGGCATCGAAGATCAGCGTTTCGCCCAGCAGCTCGGCCTGGGGTAAGGGCCACGGACCCGACGACGGCTCGAGGATCACCCGCACACGCCGCCCGATCGCGAGCCCGTCCAGGTTTCCGCGCATGTTCATCATCATGCGTACACCTTCGTCGAGGTCGACCAAGGCAATCGCATAAGGCACATCGGACTTGAAGGCAGCGGTCGGCGCACGCTCCACGACGGTGAACGTGTGGATCGTGCCGACCCGGGCCGACTCCCGCCATTCGGGATCGGGCGAGTCGCACCGGATACACCTGAGCCGTGGCGGAAACTGCGCGTGCCCGCAGGCGCGGCAACGCTGGAACACCAGGCGACCCTCGGCGCAGGCTTGCCAGAACGGAAGCGTCTCGGCGGTGGGCCTGGGTTGCGGTTTGTCCATGTTCAGTGCCGCCCAAGCACGATCGAGCAATGTGCCGAGAGAATTCCGCCGTCGCCGTGCACGAAGGCGAGCCGCGAGTCCGCGACCTGACGGTCGGCCGCCTCGGCGCGCAACTGGCGCACCGCCTCGACCACATGAAACATTCCGCCCGCCGCACCGGAGTGCCCGAACGAAAGCAAGCCTCCGTGCGTGTTGCATGGGAGCCTGCCGCCGAGGCCGAGCTCACCGGCCAGTGCCGCGTGCCCAGCCTCGCCTCGCTCGAAGAAGCCGATCGACTCCAGCTCGACGAGCAGGGTGATCGTGAATGAATCGTAGATCAGCGCGACGTCGATATCGGCGCATCCGACGCCCGCCTGCCCGAACGCGCGACGCGACGATTGCTTGCAGCCGAAATCGACGAGACTGGGCGCCGCCACCAGGTGCTCATGGGTGTGCCCTTGGCCGAGTCCGAGCACCTCGACCGGTGCGCGGGTATCGCGTGCAGCATCGCAGGCGCTGACGACGACGGCCGCGGCGCCATCAGACACGAGACAGCAATCGAGCAGCCGAAGCGGCGTGCTGATGATCCGCGAGCGCATCACATCCTTGAGCGTGATCGGCTGGCGCATGTGAGCCGCGGGATGCCGGGCCGCGTGGCGCCGGTGCTCGACGGCGATCGCCGCGAGCTGCTCGAGCGTGGCGCCGTATTCATGAAGATAGCGCTGCGCAACCATCGCGTACGAGGCCGGCACGCTGGTGCCGTACGGCTGCTCGAACTGCGGATGACCGAACTGAGCCAGCGCCGCGACTGCTCCGTCCCGCGACATGCCGGTCAGCCGGTTGTCGCCGGTCACGCACAGCACGTGTCGGCACTGACCGCTCGAGACCAGCGCGGCCGCTTGCATGATCATGATGGCGCCCGTGGCCCCTCCGGCCTGAATCGCGGCGCAGAACCCGGGGTGGACGTTCACGTACTCGCAGAACGCCGAGGCGAGCATCGGATGAGGCTCGGCGAGCGAGTAAGCGCATAGCACACCATCGACGTCCGCCAGTGCCAGCCCGGCATCTTCCAGCGCGACTTTTGCCGCCGCGTCGTGCAGCGCCATGCAGCTCGACCCGGCGAGTTCACCGACTTGCGTGGTCGAGACGCCGGTGATCCATGCGTCGGGCGAGCGCCGGTTCATTCGAACTTGATACCCGTCGTCTGCACCAGGTTGCGCCACCGTGTGATGTCCTCGTCGATCTTGGCCCGGAACTCATCCTGCGTATCGCCGACCGGGATCGCCCCCTGCTTGCCCATCCAGTCGCGCGTCGCCGGTTCCGCGAGCACCGCGCGGATCTCCTTGCTCAGGCGGGCCTGAGCATCGATCGGCGTTCCTGCCGGCGCGAAGAGCCCGAACCACACGGCCGAGACGTACCCGGGCAGGCCGGACTCGGAAACCGTCGGCAGCTCCGGCCACAGGTCGGTTGGCGTCGCGGTCGTCACGGCCAGCGGGCGCGCCCGCCCGGAAGCCACCAGTGTACGCGCCGTGGGCAAGGGATCGATCAGGATCTGGATCTCGCCGCCAGCGAGCCCTTGATACGACGGTGCACCGCCCTTGTACGGGACATGCACGATGTCGATGCCCGCCATCGCCTTGAAGAGCTCGGTCGACATGTGGATCGAGGTGCTGAGCCCGGGCGATCCAAAGTTGAGCTTGCCGGGGTTGGCCTTCGCGTAGGCGATCAGCTCCGCCACGCTCTTGGCCGGTACCGACGGATGCACCAGCACGACGTTCGGCCCCAAGGTCAACATACTGATCGGCACCAGCGCCTTGCGCATGTCGTACGGCAGGTTCTTTCGCGCGACCACCTCGCTGGTGATGGCCCCACTGTGCAACAGCAGCGTATGGCCGTCCGGCTCGGCCACGATGACGGCCTGGGTGCCGATCATGCCGCCCCCGCCGCCTCGGTTGTCGACGATCACCGACTGCCCGAGCCGGGTCGCGAGACGCTGCGAGAGGAACCGCGCGAGGTTGTCGGAATTCGAGCCGGCCGGATACGGCACCACGATGCGCACCGTCTTCTTCGGCCAGTCTTCGGCCAATGCCGGAAATGCGGCAAGCAGCGCGGCGGCGCCGGCGGCGATCATCGTCGAACGTCTGCGAAAGGATTTCACGTCGCTCCTCCGTGGCCGCAGCGCGGCCGTTGTTTCTGCGATGGGTGGGTCAGGATTCGTCCCGGAACATCGGCGCGCGCCGCTCGGCGAACGCTCGCATGGCCTCCCGGGAGTCGGGGTGGCCGGCCAGTCGCGCGGTCATGTTCTGCTCGAACCGGTAGCCGTCGCGCAGGCTCATCTCCTCGATGGCGTTCAGCGCCTCCTTGGCGAGCCGGGTTGCGGTCGGACTCTTGGAGGCGATCTCGCGCGCGATACCGGTCGCGGTGGGTATCAGCGCGTCGGGTGCGACGCATGCCGCGACGATGCCGAGTCGATACAGCTCTTCGCCCGACAGGCGGTGGCCGGTAAGCATCATCTGCCGCGTGGTCGAGTGGCCGAACAGACGCATCGCGTGTCGACCGCCGCCGAGCAGCCCGACGTTGATCTCCGGCAACCCGACCGACGCCAGCGTCGATGCGATCAGAATGTCGGCGGAAGCGACGAGCGCGAGCCCACCACCAAGCGCAGGCCCATTGATCGCGGCCACCACGGGCTTCTTGCATTCCATGACGGCGTGAAAGCACTCGCGCACGCTGCGATTGTGGGTCCAGCGCTCGCCCGGGGTGAACTCCGTGCCGGCGCGTGCCTTGATGTCGGCGCCCGCGCTAAAGGTCTTGCCGGCCCCCGTGAAGACGATCGCGCGTACCGATGGCTCGTCGCTCAGGCGATCGAACACCTCGATGATGCGGTTCTGCAGCGCGAAGTTGAAGGCATTGACCGGCGGACGATCGAGCGTGACCGTGGCGACGTGATCGGCGACCTCGACCCTGACGAGTTCAGCTTCCATGGCCAGCTCCTGTTGAAGTTTCATCTCGCACGTCGGCCGTCAGCCGAACCAGCATGTCGAGGGCGGTCAGTGTGGCCGGCAGGCGCAGCGCCAACGGATTGATCTCGATCTCGGCCAGATCGCGCCGCGCGAGGAAGCGCATGCACAGCGCATCGATCGCACGGGCGAGCGCAGGCAGATCGGCTTGGAGGCGACCTCGAGAGCCTGCCAGGCGCCTGCCGACGCGCAGGCCTCGGATCGCCGACTCGATCTCGTCGGCGCCGACCGGCAACACACGCAGTGCCACGTCCCGATCGGCTTCAACCTCGGTGCCGCCGCGTCCGACCAGCAACACGGGACCAAAGACGGGGTCCCAACGCAGGCCGACGATGAGTTGCAGATCGTGCTCGACCATCGATTGCAGCAGCACGCCATCGCACTCGACGCCGAGCGAACGGCCGATCGAAAGCAGATGCTCGACCGCAGCGCCGGTTGCAGCAGCATCGGCCAATCCGAGCTGCACCGCATCGACCTCCGTCTTGTGCAGCACCTGCGGGCTCTGCAGCTTTGCCGCGAGTGGAAACCGGGATGGGACGTCTGCGGCGGATGCCGAGGTGACCAGCGTCTCGGCCGGATAGGCAATGCCCTCGAGAATGCCGACATACCGATGCGCCGCGTATTCCGTCAAGGCCGCACTGGCCATCCGCGTGGGTTGGTCGGCTGGCGCTGGATCCAGCCAGCCGGCAGAACGGGCCGCGACGGCGCGTGCCTCGTTCAGGACGCCGAGCGCACGGATCGCCTCCGGAATGTCCTCGAAGCACGGAATGCGGGCACGCCGCAGGGCATCGACCGCGAACGCAGGCGCAGAGATCCAGATCACGGCGAGCGGACACCCCGTCGCGCCGGCCGACTCGAGCAGCGAGTCCACCAGCCCTTTCGCGGTACCGTGCATCAACCCGATGAACACCAGCACGAAATCGTGCGAACCGGACCGAATGATCGGTGCAAGCACCTTGCCCAGGATCGCCGGGTCGGCGCCCACCATTCCGGTCAGATCCAAAGGATTGTCGGCCTTGCCGAAGCTGGGCAAGGCACTCGCGATGGCATTGCGGACCGATTCCTCGAAGGGTTCGAGCGGCATGCCCAGATGCGCCACGCCATCGGTCACGAGTGCGCCGGCTCCGCCGGAGACCGAGACCACGGCCGGACGCGACACCGCTCGCGATGGGCCCCACATCAGCAGCCGCGAAGCGTCGACCATGGCACTCAGCGATTCGACCTGCGCAACGCCACATTGCTCAAGGAACGCATCGCAAATCGCCGAGTCGCCCGCCAGGCCAGCGGTGTGCGACGCAGTGGCTACCGCTCCCGCCGCCGAGCGGCCGGAGCGCAACGCCAGCACCGGCTTGCCGGCACGGGCGGCATTCGTCAGCGCCCGTCTCATCGCCACCGGGTCGCGCACCGCCTCGAGGTACAGCCCGATGACGCTGGTGGCCGGATCCGCCGCCAGGTACTCGATGCAATCGGCCATGCCGATACCGGCCTCGTTGCCGGAGGTGATCCACTTGGAGAAGCCGAGCCCCGCCTGAAGGACCTTGTCGAGCCAGTAACCGCCGATCGCGCCGCTCTGGCTCACGAACGACAGCGGCCCCCGCTCGAACGTCATCACCTCGCCCACCGAGGCGATCGTCGCACACAGCCGCGTATCGGTGTTCATCACGCCGACGCAGTTCGGCCCCACGATGGTCACACCGTGCTCGCGAGCCAGCCGCGTGATCGCGGCCTGCCTGCGCATGCCGGCCTCATCGTGTTCCGCGAAGCCCGATGCATAGAGGATGAAGCCGCGCACTCCGGCGGCAATGGCGCGCTCGACGGCGGCGATCGTGTCCTCGGCAGAGGTGAGCACGAGCGCGAGATCGACGGGCCGGCCTATGGCCTCGATCGATGGATACGCGCGAACGCCGTCGATCTCGCTGCGGCCGGGATTGATCGGATAGAGCTCGCCTTCGAAACCATGCCGGCGCAGGAGCGCAAGCGGGCGACTGCCGAGCTTTCTTGGATCCGCCGACGCGCCGACGATCGCGATCGAGCGCGCCGCCAGAACGGCGCCCAAGCCGTTACGAGAACCCGCCATCGAGCGCCGCATCAGTAAGACTTGGGCAGCCCGAGCACTCGTTCGGCGACGAACGACAGGGCCAGGTTCTGCGCGAGCGGCGCGATCATCGGAAGCATGCTCTCGCGCATCAGCCGCTCGACATGGTACTCACGGGCATAGCCGAAACCGCCGTGGGTGAGCATGGCCTGCCGACACGCGGAGTGCGCCGCCTCGGCAGCAAGGAACTTGGCGGCGTTGGCCTCGGCTCCGCAGGGCATGCCTCGTTCGTAGAGGGCAGCCGCCTTGAAGACCATCAGATTGGCAGCCTCCAACTCCATCCAATTGCGCGCCAGCGGGTGCTGCACCGACTGATTCTGCCCGATCGGCCGATCGAAGACGCGTCTCTGCGCAGCATAGCCGGCGGCACGTTGCAGGGCGGCACGGCCCATGCCAACTGCCTCCGCGGCCACCATGATCCGCTCAGGATTGATGCTGTCGAGCAGGTAGCGGAACCCCTTGCCCTCTTCGCCGATCCGATCCTCGACAGGTACCGGCAGTTCATCGATGATCAGCACGCACGAAGCGACGGTCTCGACGCCGTGCTTGGGGATCGGCCTGATCTCGACGCGCCTGCGGTCGATCCTGGTATAGAAGAGGCTCAGTCCGTCCATCGGCCGCACGCACTCCTCGATGGGCGTGGTCCGAGCCAGGATCATCATTCTGTCGGCGATCGCGGCGCCCGTGATCCACACCTTCTCGCCGCTCACGAGATAGACGTCGCCATTGCGGACAGCGCGGGTCTTCACGCGCGTCGTATCGAGCCCCGTGTTGGCCTCGGTCACTGCGAAGCAAGGGCGCTCACGGCCTTCGACCAGCGGTTTGAGCATCCGTTCATGCTGCTCAGGCGTGCCATGCACCACGATCGCATGAGGCCCGAACAAGTAGCCGTGCACGGCCGTGGTCGCCGTCCAGCCGCCACCGGATTCGGCGACCGCCTGCATCATCGTGGCCACGGCTCCGAAGGGCAATCCGGCGCCGCCGAGGGACTCGGGCATCGTCACGCTGAGCCACCCCGCGTCACGCATAGCCTCGAAGAACTCTGTCGCGAGCCGCTGCTCGCGCTCGCAGCGCGCCCAGTAGTCCATATCGAAGCGCTCGCAGAGCTTCAGAACGCCCGCCCGGATCTCCGGATAGGGATCGAGCATGTCGAAAGCCAACGCATCATCTCCAATTTTGTAGGATGAAACTCATTATTTCATGCAATGTTATGAAAATTATGTTTTACCTATTTATTACAGTCAAATATCGGAATTGATTTCAAAACAACCCATAAAAAGATTTTGTACAACGAAATTTTTATCGGGATCGATTAAGATACCGGGACACACCGAGGTTCCGCCCATGCCGCCCCGAGTCTCTGCACGAATCACCGAACCCGCGCCGTTGTCGTCCGTCCGCAAGGCGTGCCGGATTCTGAAAGCGCTGGCAAGCGCCGACCAGCAGCGACTGACCGTCCTCGCCGAAGCAACCGGTCTCGACAAGGCCACGTTGCTGCGACTGCTCGAGATGCTCTCCGAAGAGGGGTATGTCGAACGAGACGACACGTCGAAGCGGTACTCCATGGGCGTCGAGGCCCGGGTGCTCGGCGTCGCCTCGCTTGCGCGCTTCGATCCACGACCGCTGGCTCAGCCGAGTCTGCTGCGGCTGGCGGACCGGTTCGAAGACACGATCCTGCTATCCATCCCGAGCGGGAGTGAATCGGTATGCGCTGCGTTCGAGGTCGGGCGCTTCCCGATCAGGGCGAACTACCTGGGCGTCGGCGGCCGGCGCTTGCTCGGTGTCGGGGCCGGCAGCCTCGCTCTTCTTGCAGCGCTGCCAACGGCAGAGTGCGAGGCCGTGTTACCGGCGATACGAGCCGGGCTCGCAAATCATCCTCGCGTGACCGCTGCCCTCGTGGAAAAGAAGCTCGAAGAAGCACGAACCTTGGGCTATGCGATCACACTCGACATCGTGGTCGATCAGATGGGCGGTATCGGTGTCGCGATTCCCGGTCCCGACGGGCGTCCTCTCGCGGCCCTGAGCATTGCCGCTCTGAGCAAAAGAATCGAAGCGCGTCGCGACGAGATCGTGCAATCGCTGAAACGCGAAGCCGAACTCTGCCGCCAAGCGTGGACCGCCGCGCTCGCCGCTCACCGACAGGGGCGCTCGCGCTGAGCCCCTGGCGCGCACTTGCACGCACCGCTTGCGCAGTTTTTCACGGGTCTCGCAGCGACAGTGGGAATTACTTCCCTTGATTTCGCGCAATCCGATCGCAAACTGATGGTCACGAACCGACGCAACGCCGGAGCACGCCATGAACCGCCATCAGCTTCAAGAACTGGCCCGCGCACACGCCCTGTATCAAGAGCATCTGCACCATCGTTCGCGCCTGATCGCCGCGCTGAACTCGGGTCGCCTGCAGAGCCGGCCATCGGCGCTGTTCTCGCCCAGCCCGAGGTTCCATGCGGTTCGCGGCGGACGCGGCACGCGTGCCTTGCGCGCGGCGCGCGCCGACCGGCTGGCCAAGGCAGCCTGAAGCCGCGCCGGCGGCGCCACAAGGCGCCGGGCACGATTTCGAGTGCCGCGCGCACCGCGGCAGGCGCTTTCAGTTCACCCGGTAGCGCTTGAGGAACTCTTCGTCGAAATCGATGCCCCACCCTGCCCCGGTCGGCATCGCGTAGTGCCCGTCGGCGATCGTTCCGCGGTTCAGCACTCCGCCATGAAACACCGGATCGCGCTCGGGATGATGGGTTTCGACGTAGGTGCCGTGGTTCATCGCCGCGATCAGATGTGAACCCACCACCGGCTCGCCGTGATGCGCCATCTGCACGCCGAAGCATGCCGCCATCTTGGCAACGCGCAGCCATGCCGTGGGGCCGCCGCCCCAGCTTGCATCGAGATTGCAGACGTCGATCGCGTGGTCAAGCATCAGGTCGCGGCAGCCTTCGGCCGTGCTTTCCGACTGGCCCGCGCAGATCGGCAGGCCGGTTTGCGCGCGCAGCAGCGCCATGTCGCGGCGATCGTCGTTCCAATGGCAGGGCTCTTCGAACCAGCGCAGCGGCAGGTCGCTGGTCAGGCGCGTAAATTCGAGCGCCTGCGCGCGCGACCAGCCGCGGTTGGCATCCACGCACAGCACGAAATCCTTGCCGCCCGCCGCGTGCGCCGCTCGCGTGCGCGCGGCGTCTTCGGCGGGCGTACGACCGCCCACTTTGAACTTGCAGCCGGCCAGGCCCAGCGCGGCCAATTCTTCCATCTCGCGGCCGTAGTCGGCAACGCTGTAGTCATCGTGGTATTGGCCACCGATCGCGATGATCGGCACGCTGTCGCGCGCGCCGCCCCATAGCTTGTACAAGGGCATGCCGGCGGTCTTGCCCAGCAGATCCCACAGCGCGCTGTCGACGTAGGCTACGGCGCGCACGGCGGCGCGCGGGTCGCGGCCGCCGACGTAGGTCACCGGCCACATCTGCGCCCATAGGGCCTCGATGCGGCTGGGATCGGCGCCGATCAGGCGCGGCGTCAATTCCTTTTCGATGATCTCGAGAATCTGGCGATGGATGACCGCATCGCCTTCACCGTTCACGCAATGGCCCACCGGCCCGTGGTCGGTGTAGATGCGCGTGACGATCGCGTTTTTCTGCGGCACGCTGTAGACGCTGCCGCGAAAATCGCGCGGCAATGGAATGTTCAGCAGGATCGCTTCGATGCGGGTGATCTTGGGCATGGCCTGGCTATGCTTCGGGGCGGACGGGAAAATGGCTGTTGCGCCGGCGTCATTGCTTCGGAATGCCGGCCGTCTTCACCAGTTCCGCGTACATCTTCATGTCCTGCGCGATCATGGTTTCGAGCTGCTGGCCGGTGAGCGGTTGCGCCTGGCCGAAGGTTTCCTTCAGCTTGGCCTCGATATCGGGCGCGGCCATGATGCGCGTCAGCGTCTCGCGCAGCATGCGCACGACGTTGGGCGGCGTGCGCCCGGGCGCAAACACGCTGATCCAGCCCTGCATCTCGACGCCTTCGACACCGGCCTGCGCGGCGGTCGGCACGTCGGTCAGCTTGCTGTCGCGCTCGGCACGCAGAATGGCCAGCGCGCGCACCTTGCCGGTCTGGATGTTGCTGAGCTGGTTGGTCAAGGAATCGAACATCACGTGCACGTGCCCGCCGGCCAGATCGGTGGCGGCGGGCGCGCCGCCGCGATACGGCACGTGCAGCAGCGGCGCACCGGTACGGGCCTTGAACAGCTCGCCGGCAAAGTGCTGCACCGTGCCCACGCCGGAAGACGCATACGACAGCTTGCCCGGATTGGCTTTCGCATAAGCCACCAGTTCGGCCAGCGTCTTCACCGGCAGATCCTTGTTCACGACCACGACCTGGCCCGGCGTGGCAACGCCCCAGATCGGGATCAGGTCGCGCGCCGGGTCGTACGGCAGCTTCTCGTACAGCGCCGCGGCAACGGTGATCGGCGAGGCCGTCGACACGAGCAGCGTGGCGCCGGTGGGTTCGGATCTCACCACCGTGTTGGCGCCCAGCGTACCGCCGGCGCCGCTGCGGCTTTCTACGACGGCGAACTGCTGCGGCCAATGCCGTTCCAACGCATGCGCGACCAGACGGCCGACGAACTCCACCGGCGAACCGGGCGGGAACGGGTTGACGATGTTGAAGCCCTTGCCGGGAATGGACGAATTGGCCGATGGCTGGGCGAGCGCGGGCGGGATGCGCCACGCGCAGCAAAGGGCCGCCAAGGCGGCCAGAGTACGTCGCTTCATGCTCTCCTCGAAATCGAAAGTGCCTGCTCGGCTTGCATCGACAGTATGGATGCCGCCGCTGCCGCAGGCAACGCATGTCAGCGCCTCTGAGCCCGCCTCATGTCTTCGACAACACCGACACATCGGTGGGCCGCACCATCTCGAACATCTCGTCCACCGACGCGTAGAACCCTCGATAGCCGCAGCGCGCGATCAGCCGCGCCGCGGCCGTATCGAACAAACCGTCTTTCAGGAAGGCCCGGTTCAAGTGCACGCCCACCACCTGGCCCAGCACCATGAACCAGCCGACCTTGTTGCCCTGCAGGTCGGCCAGCTCTTCGATGCGCAGCACCTTGCATTCGAGCGCGGCGGGTGCCACCTTCACGCGCGGCGGCCGCACCAGCGTCGACGCGGCCGGCTCCAGGCCGGCGAACTGCATCTCGTCGTGCCCCGGCGGTAGATCGGCCGAGGTGAGACTCATCTGCTCGGCCAGCTCGCGCGACGCCATGTTGACGACGAACTCGCCGGTGGCCTCGACGTTGCGCAGCGTGTCTTTGCGGCCGAGCACCGTGAAATACACCATCGGCGGCGTTTCGCAGACCGCGTTGAAGAAGCTGAATGGCGCCAAGTTGACCTTGCCGTCGCAATCGACGCTGGAAACCCAGCCGATCGGCCGTGGCGCGATCACGGCTTTCAGCGGCGAGTGCGGCAGCCGATGCCCGTTGGCCGGCTCGTAGAAATGCGTGTCATCCATCAATCGAGCTCGATCTTGGCCTTGCGTGCAACGTCGGTCCAGATGGCAAGGTCGCGCTTGAGGAACTCGGTGAATTGCTGCGGCGTGGAGCCGACCGTCTCGATGCCCATGCCGGCCAGGCGATCGATGATCTTCTGGTCGGCCAGCGTATCGCGCAGCGCCTGGCTGAACTTGGCCACGATCGCCGGATCGATGCCGGCCGGCCCGAGCATGCCGGTCCACGGCATGACGTCGAAGGCCGGCAGCCCGGATTCAGCCAGCGTCGGCAACTCGGGCGCCAGCCGCGAACGCTTGGCTTGCGCCACGCCGATCGGCTTCAGGCGTCCGTCTTTCAGATACGGCCGCACGATGCTGACCAGGTCGAACAGCATGTCGACGCGGCCGGTGAGCACGTCGTTACGCGCCTCGGTGGTGCCGCCCTTGTAGGGCACGTGCACCAGGTCGACGCCGATCAGGTTGGAGAACAACTCGCCTTCCAGGTGGTTGGAAATACCGATGCCGGCCGAGCCGTACGACAGCTTGTCGGGCTTGCTCTTGGCCAGTGCGATCAGCTCGCGCAGATTGTTCACCGGCAGATGCTTGCCCACCACCAGAATGTGCGGCACCGCGCCGATCAGGCCGACCGGCGTGAAATCCTTGATCGGGTCATAGCGCGCCTGCCTGCGCGTAGCCGGGTTGATGGTGTGCGCCGAGATCGCGAACAGGTAGGTATAGCCATCGGGCTTGGCGTTCTGCACCGCCGAGGTGGCGATCAGCGAACCGCCGCCGGGCTTGTTCTCGACCACCACGGCCTGGCCGAGCCGCTGCTGCAGCTCGGCGCCGATCGCACGCGCCATGATGTCGGTGGGGCTGCCGGGCGCCAGCGGCACGACCAGCGTGATCGGCCGTGTCGGCCAGTCGCCTTGCGCCGCGGCTTGCGACACGCCGGCGGCACACAGGCAGGCCATCAGCAGCCGGGAAAATGAACGACGGTCCATGTCTGTCTCCTCGCTGCCGGTTCCTCGGCCACAGCCGGGCCAGCGTTCGATTTGCCGCCGTAGCGGTAGGGGTTCCGATCCGATGCCGGCACGGCGGCCGGCACGGAACCGGTACAGGTCTTTCAGCCGATACGCGTTTCCAGGATGCCCACCTGGGCCACTTCCGCTTCGACCACGTCGCCGGGCTTCAGATAGAACGGCAACGGATCAGGCTGGCCGATGGCCACGCCCTCGGGTGAACCGGTGGTGATCAGATCGCCGCGCGCCAGCCCCATCAGCGACCAGTGCGCCACCAGCGCCGCAAAGGAGAAAATCATGTTGCGGCAGTCGGTCTTCTGGCGCACTTCGCCGTTGACGCGCAGTTCCAGTTCGAGCGCCGCCGGGTCGGGGATCTCATCGCTGGTGGTGATCCAGGGCCCCAAGGGCCCGAAGCCGGGAAAGTTCTTGCCGAGCACGATCGACTGGTTGGCCATTTCCTTGCGCTGCAGCTCGCGCGCCGACAAGTCGTTCATGATCGTGTAGCCGAACACGGCCGACAGCGCCTTGTCTTCCGATATGCGTTCAACGCTGCGGCCGATCACCGCCGTGGCCTCGATCTCGTAGTCGAACCACTCGGTTTCCGGCGGCCGCTTGACGGTGCTGCGCGTGGGCACCATCACGTTGCTCAGCTTGATGAACGCCATCGGAATCTCGCTGTGCAGCTTGGCGCCCTGCTTGGTCCAGTATTCCAGCGTCTCGTTGCGGTGAGCGGCGAAGTTGCGTCCGCCGGCGATGCAATTGCGCACACGGATCGGCACCAGCCAGGGCACCTCGGGCTCAGGCCGGAACCAGGCGGCCTCGCCGGCTCGCTGCGCCCATTCGATCGCGTCGCGCGCAGCCTGCAGGCCGCGTTCGCCCGAATCGATCAGCGCATCCATCGTATTCTCGAAGGGCATCTGCCCGCCGCGCGCGGCGAGCGCCGCGCCCAGGTCGAGCACGCTCAGCGCGCCGGCCTGGCCCAGCACGACACCCAGCCGCTCGCCGTCTGCCGATCCGCGATAGCGTCCGATTCTCATTGGCTCATTCCGGCTCGATGCCGGCCTCTTTGACGAACCGCGCCCATACCGGCGTTTCGGTGCGGATCAGGTCGACGATCTGCGCACCGTTCAGCGGCATCACCTCACCGCCGTAGGCGGCGATCTTCTGGCGAATGTCGTCGCGCGCCAGGATCTTCGACACCACATCGTGCACGCGCTTGACTGCCGCCTCGGGCGTGCCGGCCGGGGCACCGATGCCAAGCCACGACACCATCTCGTAGCCCGGGATCACCTCGGACATCGCCGGCTTGTCATTGGCCACCGGCGAGCGCTTGGGCGAGGTCACCGCCAGGCCTCGCAGGCCACCGCCTTTTTCCTGGTTCATCGCCGAGCCCATGTCCAGGAAGGTGAACTGCAACTGGCCGCTGCGCACGTCGATGACGGTCTGGCCCAGACCCTTGTAGGGCACCTCGAGCACCTCGAGCTTGGCCGACTTCAGCAAGTGGATCGCCAGCCGCGAACTCGACGAGCCGTAGCCCACCGCGAGCTTGCCCGGGTTCTGCTTCGCATAGGCGATGAACTCCTTGATGTCCTTGGCGGGGAAATCAGGCCGCACCATCAGCATCCACGGCAGGCTCATCAGACCGCCGATGTGCGTGAAGCTGGTCAGCGGGTCATAGCCGAGCTTCTTGAACAGGTTCGGGCCGGCCGAGTGCGTACCGTTCGAGGTGATCACCAGCGTATAGCCGTCGGCCGGCTGCGTCACCGCATAGGCCGAACCGATGGTGCCGTTGGCGCCGGCACGGTTTTCGACCACCACCGGCTGCCCCAGCTCGGCGGCCATCTGCTCGCCCAGCATGCGCGCCAGCCAGTCAGTCACCTGTCCCGGCGCAAACGGTACGATCAGCTTGATCGGCCGGTTCGGATAAGCCGACTGCGCGGCGGCAGTCAGGGCAAACATGGCCAGCGCAAGGCCAGCGATCAGTCGTTTCATCAGCGCGTTCTCCTCCAGAGTTTTCGGTAGCAGGCCGTCTTCAGACGGCTTCGAGTTCACGCACCGCACACCATCTCAGATGGCGCGGATGCGACCCTTCATACGGCGTGGCACGGTGCATGGTCCACGAGTCGTCCCACATCACGAGCTGGTTCAGCTTCCAGTCGTGCGAATAGACGAACTGCGGCTGCGTAGCGTGCGCGATCAGCTCCTCGACCAGCTTGCGCCCCTTCTCCAGCGGCCAGCCGACGACGTGCGACGCATGCGAGGCCAGGTACAGTGATTTCCAGCCGGTGCGCGGATTGATCCGCACCATCGGGTGATACACCGGCTTGCGCGAGCGCAGCGTTTCTTCGCTGAAGTCGGACATCTTCATGCCCATCTGTTCGCGCGAACGGTAGATCGAGTGCTCGACGACCAGGTCCTCCAGCGAACGCTGCATGTCGGCTGGCAGGGTTTCCCAGGCTGCGTGCATGTCGGCGTATTCGGTCGGCGGCGGCGCGGGCGGCCGCACGCGCGCATGCAGCGCGGTCAGCCGGATCGGCGGCTGATTCTGCGCGCCGTCGGTATGCCACAGCAGGTTGGCCAGCATGTATTGGTGCGCCACGCTGCCCTTCTCGCGCGGGTTGCCGGCATAGTCGGTAGTGCCGATGTCGTAGAAATGCGGATGGTTCGACGCCACTTCCTTGAGTACCGCCTGATGCGGCGGACCGAACTGCTGGATGAACGCCTGCTGCTGGTCATCGTTGATGAACTGATCGGGGAAGATCAACACGCCATGACGTGCCAGGCCTTCCTCGAGGGTGTCGACTTCGGCCGGGCCGATGCCGGCGGCAAGGTCGACGCCATGCACGCGCGCAGCGAAAGTCGTGTTGTTTCGTAGGGGTTCGAATCGGATGGTCAACATAGCCTCCTGTCAGTTCATGCGCCGCGATCGGCCAGCATCGACTGGCCGATCACATGGGTTTCGATTTCGGAAACCAGGCGCAGCGCGTGCGCCGCCTCCGCGCCCGACATAGCGCCGCTGCGCGCAGCGGCCGTGCCGTCGAGTCGCAGCACGTCGGCGCCGAGCGCATCGAGCGTCGGGCAACCGAGGAAGCCCATTACCCGCATCGCTTCCTCGTACAGAATCTGCAGCGCCTGGCCGGCACCGGTTTCGCCAGCCGCGGCCACGCCGTACAGCGGTGCCCGCCCGACCATCACCGCCTTGGCGCCCAGCGCCACTGCCTTGATCATGTCGCTGCCGCGGCGCACGCCGCTGTCGAGCATCACGTCGCAGCGCGTGCCGACGCGATCGACGATCTCGGGCAAAGCATCGATCGGGGCCACCGAGCCGTCGAGATTGCGCCCGCCGTGGTTGGATACGATCACCGCATCGATGCCGCAATCGACCGCGCGGGCGGCATCGTCAGGGTGCAGAATGCCCTTGAGCATCAGCGGCCCCTGCCAGCGTCGGCGCAAGTCGCGCAGATCTTCCCAGCTCAGCGAGTCGTTCTTCGGCAGGCTGATGCCGCGCTTCGGACCACTGGTGAGCTTGGTGCGCAGCTCGTCAGGGTAGTTTTCCAGCATCGGAATGCCCGAACGCAACAGATAGCGCGCGAACACGCTGAGGAACCAGCGCGGATGCCGCATCACGTCGATCGCGTTGCGCCGCGTGACGCGCAAGGGCAGCGAAAAGCCGTTGCGCACGTTGTATTCACGATTCGGCGTGACGGCGGTGTCGACCGTGACCATCAATGCCTCGTAGCCGGCTTCGCGCACGCGATCGATCAGCCGATACGACATCTGGCGATCGGGCCACATGTAAAGCTGGAACCACAGGCGTCCACCGGCTTCTTCGGCAACCCGTTCCATCGACACGATCGAAGCGGTCGACAGCGTGAACGGAATGCCGGCCTGGCGCGCCGCCTTGGCCACCGAGATCTCGCCGTCGAACCACAGCAGCCCGGCGGCGCCGGTGGGTGCCACCACCAGCGGCATCGCGCTGGGCTGGCCGAACAAGCTGGTGCCGAGGGTGCGTGCTGACACATTGTTCAGCACGTGCGGCCGGAAGCGGATGCGCTCGAAACCGTCGCGGTTGGCCCGCATCGCCGCTTCGTCTTCGGTGCCCCGGTCGACGAACTCGAACAGGCCGCGCGGCAGCACGCGCTGCGCGT
>JAFKGG010000016.1 GCA_017307915.1 Burkholderiales bacterium | reverse complement strand
GCGCCGGCGGCGCCGGCATCCCGGCCTTCTTCACGCGCACCGGCGTCGGCACCATCGTGGCCGAGGGCAAGGAAGTACGCGAATTCGACGGCGCGCAGTACGTAATGGAACGCTCGCTGGTGCCCGACCTGTCGCTGGTCAAGGCCTGGAAGGCCGACCAGTCCGGCAACCTGCTGTTTCGCCGCACCGCGCGCAACTTCAACCCGAACGTGGCGATGGCTGGCCGCATCACGGTGGTCGAGGTCGAGCAGATCGTGCCCACCGGCAGCTTCGATCCCGACGAGATCCACCTGCCCGGCATCTACGTGCACCGGATCGTCCACAATCCGACGCCCGAGAAACGCATTGAACAGCGCACCACGCGCCCGGCACGATAAGGAGAACCACAATGCCCTGGACCCGTGATCAAATGGCCGCCCGCGCGGCCCGCGAGCTGCGCGACGGCTTCTACGTGAATCTCGGCATCGGCCTGCCCACGCTGGTGGCCAACCACGTGCCGGCCGGCATGGAAGTCTGGCTGCAATCGGAAAACGGCCTGCTCGGCATCGGCCCGTTTCCCACCGAAGACGAAGTCGACCCCGACATGATCAATGCCGGCAAGCAGACGGTGACGACGCTGCCGGGCTCGTCGATCTTCTCGTCGGCTGATTCGTTCGCGATGATCCGCGGCGGCAAGATCAACCTGGCCATCCTCGGCGCCATGCAGGTCAGCGAAAAAGGCGACCTGGCCAACTGGATGATCCCCGGCAAGATGGTCAAAGGCATGGGTGGCGCAATGGACCTGGTCGCCGGCGTCGGCCGCGTCCTCGTGCTGATGGAGCACACCGCCAAGAAGAAAGACGGCGGCGAGGAACTGAAGATCCTGTCCCAGTGCGCGCTGCCGCTGACCGGCGTGGGCGTGGTCGACCTGATCATCACCGACCTGGGCGTGCTCGAGGTGACCGACCAGGGCTTGAAGCTGCTGGAAGTGGCGCCCGGCGTCACCAAGGAAGAGATCGCCGCCAAGACCGGCTGCCCGGTCGATACGTCGGCGGTGACCTGAACTTGTCCAGGCCGGCCCCGGGGGCCGGCCTATCACGCCTGCTTCGGCCAGGCAGGCCCGCGGCTCATCCGGGCGGCAGCGCACCAGCCGCCCCGCCCGCCTGCCAAACCGCTCAAAGCTCAGGCCGCCGCCACAGCCAGACGGCCACCAGCAGCATGCCCAGCGGCACCACGATCTTGACCCACAGCGGGATGCCCGGCGACACGATCATGATGACCGCGCTGCCCGCCATCATGATCGACGACAGCCATTTGGCGCGGCGCGGCACCGCCCGGTGGTCGCGCCAGCGCCGGATCGCCTGGCCATAAGTCGGGTGCGACAGCAGCCAGGCTTCCAGCCGCGGCCAGCCGCGCCCGGCAGCCCAGGCCGCCACCAGCAGGAACGGCACCGTCGGCAGCACCGGCAGGAAGGCGCCGATCACCCCAAGCAGCACGCAGACGATCGCCAGCAGGCGCCAGGCCAGGATCGTGGCAGCTCGATAGGGGTTCACGTCATCGGATGCAAGGCATTGCGATGACGACTAGGTTACCTGGATCGGCATGAAGCAGCCGGCGGCCGGCCATGCAGCACAGGCTGCCTCGCGCCGGCCTGCTCGGCGAACCTCAAGCGAGCGTCTGCCCGCCGTCGAGCGTGATCACGCTGCCGGTGACGAAGGCCGAGGCATCGCCAGCCAGCCACACGGCGATCTCCTTGATCTCTTCGGGCTGGCCGATGCGGCCCAGCGGCACCTGGCGCACGAAGGCCGCGTATTTTTCCGGTACCGACATCTCGGCCTCGGTCAGCGGCGTGAGAAAGCGCCCCGGCGCCAGCACGTTCACGCGCACGCCCTGCGCCGCCCATTCCATCGCGATCGCTTTCGAGAAATTGATGACCGCCGCCTTGGCCGCCGAATACGGCGCATTGGCCGCTCGGCCGCGTACCCCGGCGGTCGAGGCGATGTTGATGATCGCGCCCGAGCGCTGCGCCACCATCTGCCGCCCGACCGCACGGCACACCTTGAAGGTGGACGACAGATTGGCGGCGATCACGCGGTCCCACTCGTCATCGCTGAGTTCGAGCGTGGGCTTGCGCAAGCTGCCGCCGGCGGCGTTGACGAGGATGTCGATGCGCCCGAACGCCGCCAAGGCCGCGTCGACCGCAGCGCCGATCTGCGCGCTGTCGGTGACGTCGGCCACCGCCACCAGCGCCCGGCGGCCGCAGGCCTGCACTTCTTGCGCAAGCACTTCCAGATCGGCGCGCGTGCGAGCCACCAGCACCAGGTCGGCGCCCGCTTGCGCAAAGCCGTGGGCGATCGCACGGCCCAGCCCCTTGCCGGCGCCGGTCACGAAAGCGACACGCCCGGCCAGCGGGCCGGCCGCGGCGACGCCGGCCGCTCCGGGCGCGGTCGCAGGCGCATTCATCGGCATCGTTGCATCGGTCGAATCATTCATCGATCAAGGCCTATGGCAGTCATTCCGCCTTGATGTTCGCAGATCGGATCACGCCGCCCCACTTGTTCGCATCCGCCTGCACCATCGCGCGCGTGGCATTGGCATCGGTGGCCAGCGTCGTCAGGCCCAGGTTGTTGAGCTGCGCCACCGAATCGGGATGGCGCAAAGCGGCCATGAACGCATCCTGCAAGCGTGCCACGATCGGCGCCGGCACGCCGGCCGGGGCGAACACGGCATACCAGACGGCGGCGGTGAAATCCGGCAGGCCCGCTTCGACCATCGTGGGCACGTCGGGCAACTGGCTGACGCGTTTGGCCGAGGTCACGTTCAAGGCCTTCAAGGCGCCGGCCTTGATCTGCGGCAGCAGCGGCGGCATGTTCTCGAACGCCAGCGTGATCGCGCCGGCCATCAGATCCTGCATCGCCGGCGCCGTGCCCTTGTACGGCACGTGAATCATCTCGGTGCCGGTCAGGCTTTCGAACAGCTTGGCGCACAGATGCTGCGTGGAACCGGCGCCCACCGAGCTGTAGCTCAGTTTGCCGGGCCGTTCCTTCACGTAGGCGATCAGCTCGCGCAGATTGGAGACCGGCAGCGACGGGTGCACCACCAGCACATTGGGCACCGTGGCCACGCCGATTACCGGCGTGAAATCGCGCTGCGGATCGTAAGGCAGCTTCGGATACAGCGCCGGCGCCGTCGCGTAACCCGGCGTGCTGCCCAGCGTGAGGGTGTAGCCGTCGGGCTTGGCGCGCGCCACGCCGGTGGTGCCGACCACGCCGCCGGCGCCGGGTTTGTTCTCGACCACCATCGGCTGGCCAAGCTGGCGGCCGGCCTCGCGCGCCAGCAGGCGGCACAGCAGGTCATTGGTGCCGCCCGGCGCCCAGGGGCTCACCAGCGTAATCGGCCGGGACGGAAAATCATCAGCCAGCGCAGGCAGGGTGTGCGCCAGCGCACCCAACCCGAGGGCTTGCAGCAGATGACGTCTTTGCATGGTGAACGCTCCTTTGCTGTGCGGCGGGCCTCGCATCGATGGGGCCCGCCGCTCGCCCGTTCAGGGCTTGATCTCGAACGTACAAATGGTTTCCACCGGCGCCGTATAGATCAGGTCGGGCACGCTCAGGCTGGCGCGCGCCATCGCCGCGCGCTCGGGGCCCAACACCTGCACGAACAGATCCGAAGCGCCGTTCGAAACGTAGGGCGCACGTTCGAAACCGGGTGCGCCGTTGACGTAAATCAGCAGTTGCACGACGCGCACGATGCGGTCCAGATCGCCCAGCACTGCCTTGGCCTGCGCCAGATGGTTGATCGCGCACAACCTGGCCGATTGATAGGCCTCATCCACGCTGACTTTGTCGCCGACCTTGCCCAGGTACGGAAACTCGCCGTTGGTGTGACCCAGCGTGCCCTGGCAATAGAACAGGTTGCCCACCGCAACGCCGGGGACCAGCGCGGGATTGGCCTTGATCACCGGCGCGTCGGGCAGCACGATGCCCAACTCGGCCAGGCGGGATTCGATCACGCCCATCTCAGCCCTCCACTTCGGCCACGCACTCGATCTCCAGCAGGAAATCCTTGCGCGGCAGGCGCGCCTCGACGGTGGTGCGTGCCGGCCAGGTATCGGCGTCGTTGCCGAAGAACTCGCGATAGATCACGTTCATCTCGTCGAAGTCGGCACGCCGGTCGAGGAACACGTTGACCTTGACCACCTGCTCCAGCGACGAACCCGCTTCCTCGAGGATGTGCTTGACGTTGGTCATGCACTGGCGCATCTGCGCGGCAAAGTCGCCCTTGGCCAGTTGCATGTCATCGAAATAGGCCGGGCAGCCCGAAACGAACACCAGGTTGCCGGTCTTCACGGCATGCGCATGAGGCGCCTTGGTGCGGGTCACTTTGGGGCTGTAAATCACTTTCTTGGTCACCGCGAGACTCCTTGTTCTGAACGCTCAGCGTTCAATGTGCCGCGACAGGCCCAATGCATCAAACGAATTGTTTTGAACACATCGTTGCCTATAACGCAACGCAAGAGAGATAATGCGCGATGCTTAATACGTCGCTGTTGCGTTTCCAGGAAGTCGCGCTCACCGGCTCGATCCGGGCCGCGGCCGACCGCTTGTTCGTCACGCCGTCGGCGCTCAGCCGCGAACTGCACAAGCTCGAGCAGGATCTGGGCGTCGAGCTGTTCGACCTCGGAAACGACGTGCTT
>JAFKGG010000015.1 GCA_017307915.1 Burkholderiales bacterium | reverse complement strand
GCTGGTGCCCAGCATCTTTCTGCGACTGCTGCTGCCGATCATGGTGATGGTGTCGATCTTCTTCTTCATGCGCGGCCACAATCTGCCCGGCGGCGGTTTCGTCGCCGGCCTGATCGCGGCGGTGGCGATCATCCTGCAATACATGACCGCCGGCACCGCCTGGGTCGAAGCGCATCTGCGCATCCGGCCGCACCGCTGGCTGGGAATGGGCTTGCTGATCGCCGTGTTCACCGGTATCGGCGCCTGGTTCGTCGGTTATCCGTTCCTTACCAGCCATTCGCCGCATCCGCGCTTGCCGTGGCTGGGTGAAGTGCCGCTGCCCAGCGCCTTCATGTTCGATCTGGGCGTGTTCACGCTGGTGATCGGCGCCACCGTGCTGGTGCTGGTGGCGCTGGCGCACCAGTCGGTGCGCAGTCACCGGATGCCGCACGCGCAAACGCCGGCGCCGGCGGCCCCTCCCACCAGCGCCGTGAGCGCGGAAGGCCGGTAAATGGAAATTCTCCTGGCCTTGGCCATCGGCGTGCTCACCGGCTCAGGCGTGTGGCTGGTGATGCGGCCGCGCACCTTCCAGGTGATCATCGGCCTGTCGCTGATCTCCTATGGAGTCAATCTGTTCATCTTCGGCATGGGCCGGCTGATGATCAACGGGGCGCCGATCGTCGCCGCCAACGGTGGCGCGCCCACGGCGCTCACCGATCCGGTGCCGCAGGCGCTGGTGCTTACCGCCATCGTCATCGGCTTTGCCATGACGGCGCTGTTCCTGGTCGTACTGCTGGCGTCGCGTGGCCTGACCGGCACCGACCACGTCGATGGCAGGGAGCCGCGTTCATGAGCGCTTGGCTCGATCATCTGATCATGGCGCCGATCGTGGTGCCGCTGATCGCCGGCGCGCTGACGGTGCTGATCGACGAGCACCGCCGCGGCACCAAGTTCGCGATCGCGCTGGTCTCGACCACCAGTCTGCTGCTGGTGGCGATCGCGCTGGTCTACCTGGCCGACGGCCATGGCGAGCAGTATGGCTGGTCGGGTTCCATCGGCGTCTACCTGGCGGCCAACTGGCCGGCGCCGTTTGGCATCGCGCTGGCCGTCGATCGCCTGTCGGCCCTGCTGCTGCTGCTCAATGCCATACTGGCGCTGGCCGCGCTGGTGTTCGCGGCGGCGCGCTGGAATCGCGCCGGCGTGCACTTCCAGGCGCTGTTCCAGTTCCTGCTGATGGGCATCAACGGCGCCTTCCTGACCGCCGACCTGTTCAACCTGTTCGTGTTCTTCGAGGTGATGCTGGCCGCCTCGTATGGGCTGGTGCTGCACGGCTCGGGCGTGACGCGCGTGCGCGCCGGCCTGCAATACATCGTCGTCAACCTGGTCGCTTCATCGTTCTTCCTGATCGGCGTGTCGCTGCTGTATTCGGTGACCGGCACCCTGAACATGGCCGACCTGGCGCGCATCGTGCCGCAGGTGCCGGCCAGCGAGCGCATGCTGCTGGAAGCCGGCGCCGCCATTCTCGGCACGGCGTTCCTGGTCAAGAGCGCGATGTGGCCGCTGAATTTCTGGCTGCCCAGCACATACACCGCCGCGGCCCCGCCGGTGGCGGCGATCTTCGCGATGATGACCAAGGTCGGCGTCTACGTGCTGCTGCGGCTGTGGATGATGACCTTCGCCGACGGCGCCGGCGAGTCCACCGGCTTCGGCGGCTACTGGCTGCTGTACGGCGGGCTGGCGACGCTGGCTTTCGGCACCATCGGCGTGCTGGCCGCGCAGGATTTCTCGCGCCTGGCCGGCTTCAGCCTGATCGTTTCGTCGGGCACGCTGCTGGCCGCGGTCGGCTTCGGCGAAGTCAAGGTGATCGCGGCAGCCTTGTTCTATCTGCTGAGCGCCACGCTCGCCGTCAGCGCGTTCTTTCTGCTGGGCGAACTGGCCGGCCGCACGCGCAGCGCCGGCGCCAACGTGCTGGCGCTGACGCTGGAAGCCTTCGAGGCACAGGGCAAGCTGTCGCTGCACGAAGACGAGGAAGTCGGCGTGGTGATCCCGGCGGCGATGGCCTTCCTCGGGCTGGCCTTCGTCTGCTGCGCGCTGCTGATCTCGGGATTGCCGCCCTTGTCGGGCTTCATCGCCAAGTTCCTGCTGTTGTCGGCGATGCTCGACACGAGCGCCGTTGCCGAGGCGATCGGCGTGGCGTTCGAAAACGATGCCTGGCTGATGCTGGCGCTGATCATCATCTCGGGGCTGGCTGCCATCATCTCGCTGACGCGGCTCGGCGTACGCACCTTCTGGGCGCCGGTCAGCCGCGTCACGCCACGGCTGCGCGTCATCGAGGTGGCGCCGATCGCCGGGTTGCTGGCGGTCTGCATCGCACTGACCATCGGTGCCGGGCCGGCCATGCGCTACATGGACGATGCCGCCCGGGCGCTGTACGGCCGCGACGGTTACGTCGACCGCGTGCTGTCGAACAAGGCCGTGCCCAACCCGGCGCGGCACACCGGTGAGGCCGCGCCCGCCGTGCCCGCCGAGGGAGCCAGGCCATGAAGCGCTGGTTTCCCGCTCCCGTGCTGTCGGTATTTCTGCTGCTGATGTGGCTGCTGATGAACCAGACGCTGGCGCCCGCGCATCTGCTGCTGGGCGCGCTGCTCGGCTGGTGGCTGCCGATGGCCACCCGGCGCATGCGTCCGCTGGTGCCGCGCATCCGCCATCCCTTGTTGATCATGCGGCTGTTCTTCGTCGTGCTCTATGACATCGTCAAGTCGAACATCAACGTCGCCAAGGTGATCCTCGGTGGCCGCCACCGGCGCCAGACCTCGGGTTTCATGACGATTCCGCTCGATCTGCGCGATCCGCACGGGCTGGCGGTGCTGTCGAGCATCATCAACTCGACGCCGGGCACCGTGTGGGGCGAACTGAGCGCCGACCGCAGCTTGCTGATGATTCACGTGCTCGATCTGCACGATGAACAATGGTGGATCGACACCATCAAGAACCGCTACGAACGCCCGCTCCGGAGCATTTTCGAATGACGACCGCGCTATCGATGGCCATCGGCTTCGCGCTGTTCTGCCTCGGCCTGGGCATGCTGTTCGCCACGCTGCGGCTGTTTCGCGGGCCCACCGCGCAAGACCGCGTGATGGCGCTCGACACCTTGTATCTGTCGGCGATGCTGGTGATGCTGGTGCTGGGCATGCGCTTCGGCACGCAGGTGTATTTCGAGATCGCGATGCTGATCGCCTTGGTCGGTTTCGTCGGCTCGATCGCGATGGCCAAGTTCCTGCTGCGCGGCGAGGTCATCGAATGACGCCGTTCGACGCGCTGCCGGACTGGATCGCCGTGGTGGTCAGCGTGCTGCTGGTGATCGGCGGCTGCCTGGTATTGATCGGCTCGCTGGGCCTGTTGCGCCTGTCGAACTTCTATCAGCGCCTGCACGGCCCGGCGATGATCAACACGCTGGGGGCCGGCTGCATCCTGATCGCCTCGATGGTGCTGTTCTCGGCGCTGCAATCGCGGCCGGTCATCCACGAAGTGCTGATCACGGTGTTCGTCGTCATCACCGCGCCGGTCACCGCCATCTTGCTGATGCGCGCGGCGATCTACCGCGATCGGCGCAGCAGCCGCAACAACGTGCCGCCGGTACCGGGGCAGGCCGGTGGAGCGGCCTTGACCGGTCAGCGTGAGGAATAGCGCCGGCAGCACTGCGATGCGAGGCATCGATGATGCCGCGTCGAGCTGCTCCTCGCCTCGTCAGCGGCCGGCTCCGGCCGCCTGGCGCTTTTTCGCTTCCGATCGAATCGACTGCATTAATTCTGCATCGCCGTCGGGATCGCGCCATCGGGCGCCGGCGGATCTGGCCATATGCGCGACTGCGCGACCGAATTCTTCCAGGGTCAGATCGGGATCGCCACCGCGCGCGGGCATCCCCCTGACTCCGACCCAGGCATGGGCGGTGAGCACGGTTTGCCCTTCGGCGATCAATGGTGCCCAGGTTCGGCGATCGCCGAGCTTGGGCGCATCGACCGGGCTGTGCGTGCCATGGCACGTTTGGCAGATGGATTGGTACACTTTGTTGCCTGCGCGTAGTGGCTCGTCGGCCGCAGTCGCGGTCGTCCCCAACAGCAGCGTCATAGCGGCGCTGCCTGCCGATATCAAGCATTTCATCGTCGTTCGTCGTTTACATTGCACAAGAATGCCCCTAGGGTTGAATTGCTTCGCCCCGGCACGGCCGCACCAGATCCCAGTTCGGCTCGTACAGTGCGGTGCGGATGTCGAGCAGTCCAAGCATCGTATGGAACAGATGGTCGTGCGCCAGCCGCGTGGCGGCGGCTTGACGGCGCAAGGTCGGCGCGAGGCAGTGTTGACGCAGCCCCGCGCCGCGTTCAAAGCCGTCGCTGCTCCAGAAGATCATCGGTACCTGCTTTTGCACCTCGGGCGCGATGGCATAAGGCATCCCATGCAGGAACAACTGGTGCTCGCCCAGCGACTCGCCGTGATCGGAGACGAAGATCAACGCAGAATCGACTTCGTTGGCATGCGCGCGCAGCTTGGCGATCGTCGCGGCCAGCACGTGGTCGGTATATAGCAGCGCATTGTCATAGGCATTGACGATCTGCTCGATGCTGCACAGGCGCAGGTCGTCTTCGCGGCAATCCGGCCGGAACTGCGCGAACGTTTCAGGATAACGTCGAAAATAACTCGGCCCGTGGTTGC
>JAFKGG010000014.1 GCA_017307915.1 Burkholderiales bacterium | reverse complement strand
TCGAATCGGTCGAGGCGCCCGATGCGCGCACCGTGGTGTTCCGCTTCGACAAGCCCAGCGCGCTGGTGCTGGCCAACATGGCGCGCGCCGATTGCGGCGGCGCCGGCATCGTGCATAAGGATTCGCTGGGCGCCGACGGCAAGTGGGCCGCGCCGATCGGCACCGGCCCGTTCAAGCTGGGCGAATGGCGCAAGGGCCAGTTCGTCGAGCTGGTGCGCTTTGCCGACTACGCCAGTCGCAGCGAGCCGCGCGACGGCAACACCGGCGCCAAGCAGGCGCTGGTCGAGAAGGTACGCTTCATCGTCATCCCCGATGCGGCGGCGGCCAAGGCGGCGCTGGTGTCGGGTGCGGTCGACATCGTGCCCGACCTGTCGGCCTCCGACCTGGCCGAGCTGCGCAAGCATCCGGCGCTGGGCATCGAGCTGGCGCCGACGATGAACTTGAACGGCATCCTGTTCCAGACCAAGGATCCGCTGCTGCAGGACGTGCGCATCCGCCGCGCCATCGCGCTGGCGATCGATTCGGCGCAGATCGTCGACGCGATCACGCAGGGCACCTCGAAGGTCAACAACTCGCCCATTCCGCAGGCCAGTGCCTATCATGGTGCCGTGCAGGCCAAAGGCTTCACGCCCGACCTGGCGGCGGCGCGCAAGCTGTTGGCCGAGGCCGGCTACAAGGGGCAGCCGATCAAGCTGCTGGCCAACAGGCGTTATCAAAGCACCTTCGATGCCGCGGTGCTGGCGCAAGGCATGGCGCAGCAGGCCGGTATCCGCATCGAGATCGAAGTGCTCGATTGGGCCACGCAGCTGGATCGCTACAACAAGGGCGAATACCAGGCGATGTCGTTTCCGTATTCGGCACGGCTCGACCCGGCGCTGAGTTTCGAGATGCTGACCGGCCCGAAGGCGCGGCAGCCGCGCAAGGTGTGGGATTCGCCCGAGGCGCAGCAACTGCTGGCCGAGGCGATGGTGATCAGCGACCGCGGCAAGCGGCAGGCGCTGATCGACAAACTGCACGAGAAATTCATCGAAGACGTGCCGATGATAGTGCTCTACAACGGCACCGACATCGTCGGCTATCGCAAGAACGTCAGCGGCTACAAGGCCTGGGCCACGGCGCAGCCGCGGTTCTGGGGCGTGAGGTTGAACTGACCCGGGCACCTGCGCCCTAGCCGAGCCCGAGCATGGGTGCCTATGTCCTGAAGCGGCTGCTGGCCACCATCCCGACGCTGCTGCTGGTGGCGCTGGCGGTGTTCGTGCTGATCCGGCTGGTGCCCGGCGATCCGGTGCAACTGATGCTGGGCGATGCGGCCAGCACCGAAGAGATCGCCGAGCAGCGCGCGCGGCTCGGCCTGGATCAGCCGCTGCCGGCGCAGTTCATGCACTGGCTGGCGCAGGTGGCCAGCGGCGACCTGGGCCGGTCGATCACCAACGGCGTGGCGGTGCTGCCCTTGCTGATCGAGCGTTTCCAGGTGAGCGCCTCGATCGTGCTGGTGGCGGTGCTGCTGGCCAGCCTGATCGCGGTGCCGCTGGGCATGCTGGCAGCCTGGCGGCAGAACAGCGCTTGCGACCTGCTGATGATCGCCGCGGCGACGCTGCTGCTGTCGATTCCCAGCTTCTGGCTGGGCCTGCTGTTGCTGCTGCTGTTCGGCGTCGAGCTGGGCTGGCTGCCGGTGGTGGGTTACGTGAGCTTTGCCGAGGATGCACGGCAGGCGTTGACCTATCTAGTGCTGCCGGTGGTGACCTTGACGCTGGTCGAGATCGGCATGATTGCGCGCATGGCGCGCGCCAGCACGATCGAAGTGCTGCGCCTCGATTACGTGACGCACGCGCGCGCCAAGGGCCTGCCCGAGCGCACGGTGCTGGGGCGCCACGTGTTTCCGAATGCGTTCGCGCCGACCTTGACGCTGATCGGCCTGATCCTGGGCAACCTGCTGGGCGGCATCGCGGTGCTCGAAACGGTGTTCACGCTGCCCGGCCTGGGCCGCCTGCTGGTCGATGCGATCTTCGCGCGCGACTACCCGGTGGTGCAGGGCTGCCTGTTGTTCACCGCCTTGATCTACGTGCTCGTGAACCTGGTGATCGACCTGTGCTATCCGCTGTTCGACCCGCGTGTGGCTTACGAATGAACCTGCGCGCCAATACGCTGATCGGCGGCGGCCTGATCGCGCTGCTGGCCGTCACCGCGCTGGGCGCTGCGCGATGGACGCCGTTCGATCCCTTGCAGATCAACGTGCGTCTGCGCCTGCAGCCGCCGTCGGGCGCGCACTGGTTCGGCACCGACGAGTTCGGCCGCGACGTGGCCAGCCGCATCATGACCGGCGCCGCTGCCAGCGCGCTGGTGGCGCTGCTGACCGTGCTGTTCGCGGTCACGCTGGGTACGCTGCTGGGCGTGTTCACCGGCTTCGTGCGCGGCTGGGCCGATCGTGCGTTGATGGCGGTGAACGACACGCTGCTGGCGTTTCCCGGCATCCTGCTGGCGCTGGCCATCATGGCCATCACCGGGCCCAACAAGTGGGGCATCATCCTGGCGCTGGGGCTGGCCTATGCGCCGTCGGTGGCACGCGTGGTGCGAGGCACCGTGATCTCGATTCGCGAGAAGGAATACATCGAAGCCTCGCGCATGATCGGCAACGGCGAGCTCTATACGATGTGGCGACACGTGCTGCCCAACGTCGTGTCGCCGGTGGTCGTGCTGGCCACCAGCATGTTCGGCTGGGTGCTGCTGTCGGAAAGCGCGCTCAGTTTCCTCGGGCTGGGCGTGCCGCCGCCGGCGCCGACCTGGGGCAACATGCTGGCATCGAGCCGTCCGTTCATGGATTCGGCACCGTGGCTGTCGATCGTGCCGGGTTCGTGCATCGCATTGACGCTGCTCGGCGTGAACCTGCTGGGCGACAGCCTGCGCGATCGGCTCGATCCGAGGATGGCCAATCGATGAGCCGTGCGATGAACACCGGGCAGCCGACCGGCGGGCCAGGCGGGCAGGCGGCTGCCACGGCACCCGTGCTCGATATCCGCGACCTGCACATCGACGCCGGTGGGCGCCGCGTGGTCGAAGGCGTGTCGTTCTCGGTGGCGCCCGGCGAATTCCTGTCGCTGGTCGGTGAATCGGGCAGCGGCAAGAGCCTGACCGGACGCGCCGTGCTGCGCCTGTTGCCGCCCGGCGTGCAGCAGGCGGGCGGCACGATCCACGTGCAGGGCCGCGACCTGATGCGCGCCTCGCCGGCGCAGATGCGCGCGCTGCGCGGCCCGGTGCTGGGCATGATCTTCCAGGAACCGATGAGCTCGCTGAACCCGGCGCTGACGATTGGCGCGCAGATGAGCGAAGCCTTGCGGCTGCATCAGCGGCTATCGCATGAGGCAGCGCGCAGCCGCTGCCTGGCGATGCTCGAGCGCGTCGGCATCAGCGGCGGCGAACGCTGCCTGCGTGCCTATCCGCACGAATACTCGGGCGGCATGCGCCAGCGCATCATGATCGCGTCGGTGATGCTGCTGGCGCCGAAGCTGTTGATCGCCGATGAGCCCACCACGGCGCTCGATACGCTGATCCAGCGCGAGGTGCTCTATCTGATGACCGAGCTGGCGCGCGAGCAGGGCACGGCGGTGGTGCTGATCACGCACAACCTGGGACTGGTGGCGCGCTACACGCAGCACGCGGTGGTGATGCAGCAGGGCCGCGTGGTGGAAACCGGCGCCGCGCGCGAACTGCTGCGCTGCCCACGCGAGGCCTATACGCGCGCGCTGGTCGACGCGCTGCCGCGGCGCACCGCCGAGCCGATCGTTGCGGCGCAGGGGGCGCCGGTGATCGCCGTCGAACACTTGAGCGTCAGCTTTCGCGCACGGCAGGGCTGGTTCAAGCCGACGCAGATGATCAAGGCCGTCGATGACGTGAGCCTGGCTGTGCACGCCGGCGAAACGGTGGCGCTGGTCGGCGGCAGCGGCTCGGGCAAGACCACGCTGGGCCGTGCCATGCTGCGGCTGGTGCCGGCCAGCGCCGGGGCCATTCGCTTCGATGGGCAGGATGTTCGCCAGGCGCAGGGCGCTGCGCTGCAGCCTTTGCGGCTGGCCTGCCAACTGGTGTTCCAGGATCCGTATTCATCGCTGGATCCGCGCATGCGCGTGGCCGCGATCGTCGCCGAGCCGCTGCGGCTGCTGCCCGGCATGAGCCCCGACGCGCGCCGCGAACGCGTCGAGCAGGTGCTGGCCGAAGTGGGGCTGGCGCAGTTCGGCGAACGTTTTCCGCACCAGCTTTCCGGCGGCCAGCGCCAGCGCGTGGCGATCGCGCGTGCCATCGTGCGCCGGCCGCGCTTCGTGGTGGCCGACGAACCGGTGTCGGCGCTCGACATGACGATCCAGAAGCAGATCCTGGCGCTGTTCAAGGCGCTGCAGCGCCAGCACGGCTTTGCCTGCCTGTTCGTGTCGCACGATCTGGCAGCCGTCGAGCAGATGGCCGACCGGGTGGTCGTGATGCAGCAGGGCCGCATCGTCGAGCAAGGCAGCCGCGACCTGGTGTTCGATGCGCCGCTGCATCCTTATACCAAGGCTTTGCTGGCGGCGGCGCCCGAGCGCGAGGTGGCGAGTCTGGGCGAGGCCGGCTGAGAGGCTGCCGGCGCGCTGCCACGGGCAGGGGCCTGTCGAACGATCAGGATTGCGTCGTGCCCGGCTCGGGCAAGACCACGCTGGGCCGTGCAATGCTGCGGCT
>JAFKGG010000013.1 GCA_017307915.1 Burkholderiales bacterium | reverse complement strand
CTTGCGCCGCCCCGTTTAGGCCTTGGCTGCCGGCGCGTCCCGCAGCAAGCTCAGCATCGCCACGAAGATCTTCGGCGCGCCGGCCACCACCTGCTCGTTGAACACGTAGGCGGGTTCACCTGAGAAATCGCCGATCAGGCCGCCGGCTTCGGAGATCAGCAGGCTGCCGGCAGCCACGTCCCAGGGCATCAGCCCCATCTCGAAGAAGCCGTCGAGCCGGCCGCAGGCGACGTAGGCCAGATCGAGCGCCGCGGCGCCCGGGCGGCGTACGCTGCCGGCGCGTTCGGTGACGGCGCGGAACATCGCGATGTATTCGTCGAGCCGGTCGAGCTTGCGATAAGGAAAGCCGGTGCCGATCAGCGCTTCATCCAGCCGATAGCGCGTCGACACGCGGATGCGGCGATCGTTCAGGAACGCGCCTCGGCCCTTCGAGGCGGTGAACAGCTCGTCGCGGGTCGGGTCGTAGATCACGGCCTGCGTGATCACGCCGCGCTGCATCAGCCCGATCGAAATCGCGTACTGTGGAAAACCGTGAATGAAGTTGGTGGTGCCGTCCAGCGGATCGATGATCCAGGCGTACTCGGCGGTCTCGATCTTGCTGCCGGGCGCGGCGGCCGCGCCGCGCACGAGATGGCCGGACTCCTCTGCTAAGATCGAATGATCCGGATACGCGGTGAGCAGCGTCTCGATGATCGCTTTCTCCGCGGCATGGTCGACTTCGGTGACGAAATCATTGCGCTGCTTGCGCGCCACCTTCAGGGTGTCGAGATCGAGGCTCGCGCGGTTGATGATCCGTCCGGCGCGTCGCGCCGCTCGGACCGCCACGTTCAGCATCGGGTGCATGGGCGATCGGGCCTTAGTCGGTTGCCGCGCAGCCGACAAACCCTGGCGGCGCAGTCATTGAATCGAATGTAACCCGCCATTCTAAGGTATCGGCCCTGATCAGCCTGCACACATCTGCGCCCGCCTGGTTCGAGCGGGTGGCTTTCGTGCTCGTCGGCACCACGCATCCCGGCAACGTCGGCGCGGCGGCGCGCGCGCTGCGCGCCATGGGGCTGCGCCGGTTGATCCTGGCCGCGCCGCGTGATCCCGAAGTGTGTCGCGATCCGCAGGCGATCGTGCGCGCCAGCCGCGCCGACGACGTATTGGCAGCCGCCCAGGTGGTACCGACCCTGGAAGAGGCCTTGGCGCCGTTCACGCTGGCGGTGGCGGTGAGCGCCGATACGCGCGAGTTCGGGCCGATGCCCGAACCGCCCGAGGCCATCGCCGAGCAGCTACACGGCGAGCTGGCGCGCGATGAGGGGGCCAGCGTCGCGCTGGTGTTCGGCCCCGAGCGCACCGGCCTGTCGATCGAACACGTCGGCCTGTGCCAGAAGGTGTGCAGTATTCCGGGCGACGTCGATTATTCATCGCTGAATCTGTCGCAGGCGGTGCAGATCGTGGCGTATTGCCTGCGGGCGGTTGAGCGAAGAGTGGGGCAAACGGGCGGGAGCGTGGCGCAGTCGCCTGGCGGGCATCCAGGCGAACCGGCAAACGAAGCCGCTGCCGGCGCTGCCGCCACCGGATCCGGCGCGCGGCCGGCCACCCAGGCGCAGATCGCCGGGCTGTTCGAACACCTGGAACGTGCGCTGATCGATATCGAGTTCCTCGACCCGCGGCATCCCAAGAAGTTGATGCCGAGGCTGCGTCGTCTGTTCGGCCGCACGCGGCTTGAAGCCGAGGAAGTCGACATCCTGCGCGGGGTGTGCAAGCAGATCGAATTGCATTCAAAGAAGAATGTTCGATAGTCAGTCCAAGGGCATCGCCGCGGTCCGCATGCGCGGCGCTTGATCAGCGGCCTGGAGCACGTGCCGGCGCCGCCGGGCGGAACGCGCGCCTTGCCTTGCTCGGCGCAAGGCCTTGCCAAAGCGCCTAAACTACCCGTCCGGCGCGTCGGCGCCCGGCGTGTCGGCGGTCGATGCGTCGTTCAGGGGGAATGAAAAAATGTTCGAGCGCCTGCGAGAGGACATCGCCAACGTGCTGGAAAAGGATCCGGCTGCGCGATCGACGCTCGAGGTGCTGCTGTGTTATCCCGGCGTGCACGCGCTGCTGCTGCACCGCACGGCGCACGGCCTGTGGGGTGCCGGGCTGCACACGCTGGGGCGCTGGGTGTCGCACCTGAGTCGTTTTCTCACCGGCATCGAGATCCATCCGGCTGCCCGGATCGGCCGGCGCGTGTTCATCGATCACGGCATGGGCGTGGTCATCGGTGAAACCGCCGAAGTCGGCGATGACTGCACCATCTATCAGGGCGTGACGCTGGGCGGCACGTCGCTGGACGGAGGCAAGCGCCATCCGACGCTGGAAGCCGGCGTGGTGGTCGGCGCCGGCGCCAAGGTGCTGGGGCCGTTCACGGTGGGTGCGGCCGCGCGCATCGGCTCGAATTCGGTGGTCGTGAAAACGGTACCGCCGGGCGCCACCGCGGTCGGCATTCCGGCGCGCATCATCGTCGAGGGGGCCGACCAGCGGCGCGAGGCGCAGGCCGCCAAGATGGGCTTTTCGGCCTACGCGGTGACGCAGGGCGGCGACGATCCCTTGTCGATCGCGCTGCACCGGCTGATCGACCACGTCGCCGAGCAGGATCGCGTGATCGAGCAGTTGCAGCGCGAACTGGTGCGCCTGGGCGGCGAGCGGCCCACGCCTTGCGAGCCGCTGGATGCGTCAGTGCTCAATCGGATGGTCGAGTAGGCGCGCGGCGCCGTCGACGGCTATCCATCGCCAGCTGGCCGCATCGGCGCGCAGAAACCCGCCGCGCGCCTGCCCGTCGGTGGCGTCGCTGTCAGCCAGCCAGTCGGGCAATACCAGCCGCTGCGCGGGCGCACCGTCGAGCTGCCATCGATGGCAGCCCGGCCGGTGCGTATGGCCATGGATCATCACCCGCGTGCCGGCCGCCCGCAGTGCCGCGTCGACGGCCTGCGGCACGACGTCGTAGGGATCGTCGCTGCCGATCTCGCGGGATGCGTAGCGATTCTGCTCGCTGTCGTTGCGCAACTGGCGCGCCAGCGCCAGCCGCTGCGGCAGCGGCTGCGCCAGCAGTTGCGCCTGCCATTGCGGCGTACGCACGACGGCGCGCATCTGCTGGTAAGCAAGATCGGCCGTGCACAGCGCATCGCCGTGCGCCAGCAGCACCGGCTCATCGAACAGGCGCACCCGACACGGATCGTCGAGCAATAGCGCGCCGCTGCGCGTGCTGAAACCTGGCGTGCCGGCGGCGGGGCTGCCGGGCGGAAACGGCACGTCGAGCAGGAAATCGCGATTGCCGCGCATCACCAGCGCGCGGCCGCCACGTTCGGTGAAGCGGCGCAGCCGCTCGATCAGCGCCGCGGCGGCGGCGTCGGGCTGGTCATCGCCGACCCAGGCCTCGAACAGGTCGCCGAGCAGGAACAGGTGGGAGACCGGCGCGGCCGAGGCCACGTACGGCGCCGATGCAGCAGCCGGCCGGGCAAGGCCGAGCTGAGCATCGAGCCGTTCGAAGAACAGCGCGGCGGTACCGGGCGCATGATCGCCCAGGTGCATGTCCGAACAGAACAGCGCGACGTCGCTACCGGCCAGTTCCAGTTCGGTCATCGCGCCGCCGTCACGAAGCTCAGCGCTTGTCGCCGAGCATCGTCACCGAATCGATCACCACCGCATCGACCGGCACGTCGCGATACGGGCCGACCGTGGTGGTGCGCACCTTGCGGATCGTGTCGACCACGTCCATGCCCTTGACCACGCGGCCGAACACCGCATAGCCATGCCCGTCGGGCTGCGGATGGTTCAGGTTGGCGTTGTCGACGACGTTGATGAAGAACTGCGCGGTGGCCGAGTTCGGATCGCTGGTGCGCGCCATCGCGACCCAGCCGGTGTCGTTCTTCAGACCGTTCTTCGATTCGAGCTTGATCGGCTCGCGGGTGGTCTTGGGCCGCAGCGCGCCCTTGTACAGGTCGCTGCCGAAGCCGCCGCCCTGGATCATGAAACCGCTGATGACGCGGTGGAAGATCGTGCCCGCATAGAAGCCGTCGTTCACGTATTGCAGAAAGTTTGCGACGGTGGTGGGCGCCTTGTCGGGGTACAGCTCGATGACGAACTCGCCGGCCGAGGTCTTGACCAGCACTTGCGGATTGGCCGCAGCGGCTGCGCCGTCGGGCATGGTGGCCAGCGAAACGAGCAGGGCGCCGAGCAGCGGCAGTTTTCTGAGCATTGCGAACTCCAATTGAAAAAATCAGCGATTGCCGCCCGGCTGCGCGGCAGCAGGAGCGGCGGCGGGCGGTGCCGAGCCGGCCGGGGCCGGCAGCGAAACGGAAGGCGAAACGCGCGCGATCAGGTCGCGCGCCAGCGACAATTTATTCCTCAGCGCCGTGTTGCCCGGCTCGGCCTGCGCGGCGCGTTGCCAAGCGCGTTCGGCCAGCCGCAGATAGATGTCGCCGAGGTTTTCCGAGGCCAGCGTATAGGAAGGCAGCGCGCGCAGGGCGGCTTCCAAGGCCTCGCGCGCCTGGTCGAGTTCGCCGCGCGCGGCGTACAGCGTGGCCAGATTGTTGTGCGGCTCGGGCAGCTCCGGGAACTCTTCGCTGAGCGCCTTGAACAGCTCCAGCGCCTGCTCGCTGCGGCCCATGTCGGCCAGGATCACGCCTTTCTGGAAGCGCAGCTGCGCGTCGGTGGGTGTGCCGCGCAGGCCGGTGTCGAGGGCCGCCAAGGCGTCGTCGCGGCGGCCCTGGGCGAACAGCCG
>JAFKGG010000395.1 GCA_017307915.1 Burkholderiales bacterium | reverse complement strand
GCACCCCGCCTGCGGATTGACCCGCGAACATTCGAAGCGCGCCGCGAACGGCTTGCGCACCTTATAATCGAACCGCTGGTCCGCCCCGGCGAGCTTGCCGCCGACGCCGGCGATATTCGCCCCCCACACCAGTGCCATGTCGCGCCCCGGCGGCAGGTTGCGGCGGCATTTCAGCGCCACCACCCCGGCGGTCGCGCGCTGGCGATCGGCGGCCGAGGCCTGGGCGAGATCGCCCGGCAGCCCGGCATTCTCCAGGAAGTTGCGCACTTCCCAGCGGTCCTTGCCCATTTCGCCGATCAACTTGCCCGGCAAATCGGCGGGCAGCACGTCGACCGGGATCTTCTCGCCGATCCCGTCGACCGCGCAATAGGCATTGGCCGCGATCGAGCGCGGATCGGCCGGCATATTGGCCGCGACGAGGAAGGTCTGGTCCTCCTCGATCTCGTCGCCCCCGCCCGAGGGAAGCACCGCGCGCGCCACCGGCCCGCCGGCATCGACGGTGAAGCTCTGCGCGCCGGCCAGCGCATAGCCCGCGACGCTCTTCAGCCCGTCGACCGTCTTGAAGCGGCACGTCGTCCCGCCCGGCAGCGGCTGGGTGAATTCATAGACCCAGGTCTGCTGGTCGACCCAGCGCCCCTGCCCCGCGACCGAACATTCGGCGGTGGCCGGCGCGGCGGCGCGCGGATCGCCGAGCGGCGCCATCGGCTGGCTGAAGCGCAACGTGAAACGCTCGATCGCGCCACCGCCGATACCCGGCTGCGCGAGGATCACGCGAGGCGCATTGTCACTGAGCGCCGCGACCGGCGCGATGGCCAGTGCGAGCAGGGCGAGCTTGGCGGCAAGCTCGGCCACGCCGCGATCAGAGCGTCGATCACTGGCGAATACGATCGTGTCGATCGCAGGCAGCGGCTGCCGATCGGCCTCGGTCAGCAGCCAGACCTGATCGTCTTCGCCGACCTCGATGCCGTGCACGTTCTTGATTCGATGAACGCTCTTGCGGCTCATGCGATTGAACAGGTACCAGCGGTCATGCCCCGCGAGTTTGCGCCCGAAATGCCCGCCTGCCTCCGCGATCCAGATTTCCCGCTCCTTGTCTTCCGACAGATAATCCGCCGCGAGAACGCCGTTCTGATCGCCGCCGATGACCAATACCCTGCGGCCCACCTCGACCGCTTCGGCGAGCACGTCGTCAAGCATCGCGATGTCGATGTTCTCGGCCTTCATCACGGCGTCGAGCATGTGCTGCGGCACCTCGGGCACGCTGCCGGTGGCCACGAACACCACGTCGGGCGAGGCCTGCCGCAGGAATTCCTCGTCAACCGTCGTTTGCAGCCGCACGTCCACGCCGTACTTGGCCAACTGCGTCTCATACCAGGGAACGATGTCGGCGATTTCGCCACGCTCCGGCATCATCGCAGCCAGACGGATCTGGCCGCCCAGCCACGGCTGGGTTTCGCAGAGGGTGACGTGGTGCCCCGAGAACGCCGTGCGGCGAGCGGCTTCCAGGCCTGCGAGACCACCGCCGACGACCAGCACTTTCTTGGGATTATCCTTGCTGGCCCCTTCGATATCGATGAGATCGAGTTCGCGGCACATGCGAGGATTGACCACGCAACTCGTCAGGCCGCCACGCTGGATGTGCTCGTCGGCGCAACCCCTGCAATCGGCCAGGCATGGCCGGATATCCTGCAAATCGCCGCTGCGGACCTTGCCGACGAATTCCGGATCGGCAATGAACGCCCGGCCCATGACCACGAAATCGACCTTGCGCTGCGCCACCAGATCACGGGCCATCAGCGGACTCTTGATGCGCCCCACCGTGGCCACCGGAATCGATACCAGCGGCCGCACCGCCTCGGCCAGTTCGCTGTAGCAGCCCTGCCGCTCATACATCGGAGGAATGGTCAGGCGCGGAGAGCCCACCAGCCCCGCGGTCAGCGTGAGATAGTCCGCGCCCGCTGCCTGCAGCAGCGGTGCCAGGCGACAGGAGTCGGCGAGCGTCCAACCCTCCTCGCCGATGAAATCGTCGCCGTTGAACTTGACGCCGATCGCCATCCGGTCACCCACCTTGGCCCGGATGGCAGCAACGATCTCCAGCAGGAAGCGGGTGCGATTCTCGAACGACCCGCCGTAGCGATCGGTACGGCGATTGAACAACGGCGTAAGAAAGTTGCTGATCAGATAGCCGTGCCCGCCGTGGACCTCGACGAAATCGAAACCGGCCGCGAGGCAGCGTTGCGCGCCCTCGGCGTAGAAATTGACGATTTGCGGGATCTCGTCGAGCGTCAGCGCCCGATTCACCTGCCCGGATCGCTTGCGGCCGGGTTCGCGCGCGTCGCGCACGTTCGACGATATGCCTGACGGCGAAATCAGATCATTGACCCCTCTTTCGGTGCCGCCGGCATTGAACAACTGGATACCGAACTTCGAGCCGTATTGATGAACCGCATCGACCAGGCGCCGCAGAGAGGGAATCATCTCGTCGGCATAGAGCCTGACGCCGGCGCTGCCGCTGCGGCCTCGCCGCACCACGGCACCGGCCGGCGGCACGACTGCCGCCGCACCCATCGCGATCATGCCCGGACTATGACGAGCGCGTTCAACGAAGTAGGCGATGGTCTCCTTGCTGATGTCGCCGTTCTCGTCGACACGGCAGCCCGCCGACATGCCGGACATCATCATGCGGTTGGGAACCGTCATCGGACCGATGGTCATCGGCTCGAACAGCTCTGGCAATAGCGTCATCTCATTTTCTCCTGGATATCGGCTGTTTCGGCGGCGCCAGCGCAGTCGCGGCGCGCGGAGGGGATTGGCGGCAACGGCTCACCGACGGCCGCCGAACACGCCACCGGCTTTCAGGCGGGCCAATTCACCGTCCGGACACGAGAGGACTTCCTTCAGGACTTCCTCGGTATGCTCGCCCAGAGCCGGCAGGCGTGAACGGGCCTCGACGCGTCCAGCCGAAAGCTTGTATGGAGGATTGGCGACCAGGAACGATTCGTCCTCGGTGCCGACCTGGGTGAAAAGCCCGCGTTCGATCGCGTGCGGTTCGCTCATCGCCTCCGCCACGGTGCGGTAACGTGCGCAAGGCACGCCGGCACGCATCAGCAATTCTTCGCACTGCGTGGCCGATCGCTCCGAGGTCCAGCCCTCGATGATCTCCAGCAGGCTGGCCCAGTTTTCCTCCTTCGAACGCACCGTGGCGAAGCGCGGATCGCTCTTGCCTTGCGGGTAGCCGATGGTGTCGAACAAGGCGTCCAGATTCTTCGGCGTGACCGCCGCGACCATCACGTATCCATCGTTGGCGCGCACCGGCTGATAGACCTGTCGCGGACGGCCGGTCGGATGCTGGGCGACCTGCATTTCATAGATCAGCATGCCGAGGACCGAATCCATCAGCGAAACGTCGATGCTCTGCCCCCGCCCAGTGCGTTCGCGGTCGAACAGAGCCAGGTGGATGGCGCTGGCGGCCTGGGCCGCGCCGAGCACGTCGGCAACGAAGATGCCGTTGTTGGACGGCTTGTCGGCACCGTGCTGATAGCTCATGTAGGCCAGTTCATAGCCGGATGCGGCGTGAATGACCGGTGCATAAGCGGGCGCGTGCGCCATCGGCCCATTTTGTCCGAATCCGGAAATGGAGCAATAGATCAGCCGCGGGTTATGGGCAGACAGCGATTCGTAGTCCAGGCCGAGGCGCTTCATCACGCCCGGGCGAAAATTCTCCACGACCACGTCGGCGGTCTCGGCGAGCTGCCGCGCCAGCGCACGACCCTCGTCAGTGGTCAGATCGAGCACGACACTGCGCTTGCCGCAGTTCATCGAGCCGAAATAAGTGCTGATGCCGGAGCGCACCGGCGGCCGGTGGCGAACCATGTCGCCACTCGGGGGTTCGATCTTGATGACGTCGGCGCCAGAGTCGGCCAGCACGCGAGTGCACATGGGGCCGGACATGACGATCGTGAAATCGACGACGCGGATGCCGGCGAGCGGATCGTGCTTGGGTCGCATGGGATCGGAAGAAACGCTCATTGAAAGTAGGCCTTCGGATTAACTTGGGCGTGGCCGGAGCGGACGCGTTCGCAACAGCTTCGGCGTCCGTCGGATTCGTCTGCCCTGTAGGGAGTACCGTTCATGGCTTTCCGGTATTAGACTGATGGTCTGACCAACGAACTTTGAGACTCTAGAACGGGCGCAACGGGCTGTCAAGCCGCGCCGGCAGCACCGAAAACGCTCGACGCGGCTGGAGCGGATCCGGATCTGTTTACCCACGTCGCCCGCATGCGTTGCCGGATTTCCCCACGGGTTTGTCCCTATCCCGTTTCCGGCAAATGCCGCTGTATCGTTGGACCTACCAACGAACCAATGATCAAGAAATCCCGGATCTCGATGTCCGCGACCGGAGATCGCGTCCCCGCATCCGGCCCAGCGCCTTCCTGCCTTCAAAAGCCCATCCTCAGGAGACCCTCGTCATGAAATCCTTCGCAGCTCTCACGCGCACCGCCTTATGGTGCGTCAGCGCCTTGCTGTCCGGCAGCGCCATTGCTCAATCGAGCGGCGGCACGCCGCTACGCGTGATCGTTCCTTACGCAGCCGGCGGTCAGACCGACGTCATGGCTCGCGTGATCGGCGAATTCATGCAGAAGACGCTGCAGCGTCCGGTCATCGTCGAGAACCGGCCCGGCGCCGGCGGATTGATCGGCCTGAAAACGCTTCAAACCAGCCCCGCCGATGGAAACACGCTGCTGTTTCGCGACTCCGGTTTCGTGGCAGCACCGTTGCTGCTGAAGGCAGCCGACTACGATCCCTTGAAAGATCTTCAGCCGGTCGCTTCGGTAGGCCGCAGCGACATGTTCTTCATGGTTTCCAAGGACGTGCCGGCGAAAACGATTCCTGAATTCATCGCATGGGCCAAGACGCAGCCAAACGGAGTGACGGCAGCCAATAACGGCCAGAACACCGGTGCCCACCTGGCGGCCGCGCTGTTCGGCAAACGCACCGCGATCAACGTCATCCACGTTCCATACAAGGGCGTCGTCGAAACCGTCACCGCGCTCATCACAGGCGACGCGAAGATGCAGATCAACGTCATGACCGACGCGCTGGCCGGCCAGATCAGCAAAGGCAACGTCCGTTTGCTCGCCGCCGCCAGTACCGCACCCTCGGCTTTCGCACCGGGATTGCCGCGAGTGTCGGAAACCGTCGCGAACTTCGGCTTCGATGGCTTCTTCGCGTTTCTCGCCCTGCCTGCCGTACCGACCGAGCGGGTCGATGCCATCGCCAAGGCGGTCGAACTCGCGCTCACCGATGCCACGACACTGGACAAGCTGCAGAAGCTGAGCGTCTACCCGGTCTATCGCGGCCCGCGCGAACTCGGATCAGACATCGCGCGCCAGTACCGCTTCTATAAAGGCATCGTCGATGAACTTGGCGTCGAGGCGCAATGATCCGCCGTCACGGCACGCCCCATTGAACATGCGAAAGGATCCGATCCAATGAATTTCGAAGAGCCGTTGCGCACCCGCGGCGGATACGTCGCCGGCACGCTGATCGGCGATCCCGGCAAGCCCGTGCGCATCTATCGCGGCATCCCCTACGGTGCGTCCAGCGCCGGCGAGAACCGCTGGCGCCCTCCCCAGCCGGCACCGGGCTGGGCGGGTATTCGCGACTGCACGATGATGCCACCGAGCGCGCCGCAGGCGATCGGCAAGCTACAGATCGCCTTGCATATCCCGCAAAGCGAAGACTGCCTGACACTGAACGTGCTGACGCCCGCCCGCACGTCACGCGACCGGCTGCCCGTCATGGTCTGGCTGCACGGCGGCGCGTTCATCCACGGCAACGGCAACGAGCCCTTCTTCAACAGCCCGCGCCTGCCCGAGCAGGGGGTGGTGCTGGTCAACATGAACATGCGCGTCGGCCCATTTGGATTGCTCGCGCATCCGCTGCTGAGCCGAGAATCGGAACACGGCGCCTCGGGCAACTACATGGTGCTCGACATGATCGCCGGTTTGAAGTGGGTGCGCGAGAACATCGAAGCTTTCGGCGGGGATCCAGAAAATGTGACGATCTTCGGCGAGTCCGGCGGCGGCGGCAAGGTCTTGCATCTGATGTGCACCGGCGCGGCGCGCGGCCTGTTCCATCGTGCGATCGTCGAAAGCGGCGGCGTGATCGGCACGCTCAACGGCAAGCCGATCGCCGAGAACGAGGCATTCGGCCAGCGTGTGTTCGAAAAGCTGGGTGTGGCATCGACCCGCGATCCGCTGGCCGCGGCGCGCGCGCTGCCGTGGCAGGCGATCATCGACGCCGACCAGGCGCTGGTCAAGGAGCTCGGACTGTCGATCACGCGCTGGAACAGCACCATCGACGGGTGGCTGTTCCAGAAATCCACCGCAGAGCTGATCAAGAGCGGCGCAGCCGCGAACTGGGTGCCGGTGATCGCCGGCTGCAATCTGGGCGAGATCGACGGCAGCGGCGAACCCTATTTGACCTATCCGTCGCTGGTCGATGCGAACATCAACGTGGCCACCAGCGCCGCACGGGCCGGCAAGCAAGGCTACGTCTATCTGTTCGACCGCGTACCGCCGGGATGGCGCAAAGGTGGCTGCGTCTCCTTCCACCGGCTCGAACCGGGCTACGTGTTCGGCGACTGGGACGATCGCTATGGATTCTTCCATTCCGATGCGTTTCCGTTGGCGCGTGCCTGCGGTGCCAAGCAGGAGAACCCGGAACTCGACGACGGCGATCGCCGCGTGTCCGAAGCGATGATGTCGATGTGGACGAGGTTCGCGCGCACCGGATCGCCCACCGCTGACGCCCAGGGCTGGCCGCCCTACGAACCGCAGTCCGATCGCTATCTGCTGATCGTCGACCCGCCGGTAGTCAAGAGTGGCTTCTCGAAGCTGGCGGCTGAACTCAGGACCGCGGCATGAGCGACATGCAGCCCACGGCACTGATCGACGAACTGGCCGCGTTCGTTGCCGGCGCGCCCGAGCCGGCGTTGCCCAAGGCGGCGCTGGATGCGGCGCGCTGGCGCATTCTCGACGTACTTGGCAGTGCGCTATGGGGCGTGCATGCAGGCACCGCGGCGGCGATGCGCGCCGTCATCGAACCTCAGGGCGGAACGCCGGAAGCGACTGTGCTGGGCCGCGGCCGGAAGTTGCCTGCCCTGTCCGCAAGCTATCTGAACAGTTGCGCGTCACCGGCACTGCTCGATACTTGCCGGTTCAGCGTCACGCATCCGGGAATCGTTACCGTTCCCGCCGCGCTGGCGGCAGCCGAACTCGTCGGTGCCAGCGGTTCGGCGCTGATGCGTGCAATCGTACTCGGCTACGAGGTGATGATCCGTCTGGGCCGCGCCGCCCGCCCGAGCGATCGCGGCTTCGTTCCGACCGGCGTATTCGGCCCATTCGGCGCCGCAGCGGCGGCAGCCAGCCTGCTGGGCCTGAACCGTGATCAGTGCGCCCATGCCTTGGCGCTGGCTGCCACGATGGGTGCTGGCGTGCTGGACGCCTATGCGGCAGTCGATGGCGGCCGCAACCAGTTCGGACGTGCCTGCCAGGCCGGTCTGCTCGCGGCGCTGCTGGCTCGTGAAGGCGCACTCGGCAATCGGCGCATTCTAGAGGGTGGCGCACTGCAAGGCACGCCGGGTTATCTGGCCTGCATCGCAGACGGCTTCGACGCGGCGCGCGTCATCAATGGCCTGGGCGTCGACTACGGTATCACACGGGTCGCGCCCAAGATTCATGACGGTTGCCGCTACACGAATCCAGCAGCCGATGCGGCCCTGCTACTGGTTCGCGAGCATGGCTTGCGCGCGGATCAGGTCTCATCGATCGATGTACGCACCTTCGCGCTTGCACTCGACGTATCGGTGCGTCGCCCGACCACGGTCAGCGGCGCGCTGTTCTGCATGGAATTCGTCATCGCGGTGGCGTTGCTAGAAGGCGACGTCTCGACTGACAAATTTTCGATGCAAAGGCTCGACGACCCCAAGGTGCGTGCACTGATGGAGCGGATCTCGGTCGGCTTGGACGAAGCAATCGATCAGGCCTATCCGCGCGAACTTGGGCTGAAGATGACCATCGAGACGGTGGACGGCCGACGGTTGGTCACCCAGTTGGCATTCCCACGCGGTGAGCCGGAGAACCCCATCGACGAAACGACCTGCGTCGAGAAATTCACGCGACTGGCCTCGCCGCTGATCGGTTCCGCGGGCGTCGATCGCATCATCACTCATACACGACGCCTCGAGACGCTCGATGAACTCGAGCCGCTACTCGCGGCCTGCACGCCCACGGAGCGATGAACATGGCCGATTTCATGATTGGCGACATTCGCGTAACCCGGGTCGAGGAATCGGTCCATCTGACGTCGCGCCCGCAAGACCGCTTCATCGATTTCGAGCCGAGCCAGCTCGAACCGCTGCTGCAATGGCTGGCTCCGGACTTCTATTCGCTGGCCGACGAGCGCATGCGCTCGAGCATCCATACCTGGGTGCTGCGCACACCCACCCAGGTGATCCTGGTCGATACCTGTACCGGCAACCATAAAGACAGACCCGGCTTTCCGAACTTCCACATGCTCGATACGCCCTACCCGCAGCGACTGCGGGCTGCCGGCATCGAGCCCGAGGAGGTCGACGTCGTGTTCTGCACGCACCTGCACGTCGATCACGTCGGCTGGAATACGCGGCTGGCCGATGGTCGCTGGGTGCCGACGTTTCCGAACGCCAGATACCTCTTCTCGCGCGGTGATTTCGAGCATTTCGATCGAGCAATGTCGCTGCCCGGCACCTCGCAGATGACGCGCAACACGTTCACCGACAGCGTGCTACCGATCGTCGAGGCCGGCCAGGCAGTGTACGTCGACGACGGCGAGGAGATCGCCAAAGGGCTGTCGCTGGAGGCTGCGCCCGGCCATACACCGGGACAAATGTGCCTGAATCTGCGTTCCGGTGGGCGCCTGGCCTGCTTCTGCGGCGACGTGCTCCATCATCCGCTACAGGTACCGCTTTGGCATTGGCGCACACGGATCTGCACTGATCCCGACCAGTCCCGTGACTCGCGACGCCGCATGCTCGAGCAGTGCGAACAGACGGGCGCCCTGCTGCTGCCCGCGCATTTCATCGCACCGCACGGCGGCTACATCGAGCACCGGAACGACAGCTTCGGCATCCTGTGGCCGGAAGCCCCGGGCGGTACGGACCCGCGGCACGCACGCCGCTGAATGCTGTCGCGCGCCGCGCATCGAGGTGTCAAGGCACCTTGCTCGGCCGGCGCTGCCGGCCGATTTCGTCGCTTTCTCAGACCGTTGCCACCGGCGTAACCGGCGAGCCCACCGCGCCCGGCAGACGCAGCGGCGGCGCGGTCAGCAGGAAGCGGCTTCGACCGTGGCTGCGCAGCCATTGCGCCAGCGGCGTCAGGTGCCAGAGCTCGCCCAGCGGCACACCGAGTTTGAACAGGCAATGCTCGTGCAACGGCAGGGCCGCGCAGCAGGGCCTGGATGTCGGCCGCGCCGGATAGACTTCGACGCTGTAGTTGTCCGCTACTAGCGCCGCGATGCCGCTGTCGGTGATCCATTGCAGCAGCCGCTGATCGGTGCCGTCCAGGCCGACACCATGGCGTTCCACGACGTCGGGCGGCGGTTGCCTGTTCAACTTCAGCAGATGATCCGCGAAGCCGGTGTGCAGACATAGCATGTCACCGGTCTCCACCGTCACTCCGTCACTTTCAAGGATTGCCATCAGTTCCTCGAAACCCACGGCCCGATGCGCATCGCCGCAATGCGCGCGCAGGTCGACCATGACGCCCCGGCCTTGGATCGCGGCCTGTGCATAGTTCTGGATGCCGAGCGCGCCGACCTCTGAACGGTCGTCGAGCAACGGGTCATCTTCCGGCCCCTTGATTTCCCGGCCGGCGCGAAATCCGTTGTAGTAGACCTTCTCCGGCAGGCCATCGCCATTGGCATCGAAATGGCTGCCGACGTGCGCGAAGGCGTCCCATTGCGTCGAGTATTGCAGGTACAGCTCAACCCGATCGTCGCAGATCACGTCGGTGAACAGCGGGTTCTCACGCGACAACGCAAAGTTCAACGTCGGCGCGCCATCGCGCGACGTCGGCCGCAACTTGGGTGGAAACCGGCGCTTGTTCAGCACCGCACCGCCCGGATAATCCAGGGGCAGGCTCAGGCAGAAGCGCAAGCCCTCACGCACCTCGCGAACGCCCTCGAGCACCTTCTTCGGCGTCAGCAGATTGAGACGGCCGAGCTGGTCGTCAGCACCGTAGTCCCCCCAGGTCGAGCCTTCGGGTCGATGTTTCCATCTACCGCTAGCAATCGTCATCGTCGTGTTCCTGTATGGCCTTCGAATCGGGTGACCTGCTCAAATCGACCAATCGCGGATGACCGCACTGACCGGCACCGGACTGGACGGCGGCGGCCCCTGAACGGCCGAAGGCGTTCGCAAGAAGCGCGGCGCTGGGGCGGCCTGCAATCTGCCGTCCACCGACACGAAGGTCGCACGGTCGGCAAGATGCGGGTGCGCCGGGGCTTCGGCCAGGTCGAGCACCGGTGATACGCAAGCTTCGGTGCCTTCGAGCAGCCGGCACCAGTCGTCGCGCGTACGTGAGGCAAAGATGCGTGCCAGCGCCTCGCGCCGCCAAGGCCAACGTCCGCGATCGTGCTGGTCGTCCGATTCCGGATCGCTGAAGCCGGTCAGCTCGCAAAGGCGCGCATAGAAACGCGGCTCGATCGCGCCCACCGCGATATGCCGGCCGTCGCGGCATGCGTAGGTAGTGTAGAAAGGCGCGGCGCCATCGAGCAGGTTTGCCTCACGCTTATCCTGCCATTGCTGCGCGTTGAGCCAACCTTGGAACAGCGACAACAGGCTGGCGACGCCATCGACCATCGCGCAGTCCACGACCTGCCCTTCGCCGGAGCGGCGCGCCTCCAGTAGCGCCGCCAGCACACCGACCACCAGGTACAGCGCGCCACCGCCATAGTCGCCGACCAGGTTCAGCGGCGGCACCGGCCGATCGGCAAGTCCGATCGCGCCCAGCGCACCGGCTATCGCAATGTAGTTGATGTCATGCCCCACCGCTTGCGCCAGCGCCCCATTCTGCCCCCAACCGGTCATGCGGGCATATACCAGCCGGCGGTTGATGGCCCGCAGGGGCTCGGGCCCCAGTCCGAGCCGTTCCATGACGCCCGGACGGAACCCTTCGAGCAGCACATCGCTGCATTGCGCCAGCCGGCGCGCCTGCTCGACGCCTTTGGGCTGCTTCAGATCGACCGCCACGAAGCGCCGGCCGCGGGCCGTCACGTCGAGCGGGTCGAGTGAACCGATATCGCCGCGCTCGATGCGGACGACGTCGGCACCCATGTCGGATAGCAGCATGCCGGCGAACGGCACCGGGCCGAGTCCTGCGAACTCCAGGATACGCACGCCGCGCAGCGGTCCGCTGACGGCAGTATCGGCACGATCGGATTCATTCATTGTCCGATTCCCGTAACGGCTCGATGCACTGCTCAACCGCGGCGCGGCGCCGGCGCATCGCAACAGCCAGCAGGCGCCGATCCGAGCCGGCCCAGAAGATCGAAGCACCTGCCTCGCGCCAGAAGGCGGTTTCCTGTTCCAGCGCCGGCAGTTCGGACGAAAGCAAGGGGGCCACCACGTCAAGGCCCTGCGCCCGGGCTGCCGCCGAGATCCGGCGAAGCGCCTGCTGCAACTCGGGATGCCGCAGGTCACCGCCCAGGCCCATGGATTGGGCCAGATCGAACGGCCCAGGGACGATGGCCGACAGGCCCGGTACCTTCACGATCTCGTCGATCTCGGATAGCGCGCAACGCTTCTCGATCAGTACCCAGACCATCGTCGTCTCGTCGGACCAGCGAGCAAACTCGCTCCACTGCTCAGTCAGGTGCCAGGCTGCTCGCGTACTCGGACACGCGCCCCGCGATGGCGTGTCGCCACCGTCGGATGCGAAGCGCGCCGCTGCGACGACGCGCCTTGCCTGCGTCGCATTACTCACGTTGGGAACCACCACGCCCATGGCGCCGGCGTCGAGCGCGCGGCCGATGAAACTGGGTGTGTGATCGGGCACCCGGACCAGGGCGGTGGTGCCGATCGCATCCGCAGCGCGCAGCATCTCGACGATTCGGTCGAGCTGCATCGAGCCGTGCTCGGCGTCGATCAGCACGAAGTCGCTGCCGCAGGCGCCGGCGATCTCGACGTTCTCGGGCGAGGCGGTCTGGATGTTCATGCCGACGGCACAGCCGCCGCCGGCAAGGCGCTCGTGTATTCGGTTACGGCGTGGGGGCACTTCGAATTCTCCGACCCGATCGCGCGGCTACCAGGCCAATTGCAGAATGGCTTCGATGTCTTGCGGCCCGCCGACCGGCTTACGGCTGTTGCGCAAGAGCATCTCCTGCATGGTTTTCCGGGCGATCATCGGAAAATCCTCTTGCTTGACCGCGACTTCCCGCAACCGGGACGGCAAGCCGAGGCGGCGAGCCAGCGCCTCGACGGCAGCGGCGGCGTCACCGTCGCTGCGGCCCATCGCGGCAGCGATGCGCCTTTGCGCCGCGGCCGTGGCCTCGCGGTTCCAGCGCAAGACGGCAGGCAGCACGACACCGCTGGTCTGTCCGTGCGGCACGCCGGCGTGCGCACCGAGCACGTGTCCGATCGCATGACTCACGTTCACGGCCACGCCAGCCGCCGCGCCACGCAGCGACATGAACATGCCGAACTGCAAGCGCGAGCGAGGGTCCAGATCTTCGGGTCTCTCGCCGATCGCATCCAGCGCCTCGCCGAGCATGCGCAGCGCCAGCTCCGACACCGTATCGCTATAGGCATTGGCCGTGATCGAGGTCATGCGTTCAACCGCGTGATCGACTGCCTTCATAGCGGTGGACTGCAACAGCGCCAGCGGCGTGACCATCGTCATCGCGGGATCCAGGATGATCGCCCTGGGCATCTGCATTGGCGCAACGAAGGCGTGCTTCAGGCCACGGGCCGGATCAGTGAGGCCGGCGGAGGCCGCGAATTCCGCGCCCGAGAGCGTCGTCGGCACGGCGATGATGCGCAGCCATTGATCGGCATCGTCAGGGCGCTGTCCAGCGTCCAGCGGCCGGATATTGGCGTGAGGTTCGAGCTGTGCAGTCTCCGTGTAGCCGTGACGCAGGCACAGCGCCACTACCTTGGTGGCATCGATCACCGATCCCCCACCGAGCGCCAGTAGAAGATCGGCGCGCGCCGCGCGCGCCAGCGCAGCGGCCTCGATGACACAGCTTCGAGGAGCGTGGGCGGTTACGCCGGCATAGCTTCCCACGAAGCGCTCGCCAAGCGAGCCGATGAGCGTCGCGGGCACGGGCGTGGCCGCCAGCGAACGATTGGTCACGACGAAGATACGCCTGGCTTCCCCGACCCTCAGCTCGTCAACCAGCGCATCGGCAACGGGACGCCCCCAGTAGACACGCTCCAGCATCGACGATCGATAGACGCCTGGCATGATCGGTTCGAACGACGTTTCCATTCGGATTTCCTTGATGTCGATATTTCGTCGTCGATGCCGTCAGCAGCGCTGCCGGCGTCCCCGGTCAGGCCGGTGCCCGCTGCTCCCGCTGAGCGGCAATCAAGGTCCGAGCGATCACCAGTTTCTGGACCTCGGAGGCACCTTCATAGATACGCAACGGACGAATGTCGCGATAGAGCTGCTCGACGATGCAGCCCGACGAAACGCCCTGCCCGCCGAACAATTGCACGGCCGCGTCGATCACGCGCTGCGCGGCTTCGGTGGCGCCCAGCTTGGCCAGCGCGACTTCACGCGACAGGCGGCCACCTCGAACATCGCGCGCCCAGGCGCTGCGGTAGACGAGCAATGCGCCCGCCTCGGCATCCAGGCACATATCCGCCAGCTTCGCCTGCACACCTTCGAGTTCGGCCATCGCCTTGCCGAACAGGCGCCGATCGATGACGCGCGCCAGCGCTTCATCGAGCGCACGGCGCGCCATACCGATCGCCGCGGCACCGACCGAAGTGCGAAAAACATCGAAAGTTGCCATGGCCAGCTTGAACCCCTGCCCGAGCTCGCCGATCAGATGGCTGTCCGGCACGAAGCAGTTGTTCAGCGAAAGACCAGCGATCGGATGCGGCGCGATCATCTCGATGGGCGGCCCGATGTCCAACCCTGGGGCGTCGGCATCGACGAGGAACGCCGACAGCCCACGAGACGCTTGATCACTGGTACGCGCCAGAACGACGTACTGGTCCGCGACGCCGGCGTTGGTGATCCAGATCTTTTCGCCATCGAGAAGATAGCCGCCCTGCGTGGGCCGCGCACTGGTCGCGATGGCGGCGACGTCGGAACCTGCCTCCGGTTCGGTCACCGCGATGGCGGCAATGCGCTCGCCGCGCCTGCAACCTTCGAGATACCGGGCCTTCAGCGTCTCGTTACCGGCCAGCCACAGCGGAGCGGTGCCAAGACCCTGCATGACGAAGACGTTGTCGGCCAACGGCGATCGATAGGCCAACGCTTCTCGGATCACGCAGATGGCGCGAACGTCGATGCGCCCTTCGGCATCAGGCAGCACGTAGTCCAGCAATCCCCACTGCGCCAGTTCGCCTGCCATCGCGCGGCATTCCGACGCGAGGTAGGGGCTCGCCGTCCGCGGCTCCGGTTCGGGCCGCGCCTGCTGCTGCCAGGCTCGCAGCCGCGATGCAAGCTCGGCGTGTCGCGGCTCGAAGAATGGCCAATCCCAAAGATTCCATCCAGTTGCTTGTGTCATCGTTTTTCAGCCTCGGCGTCGAGCAATGCCTGAGCGCGCCGGCGCAGGGCATTGCGATCGAGTTTCGATCCGTTCGGACCTTCGATCATCGGCAACGCGTCGATCTCGAAGATGCGCACCGGTACCTTGTAGATGGCGAGCTGTTCGCGGCAGCGCCGCAACAGGGCAGCTTCATCCAATGCCTGCCCCGGGCGGACGATGACGAACGCGACCGGCCGCTCGCCCTGCGCGAGCGACACCGAGACGACTTGCGCGGCCTGCACCGCGGCATCAGCGGCGAGCATGTCTTCGATCTCTGCCGGCGAGACCAGGTAGCCACCGACGCGCAGCACGTCGACCATGCGCGAAACGAACACGAAGGCGCCGTCCGGCAAGCGATACGCGAGATCACCGGTGCGGAAGTAGCCGTCGCCCGTCATCGCCGCCGCGGTAGCCCGCGGGTTGTCGAGGTAGCCCTGCATCCGGTTCGGTGTCTTCACCACGAGCTCGCCGGTCTCGCCGGTCGGCACTGCCACGCCGCTCTCAGGATGGCGAATGGCAACCTCGGCTTCGGCGCACACCGGGAACCCACCGCCGTGTGCGCGCTGCGCCAGCGGCGCTTCAGCCGGCTGCGCCGCAAAGCCAGCGAGCAGTTCGCTCATGCCATAGAAACCGCGGATCAAGACGCCGCGCGACTCGGCCTTTTCGGGCACACCGCTGAGCGAAGGCACGAAGTTGGCGTAGCCGAACAAACGCAAGCCGGGAAACGGCCGCTGCCCTGGCACGCTGTCGAGCAGCTTGTCGAGCATGTCATTGGTACCCATCATGTGCGTGACCGCATGCGCATCGATCAAGTCGGCCGCCGCGGCCGGCTCGAAAGCTTCCATCATCACCAGCGGGCAGCGCGCTGCCAGACTGGCCATCCCGACCGTATAGCCGTAGGCGCCGCAGAGCGGCACGGCCAGCAGCATCCGCGAGTTCGATTCGAACAGGCCCGCGCTGCGCGCCACATCACCCGCATGGCGACACACGCTGCGCTGCAAATGCACGACGAGCTTGGGAAGGCTGGTCGTGCCCGATGTGGCCACGATGAAGGCTTCATCCTGCGGCGTTCCATCGACGGACAGATAGGCCTCGTGCGCCGCCAGTACGGCAAGCGTAGCCCGAACGATACCGGGCAGCACCGGCGATGCGTCGTCGGTCACGACCAGGCTCAGCGAACGCAGCTTGTCCGATGGAATGGCCCTCAGGCCGTCTACACAGGCACCGCCGCGATAGGCCGACGACAGGACGATGCCCTTGCAGCCGGTGCGCTCGACCATATCGCCGACTTCTTTAGGCCCCCATCGCATGTTCAGCGATACCACGCCAACGCCCAGCCGTGAGCACGCCAGCGCCAGCGCAATCCAGTCGGGAGAATTCGGCAGCCAGATCGCCAGCCTGTCGCCCTGAGCCAGACCGTACGTCCGCAGGCCGCCGACCAGCGACGTGACCCGTCGACGCAGCCAGCCATAGGAAACGGGCCGGCCGTCGGCGACCATGACGACGACCTCGTCGGCAGGGCCGTCGAGCAATTCGTGCAGGTAGTTGGCCGTGCCGAACGGGTTCGAAGCAGGCGGGCTGGACTCGGTGGGACTCACCTCGGTGGGCTCACGATGAGGGTGACGGAAATATCGATTCGGCGCGATGTCTGTATCGGCTTGAAGGTTCTGGCTTCAGGCCAGGTTTGCCGCGTACGGGCAAGGCAAGGCACGTAGGACCGTTGGTCCGACCAACGAAGATGGTAGGAAAACCATTTCGCTCTGTCAAGCCTCCTTCCCCTGCCCTCGTTTGTTCGTTCCCTCGTGATCGGATTGACACGCCAGCATTCATCACCAGATAATCGAAGGTCTGACCAACGGACAATCAACCGATGTCGGGTATGTTGCGATACCGGCGCCGGAACGAGGAGAAGGAATGGCTGAACGCAAGCGCGTGCTCGTGACGGGCGCCAGCAAAGGCATCGGTCGCGCGCTGCTCGATCGGCTGAGCGCCGACGGCTACTCGGTCGTGGGCCTGGCTCGCAGCCGCCCGGACGGGCTTTCCGAAGGGCAGACCTTTCATGCCTGCGACTTGACCGACTTCGAAACCACGCGCAGCTTGATCCAGCGGCTCGCCGCGGAACAGCCGTTCTACGGCCTGGTGAACAACGCGGCGATGGCACCGATCAAATCGATCGACGATACGACCATCGACGACATGCAGGCCGCCGTGCAGCTCAACCTGAACGCGAGCCTGATCTGCACCCAGGCGGTCCTACCCGGTATGCGCAAGCTCGGCGCCGGCCGGATCGTGAACCTCTCATCGCGGGCCGCGCTCGGCAAGATCAACCGCGGCGCCTACAGCGCCACCAAGGCCGGCATCGTCGGCATCAGCAGAACCTGGGCCCTGGAACTGGCACGCGACCAGATCACCGTCAACGTCGTTGCGCCCGGGCCGACAGCGACCGAGCTGTTCAACATGGCGAGCCGGCCTGGCGAAGATCCGCGCACCACGGCGCTGCTTGCATCGATTCCGGTCGGTCGCATCGGCAAGCCCGAGGAGATCGCGCATGCGATCGCCTTCCTGCTCGACCCCCGAGCCGGATACATGACGGGACAGACGCTGTACGTCGATGGCGGATTGACCGTGGGCAACGTCTATCTCTGAATCGCCGGGGGCTCAGGCCCAGAATACGCACCCGCTTTTCTGGTAGCGTTGCGCTCGAACCTGCCACGCCCCCCAATGAACCCATTCGCGCTTCTCCTCCCCGACATTTCGCTGGTCGTCTTCGGGCACCTGCTGTTCCGCTTCACCGGGTGGCAGCGCGACTTCTGGATCGGCCTGGAAAAGCTGGTCTATTACGTTCTTTTCCCGGCACTGCTGTTCAACACGGTGCTGCACACCCGGATCGATCTGGGGCAGGCACTGCCAGCCGTTTCCATCGCGCTCGGCGCAGTCGGTACCGGCGTGGCGCTTACTTACGCCGCACGCCGGCTGTTCGCGCCTGCACCGATCCTGTTCGCCTCCGGCGCGCAGTGCGCATTCCGGTTCAATTCTTACGTCCTGCTGGCCTTGTCGGAGACGGTCGCCGGCAGCGACGGCATCGCACTTGCGGCGATCATCATCGGCGTGTGCGTGCCCCTGATCAACGTCGCCGCCGTGCTGCCGCTGGCCCGCAACGCAGGCGCCAATCTGCTGAGCGAGCTCGCGCGCAACCCATTGATCCTGGCGACGCTGGGCGGCCTGCTCGGCAACCTGGTCGGTTTGTCCTTGCCCGGCCCGATCGGGACGGTCGTTGCACGCATCGGGGGAACTTCGCTGGTGCTGGGACTGCTCGCCGCCGGAGCCGGGCTACGGCTGAACTGGCGAGCAGCGGCCGATTCGGATTTCAGCCGCGGCGCCACCAGCCTGATGGTGTGGTTCACCGCCATCAAGTTGCTGGCGATGCCGCTCACCGCCTATCTGCTGGCGCGCTCGCTGAACGTGCCGCAGCTCGCCTTGCTGGTCACCGTGATGTTCGCGTCGACACCGACGTCACCGGCCGCCTATATCCTGGCCAGCCGCATGGGCGGCGATGGCGCGTTCACGGCACTGCTCATCAGCGTCTCGATGATCGCTTCGCTGGCGGCCCTTCCGTTCTGGCTGTGGGTCGCTCATTGAGCGGCTCGCGACCCGCTCAGGCAAGGCCGGATTTGTCCAGACCGAACACCTTGTCGCGCGTGCCGGGCTCGGCCCGGAACCCCACGCTGACGCGATTCCACCCATTGATCGCCATCACCTGGAAGCTCAGGTCGGACAACTCCTTCTCGCTGAACTGCGTGCGGACGTACTCATAGACGTCGTCGGGCACGCCATGAGCAGGCAACTGGGTCAGGATCTCGGTCCATGCCAGCGCGGCACGCTCACGCGCGCTGAACAGCGTGGACTCGCGCCAGATCGCAACGTGGTGCAGCCTGAGCGGCCGCTCCTCATGCAACGTGGCTTCCTTGACGTGCATGTCCAGGCAGAACGCGCAACCGTTCATCTGCGATGCCCTGATATTCACGAGATCGCGAATCGATTGCTCGATGACGGATTTCTTGAGGGCAAGGCTGAATTCGGAGAATTTCTGAAACAGCTCGGGTGACTGCTTCTGGTAATCGATGCGCTGGGTCATGATGGAACCTCGATACGTGTAGAACATGAACAAGCGGCCGGTGGAGGCCGGCCCGCCGCAGCCCGCTGGAGGATGCGCGTTTCGATACCTTACTCCGGGTGGGAAAGCGGGCCGAATATAAGCACCCCTTATATGCAGATAGTCACCGCACCGCATTGACGCTCTTCATCGTCGTACGCACACTCGCCGGGCACTTGAAACGCCCCGAGGAGACGATGAAGATCGAAGCTGGCCCACTCGAATTGGTGGCCACCGTATTGCCGCGCGTCACCAACGCCTGTGTGGCGCAAGACGGCACATTGATCTGCGGCTTCCCCCGCTGGCAGGATGACTTTATCCACCCAGCCGTGGCAGAGATCCGCAATGGATCGCACGCCCACTCGCTATTGCCCGCGCACTGGGATCAATGGCGGCCAGGGCAACCGGCGGACCAGGCGCTGGTCAGCGTCCATGCGCTGCACATCGATGCCCACAATCAACTCTGGATACTCGATGACGGCTGCCCCAAGCTGGGTGAGACCGTGCCGGGTGGGCCCAAGGTCATCCAGTTCGATCTCGATGAACGCCGCGTCGTTCGCATCTATCCGCTGGCTGCGCCTGCGACCCGTTCCACCAGCATCCTGAGCCATCTGCGTGCGGACGAGAAGAACATCTACGTGACCGACGCCGGCTTTGGCGCCCTCGTGATCATCGACCGTGACACAGGAGCGGCGCGCCGCGTGCTCGACGGCAATCCAAAGACCCAGGCCGACCCGTCCATCGTTCCCATCATCAACGGCAAGCCGTACAAGAGCGCGCACGGCAAGGTGGCGACGCTGCACTTGTCCCATCTTGAAATTTCGGGCGACGGCCGCTGGCTCTACTTCTGCCCGCTCTTCGGTCCCAAGCTCCAGAGACTGCCCATGGCCAGTCTGCGAGATCCGGACAAGGACAGCGCGGCCCTGGCCGATGAGATCGAATTCATCTGCAACATCCCGCCGGTCGCGGGGATCCATGCCGTCGACGAGGAAAGCATCCTGCTGTGCGCGGCAACGGACGGCGCGATTCTTCATCTCGACGCGCAACGCCGCCTCACCCCGGTGGTCACCGACGAACGGATCTGCTTTCCCAATGAAGGCGGATTCAGCCCCGACCGGCGCAGTTTCTACTTTCCCAACTCAGGCGCGCATTTGATCGGCCGCCCGTTTGAAGTCTATCGATTCCGATTCGACGCAAGACCATGAACGCACTGAACTACGACCTTGATTCGCTGGATCAACACCACGCCGGGCGCCACTACCGGCACACGCTCCTGCATGCGCGAGCCAGCCAGACCGCGTCGAGCGCAGTGGTGATCGTTCCAAATTTCATGGGCATCGTGGACGCCACTACGGCGCTGGCCGGCGAGTTTCTCGACGCGCATCGAGACGTGCTGGTCCTCGACGTATTCGGCGTAGGCCGCAGACCGGCCAGCTTTGATCAGGCCATGGCGTACTCCGAGGCGCTACGGGCCGCACCGGACGAATTGGCGGCACAGACACGCAGCGCCATTGAATCATTCCTGCAGCATCGGAACCTTGAATCTAAGGACGTGGCGATTCTGGGGTTCTGCTTCGGCGGCGCCGTCGCACTGGAGCTGGCACGCACGGGTTACGAGCTGCGCGCCGTGATCGCCTTGCATGCCGATCTGAACAGCCGCTTCGATTCTCATCGGATCCGCCATCGCTCCAGGATATTGACGGTGCAGGGAAGCGCCGATCCGCTCGTTCCGCTGGCGCAGATCCAGAAGTTCCAGGAGGAAATGGCCGGTGCCGGCGTGGCATGGCAACTGACGGTGCTCGGCGGTCTCTATCACGCCTTCACCGACCCCGGCGCCGACACGCCAGGGGTTTCGAAGTACGACGCCCAGGGCCGCGATCTCAGTTTCCGATTGACCAAGGAATTCATCGGTTGATCTGCGGTAGAGACAAACGAGGAGACAAGAAAGCAATGAACCTTCGAATCTGGCGAAACAGCGGCCGTCGCTGGGCGGCAGCCTTGGCATTTGCATGCCTGTGCTCCGAGGCGGCTGCAGCCTATCCCGAGCGCCCCATCCGGGTGATCGTGCCGATTGCGCTTGGCAGCGTAACCGACGTCATCATGCGCAAGGCTGCGCAGCCGCTGGCGGAACGGTTGGGGCAGGCAGTCGTCATCGACAACAGGCCAGGGGCCAGCGGCATCATTGGCGCCGAGGCATGCGCCAAAGCGCCGCCGGATGGCTACACCATCTGCGCCATCTACCACGCCACCACGTCTTTCAATCCCATATTCTTCGACCGGCTGCCGTACGACCCGGACAAGGATTTCTCGCCCATCACCCGCTTGTTCTTCCTCGTCGAGGGCATTGCGGTATCCAGCGCCACCGGCGCCAAGTCTTTCGACGACATGCGCAGCTTCGCGCGGGGCCATCCGGGCAAGGTCTCGTTCGGCACTCTGGGCGACCAATCGGTGCAGGAGCTCATGATCGGCTGGCTGAACCAGCTTTGGGGCACCCGGATCGTCGGGGTTCCCTACAAGGGTGGAGGGCCGATTGCCACGGCCATCGGGGCCAACGAAATCCAGATGGGACAGATGGGTCTGGGCAACTTTATCGCGATGAAGGAAGCCGGCAAGCTCGACATCCTGACCGTCAACAGCGATGCCCGATCGCCGCTGCTGCCCAATGTGCCGACCATGAAGGAACTGGCGCTCGAAGGATTCGACAGCAAGAGCTGGTGGGGCATCGCCGCGCCGCGAGGCGTGCCTGCCGATGCGGTGGCCCGGCTGCACAGCGCTTTCAAGGAAGTATTCGAAAACCCCGAGTTCGTATCCTTCCTCCAGGCCCAGTACGTCGACGGCGCATTGACCACACCCGAAGGCTTCAAGGCCTTTCTGACCAGCGACCGCGACAAGGCGCGCAAGCTCATCGGGCTCTACAAGGCGAAGCGCTGAGGCGCCTCCGAAGCACCAATTCCCTTCTCCGGGAGAGGGGCTCATACTGGCGGGCATGAGCCCGAACACCCTCTCCGCCACCGGCACCGCCGCCGCGACCAGCGGCGCGCGCATGCCCACCTTTTTCGTTCCCCACGGCGCCGGCCCCTGTTTCTTCATGGACTGGAACCCGCCCGACGCCTGGGACCGCATGGCCGCCTTCCTCAAGGGCGTTGCCGACACCTTGCCGCAGACGCCGCGCGCGATCGTGCTGGTTTCCGGCCACTGGCTGGAGCCGGCCTTCAGCCTTACCGGCCACGCGCACCCGCCGCTGATCTATGACTACTACGGCTTTCCGGCGCACACCTATGAGCTGACCTATCCGGCGCCGGGCGACCCGGCGCTGGCCGCACGCATCGCACAGTTGCTGGGGCACGACGGCATCCCGGCGCACGTCGACCCCGCGCGCGGCTTCGATCACGGCATGTTCATCCCGCTCAAGCTGATGTTCCCGCAGGCCGAAGTGCCGGTGATCCAGCTCTCGCTGCGCCGCGACCTGGATCCGGCCGCGCACATCGAGGCCGGCCGCGCCCTGGCCACGCTGCGTGACGAAGGCGTGCTCATCATCGGCAGCGGCATGAGCTTACACAACATGCGCGGCTACGGCGATCCGCGCTACACACCGGCCTCGGCCAACTTCGACGCGTGGCTGAGCGCAGCGGTCGAGAGTGATCCGCAACGGCGTGAGGCTCTGCTGCGCGAATGGGCGGCCGCGCCAAATGCCCGCGACAGCCACCCGCCAGGCGGCGAGGAACACCTGCTGCCGCTGATGGTCGCCGCCGGCGCCGGCGCCGACTCCGAGGGCCGCAAGGTCTACTCGGAGGAAGTGATGAAAACGATACTCTCGGCGTTCCGCTTCGGTTGATCCGCGGCGCGGCGGCCGCGTCTACGCGGCGCCGCGAGCCGGCGCGATCAGAAGCAAAGCTCGCTGATACAGCTCGCCTTTGGGGATCTTCCCCGTGACCGTGCGCGGCATCTCCGCGACGAAGCTGATGTGGCGAGGAATCTTGTAATCAGCCAGCACGCCGCGACAATGCTGGACCACTTGCGCAGCGCTCAGTTCCGCGGCCGGGTGAAGTTCCACGAACGCATACCCGACCTCACCCAGACGTTCGTCAGGAACGCCAACGACCGCCGCGATCTTGATGGCAGGGTGGCGTGCCAGATGCTGTTCGATCTCAGCCGGATAGACGTTGGTTCCGCCGCTCTTGTACATCTCCTTGGCGCGGCCGGTAATACTGAGATACCCCGCCTCGTCGAAACGGCCGAGGTCGCCGGTTCGCAGCCAGCCCTCGGGCGTGATCGTTTCCGCGGTGGCCTGAGTGTTCCGGTAGTAGCCCATCATCACCGTCTCGCCGCGGCACCACACTTCGCCGATCTCACCGACCGGTAGCGGCTCACAGGTCGCCGTATCGACGATGCGCACTTCGCATTGCCCCAGAATCCTGGCCTTGTTCTGGCAGCAGATCGACACCGGGTCATCCAGGCGATTGAAAGTGGTGGAGATCGTGTTCTCCGTCATGCCGTAGGTCGACAGCAGATGCTTGAGACCCAGCGTCTTCATGAACCCCTCGAAGGTCGCCTGCATGACCGGGGAGCCGCCGATCCACGCGATTTCGAGCGAAGACAGATCACGTTGATGAACGGATGAAGAGGCAACCAGATCCACGAAGTGCGTCGGGATGCCGCCGAACATGGTGATCCGCTCGCGTTCGATCAGCGCAAGCGCCTCGTTCGCATCCCATTGCGGCATCACGATGAAGCAGGCACCGAGGGTGAGCGCCGGCACCAGCCCCATGTACAGGCCGGCAACGTGGTAGACCGGCATGTGGCCCAGCACACGGCCGCCCGGCTGCAAGCCGCAAGCCAGCCCCACCCGTGTAGCCTGCTTGATCACCCTGTGGTTATGCATCGCACCTTTGGGTTTGCCGGTCGTGCCGGACGTGTAGCAGATCAGCAAGGGATCGTCGGGCTGTACTTGCGCCTCGGCCGCCGCAAGCGCTCCACTGGGTGGACGTTGCAGCAGCGCCTCGAAGCGGTGGCTGGCAGGCGGCCCACCGTCGCCGACGAACACCAGATGGCGCAATGCCGGCAACTGGGGCAGGTCGAGCGTCTTTCCGTTTGCGATGGCGACGCCGGGCGCAATCTCGCCCAGTGATTCCAGGTAGTCTCGCTTCCAGAGGTGGCGAGTCATCACCAGCGCCTTGGCGTCGGACTGGGCCAGGATGTATCCGGCTTCCGAAGGCGTATAGCGCGTGTTGATGGGAATCAGCACCGCCCCGATCTTCGCGCAGGCGCAGAGCGTCAGCGCCCACTCGATCGAGTTGTTCAGCCATACGGCTACATGGTCGCCCCGGCATACGCCCAGAGCGAGCAGCCCCTCGGCCAGCCGGTCGGCTGCCGTGTCGAATTGCGCGAACGTCAGCACCCGCTCGCCGGACTTGATCGCTTCGTGTTCGCCATGAAGTTGGGCGGTATGGCGCAGCGCCGCGCCGAGCGTAAGCCCGTCGAGCCGCGTGACCGAAGCTTCCAGGCCGTCGCTCATACCGAATACCCTCCGTCCACCGCGACGTGCTGGCCGGTGACGAAAGCGGCCTTGGCTGAGGCCAGGAACACCACTACTTGCGCCACCTCCCCCACCGTCCCAAATCGGCGCAGAGCGGCGTTCCGCTTCATGGCCTCGATGAACGCAGGCGTCACTTGTGCCGCCAGGCGGTGGAACAGTCCGGCCTCCACCACCCCCGGCGCCACCGAGTTGGCGCGAACCGCATAACGCCCCTCTTCACGGGCAATGCCTCTGATCAGTGCCTCGATGCCGGCTTTCGGCGCCACCGACAGAATGTCCTTCGGCGGATGCCGGTCGATCCCCGCCGAACTCAGCGCCACGATCGACCCCCCGCCATTGCGAAGATGGGGCAGGGCCGCCTTGACCACGTGGAAGAAACCATGGAGATCGCTGTCGATGGTCTGGTGCCATTCCACCGGATCGACATCGGCCACATACGCCATGCTGATGTCGGCGCCGGATGCGAAGACCACCGTATGAATACGCCCCTGCGCGGCATGAATGGCCTCGAACGCAGCCGCGACGGACGATCCGTCAGTGAGATCCAGCGCGTGACACTGTGCCACGCGGCCAAGATCGCGGATCCGGCTGGCGACCGCTTCGGCTCGCTCCCGATTGGAGCGATAGGTGATGGCGACGTCAGCCCCGGATTGTGCGAGCAGTTCGCAGACTCCCTCGCCAATACCACCGCTTCCCCCGATCACAACCGCCACGCCATCCGGGAAATCCGGTTTGCTCAAGTCGGAATACGCCATGTTGCTGTCTCGTCCTTGTCTCAGCGTTGACCATCCCCTACGGACACCTTGTCGGTCGTCAGGCCGCCGACACGCGCATGGACGCGCCCGCCCGTTCCCATCACGAGCGCGAACAGAATCTCGCGCGGGCGGGGTGCATCGACGATCCCGATCTCCAAGCCTGTGAAGTGGCTGCGCACATAGCATGCGTGGATGTAATGAACCGGAATCATCATCCGGTAGCCCGCAGAGGCCACGGCCTTGCTCGCAGGAACGATGGCCTTCGGCTGGCCAAGCACCTCGCGCATCGCCCAACCGCCAGCCTCGTGCCAGACTGCACCGTGTTCGAGTTCCCCGTCGACGCCGACAATGGCGCCCTTGCCGTAAACCTCCACCTGCTCGACGCCGCCCAGCGCCGCTACCAGCTCACTTGCCAGGTCCGAGCCCAGGCTGCGCAGTTCGGCCATGAAGGGCATGAGATCCGCTTCATAGCGCCCTGCATAGGGATTGCGAATCACCGCGCAGGCAGCGGCCAGCTTCAGGGGTTGCGAAGGCGCGGGCCCGCCTTCGTGGTAGGTGGTCTCTATCGTCAGATTGCGCTTGCGGACTTCAATGAGGGACATGAACTGCTTTCCATCGGAGTTTGGATGTCGTTGTGGGCGCTTGCCCCGTCAGACGGCTGCGCCCACTTCTTTCCGGTCGCCCGGATCACGCGAACGCGTCGAGATGAACTCATAGAGAGCCGTGTTGTCGGCTCCCGGGGGCAAGGTGCGTTCGGCATCCGCCCACAGCGCGGCGCATAGCGATAGCTGCGGCGCCTCGACCCCTGCCGTGCGCCGGACCTGATCGGCGGTAGCGAGATCCTTGGCTTGAAGACGCAACGCGAAACCGGCATTGAACTGGGCGGGAATGATGTGCTGGACCAGCTTGGTTTCGCTCGCCACATTGCGCCCGCTCGACGCATTCAGAACCGTCGCGAGAATCTGCGGGTCGATGCCCATGCTTCGCGCAAGCGCCGTCGCTTCGCATACGGCGAGCAATCCGGCAGCATAAACGTAGTTGTTCAATGCCTTCAGCGCATGCGCCGATCCGACCCGGCCGGTACGAATGAGCGTGTCACCCATGCATTCGAGCAACGGTCGGACACGTTCGACGATGGCATCATCGCCTCCGATCATGATCGACAGCTTGCCAGTGCGAGCCTTGGTCACCGCTCCCGACACCGGAGCATCGACGAAATGCAGCCCCGCTTGCTCGAGCCGCCGGGCAAGCCGCTGCGTGTCGTCCGGATTGGACGAGCCCATGTCGATGACGACCGCTCCCGGGCGCAACACCTGCAACAATCCGGGCCGGCCCTCGTGCCCCAGGATCACCTGATTCGTGATCAGACTGTTGGGCAGCATGGTGACCACCACGCCGCAGCCGGCGAAGTCCTGCAGACCGCAGGCACCGCTCAGCCGCTGACCCCAGGCCTCGTGCTTCGACAGCGCCGCCACCCGCTCGGCGTCACTGTCGTACACCTTCACCCGCCCATCAAAGGCGGAAGCCAGGTTCTCAGCCATCGGGCGGCCCATCACGCCAAGCCCCAGAAAACCAACCTCAGTGATCACGTCGTCTCCTCATGTCGTTCGCAGTGCCGCCATCATCGGGTTCGCACTTCCGCGGCCACTTCAGGCTTCAAGCCTTGCAGCATGTAATCCGTCATCTCGCTCGCCAGGCGCTCGCGCTTCGGCTGCGTCTCGTCCGGCCGCGGGCGGTACCACACCGTCAGCCAGATGATCGACCCCAGCATCACCTTGACGAACAGACGGGGGTCGACGGCCCGGAACTCCCCGCTCTTCACGCCCTGGGAAACCACCGTCACGAAGTGCTGCTCGTATTCATCGCGCCGCTGAATCAGCATGTTCAGCACTTCGCGCTGCGCGGGCGTGGTACTGCCTTCCAGATGCATTTCCACGCCCTGGACCAGAACGCGCTGGAACGGCTGTTCGGCCATGTTCAGCAGAATCTGCTTTTCGATCATGCTTCGCAGGCGTTCGTAGGCGCTGCCCTGCGCGTTGACGTAGGGCTCGATCACGGCGATGTTCATCCGCATGGCTTCCCTCTGTACATCGAAGAAGAGGTCCGCCTTGCCTTGATACTGGTAGTAAATCCGGCCCTTCGTGCAGCCCAGCTCGTCAGCCACCATGTCGATACTGGTCCCGGCGTAGCCATTGACCATGAACGCCCTGGCGGCGGCACGCACAATCTCGTAGCGGTTGTCCGAATCGGCATCCGCCGGCACATCGTCCACTCTCAGCTTTCTTGAAGCTCTGGCCATTCGATCCTCTTTGCCTCACAGTCTCAGCGCAGCTGCATTTTCCTGGAGCGTCGCTTCAAAGTGAAGCGCGAGCCCCTCAGACTCGGCGTCCAACGCACAGATCTGGCCAAGCGAGGACTGCGTCACATAGATGGTTCGCCGCCCATCTCCGCCGAAACAGAGATTGGTCGTGAACTGGTCCGGGAAAGGAATCGTGCGCAGGAGCCTGCCGTCCGGCGAGACGACCGAGATTCCGGTGGGTAATGTGGCCAGCCAGACATTTCCCTCGCGATCGATCGCCATCGAATCGAACAGATGGTAGCCACCGAGCCCGATGACGAGCTCGCCACGCCGGCCATCGAAGGTGCCGGCACTTCTGGCCAACCGACCCGGCCCCTGCACGTCGAAGGCCCACAAACGCGCGGTAGGCGTCTCGGAGACGTACAGCCGGCGCCCGTCGGGAGACAGGCCAATGCCGTTGGGTCCCTCCAGGCCAGAGACGCATTCGACGATGCCCGAGCCGTCAGCGCGCGCGTAGCAGACGCTTCCCCGGTCGCGGGATCGCTTGCGTTGCTTGCCGTGGTCGGTGAACCAGAAGCCGCCCTCGCCGTCGAACACGAGGTCATTGGGCCCCAGAAGCGGGATGCCCGCCACCTCCCGGTAGAGCACTTCGCGCCTTCCCGTGCTCAGGTCGACGGCTTCTATCCATCCCCCCTCGTATCCCTGCGGCGCCGAACCCGGCATCAGACGCCCGTCGCGCTCGAACCATGCGAAGCCGCCGCTGTTGCAGACGTAGCAGCGGCCGTCCGGACCGAGCGCGGCGCCGTTCGGCCCCCCGCCCAGGTCGGCGACGATCGTCGCATTGCCGCTCGGATCCAGTTGCGTCAGGCGTCCGCCGGCGACCTCGCAGACCAGCAGCCCACCATCGGGCAGTGCGATGGGCCCCTCCGGAAAGCGAAGACCTGAAGCAAAGATCCGATTCTCAGCCATTGCGCAGAACCTCTATGTTCCGGACCTGCGCGCATTGACGGATCAGTTCCTGCGGGGGCGACTGATAGAGCAGACGCCTGCTGGCGGCCTGCCCCGTCAGCCGGTGCATCGCGACCATGGCTTCGGCGGCCTTCACCACCAGGCTGTAGGCGTCCAGTACGATCGCGCCCTGATATTCGAACATGCCGTTCAACGAAGCATAGGATGCCGAAGGGCCGCACATGATGATCACCTCCGCGCCGCGATCAACAGCGCGCCGGCACGCCGCATCCATCTGTTCGGCCAGTTCGGCGCCCACCTGCTGATCGGTGAACACTTCGTCGAAGCGACTGATGTTGTTGAACAGCAAGGGCTCGATCGCAGCCAGGCGGCTGTGCAGACCATAGCTGCGGACGATCGACTCATAATGGGGATTCATCCGCGCATTGGGAGAGATCAGCGCAAATCGGTCTCCCAGCGTGCAGGCGGTGAAGCAGCACACCTCCATAAACGACAGTACGGGTATGTCCAGTATCTCGCGCAGCTCTACGAGACCTGGATCCAGCGAATTCGCGATGACGAAGGCGTCATACTGGCCGCCGCCGCGCACCGCCAGGCCGTTGTCGATGATCTCCCGAACGTCGTAGTGCCAGAAGAATCTGAACTGGTCGCCCAGCGCCCCATGACGGGTCCCTCGCACCTCCACCTGGGTTCCCTTTGCGGCAGCGCGCGCGCACACCCGGCCGGTGGCCGCGATGGAATTGCTCATCCGGTTTTCGGAGGCAACCAGCTGGTACCAGATGCGAATCGGCGCATCCAGTGGTTTGCGTTCCACGGTCTTCGTCATCGTCATTTGGCCTGTTCAGCAAGTTTTTCGACCGACTTGCGGTCAAAGTTGTTGATTTCCTTGAGCAGGCTCGGGTTCCACAGCCGGGACGTATCGACACGCTGCTTGAGCACTCCGCCCTCGAGAAGCAATTGCTGATATCCGGCGATCTGCTCCGGCGTGGCGTTGCCCCACAATCCGCCAACCTCATGCACGTTCTGCAATCGCGCCTGCATGGGCAGCAGACTGCGCCGCATGGCTGCTTCTTCGCTGACGCCGCGCTGCCGGGTCACGGGAAACATCGCCCAATGCACTCGTACGGCGCCCTGCGGATTGTGCTTGGCGAACACCGATGCCTTGGCGACACCACGGGCGAGCCGAGTGAGGGCCTCCCGGTTCTGCTCGAAGTACGCGCGTTTCGTCACCAGCACGCCAACGAAGCCGACCTTATCGCTCTGCACCTGGTCGCTTTCAAGGATCCGCAACGGCACGCCCTCCGCCTCGATCAGCGCATAGAGGGAATCGAAGAGGGCGACGGCATCGACCTGCTTGGTCTGCAAGGCCCGCACGGCCTCGACGCCTTCTCCGACCGCAATGAACTTCAGAGCCGCGGGATCACCTCCATCGAGCTTGACCATGGCACGGGTCAAGGCGACCTGGGAGTTGGCGAGGTTCTGTACCCCGATGGTCTTGCCCATCAGGTCACGCACGCGACGGATCGGACTGTCCTTGGGTACCGCCGGCAGTGCATTGAAGGAGTTCGTGAACGTATAGAACGCCACCAGATCGGATTGCGGTCGCGCCTGCAGCAACGCGAAGACCGCCGAGGTGGCCGGCACCGCGACGTCAACCTGTCCGGCGTCCAGGGCCTCTATGGTGGCATTGGCGCCGGCCAGGCCGATCAACTGAACATTCAACCCCTCCTCTTTCCAGAAGTAGGTGGACGGCACGGAGCTGTAGGTGATCGTATGCGTCTGCTGGGTCACGTTTGCCGTGCCCAATCGGATCGTTTGTGCGGAAGCGCCCGCCGCGAAGATCGCGACGACGGTCATCAGGCCAATACGGCAAGCATCGAACCACTTGAGCATGTTGTCTTATATGGACGCCTCCCGTGTGGCAAGCGAGTTCTTGAAGTTCTGACTGAGCGGTAAACGGCTGCGGTCTTATATCCGGCCTGTTTGTGCGGATCGGACCGAAGCCCGCCCGCTGGCCTTGATGGTCATGCGCGGGGCCGGTGCT
>JAFKGG010000012.1 GCA_017307915.1 Burkholderiales bacterium | reverse complement strand
GACGCGAAGTCGGCTGTATCTACGTCGTGCTGCTGGGCGAGGCGCACGATCTGCTGGCGGCCCGCGGTTCGGCTAACGCGGTGCTCAAGACCGCGCTGTGGTCGATCGGCCTGGTGGCGCTGCTGTGCCTGGCGGCAGGCCTCGTGGCCTTTGCGCTGATCACGCGGCCTCTGCGTCGGCTGACCGAATCGGTAAGCGGCTTCGACATGCATGGCACGCCGCCCACCTTGCCGGCCCCTGCACCGCCGTCGGCCGGCGACAGCCGCGACGAGATCGCCGTGCTGGACACGGCCTACCGGCAGATGGTGGCTCGCATCGGCGAGCAGTGGCGAGCATTGACGCGGCAGGACCAGGAGCGGCGCGAGCTGATCGCCAACATCTCGCATGACCTGCGCACGCCGCTGTCGTCTCTGCACGGTTACCTGGAGACCCTGCTGCTCAAGGATGAGATGCTGGACGCGCCGGAGCGCCGACGCTACCTGGGCATCGCGCTCGACCAGAGCCGCAAGGTGGGTGCGCTGGCGCAAGAACTGTTCGAACTGGCGCGCTTGGAGTACGGATTCGTTCAGCCGGAGCCCGAACCGTTTTCAATGACCGACCTCGTGCAGGACGTATTCCAGAAGTTCGAACTGCGGGCCGAGGCCAAGCGCATCGCCATGACAGCGAAGTTTCCGCCACAATTGCCTGCCGCTCAGGCGGATCTGGGCATGATCGAACGGGTGCTGAGCAACCTGCTCGACAACGCCTTGCGCCACACCCCCGAGGGCGGGCGCATCGAGGTCGGGATTGCTTCGTCCAGAGAGGGCCTGGACGTAACGGTCAGCGACACCGGGCCGGGCATTCCCGAGGCATTGCGCGAGAGTCTGTTCCAACGGCCGTTCACCGTGGGCGGGGCACGCCGCAGCGGCGGGCTTGGCCTGCGCATCGTGCATCGGATCCTCGAACTGCATGGCCGCAGCATCACTCTGAGCGAAGCCTCAGGACCCGGGGCCAGCTTCCGCTTCTCGGTGCCGGCGGCAGAGGAACATTCCGCCGCTGGCTGACGCAGCCAGCGCCTTCGGTGATGACTCACCGCATCAGATGATGCCGTGCTGCCTGAGAAGAGCCTGTTCATCGCCCGACACCCAGCCAAATATCTTTGGCCCATCGTCAAGCTGCTGCACGAGGTAGTGAACGTCGAAATCGATGGAAACATCCGGGGCAGCGCCCCGATCATAGGTCGCTGTCCAAGCTGCGTGGGCAACGCAATGGTGCTCGTCGATCGGGTCGACGCGGACATGACGCAGGGTCATATCCTTCGTACCGATCTGGCGATAACGCTCGAACCCTTGGCGCATGACCTGTTTCAGTTGCTCATCGTTCTGACCGACGCTCACGCCCGCGGGAGAGGCCGCGATGAAGGCGGTAGCATAGGACGATGCGACCTGCTCCATATCCGCCTCGTTCTTCAGACCTCGGCGGAAAAATTCCTGGTATCGCTGGAAAAGCTCATTGACGCTCTTTTCCATGGGTGCTCCTTTTGGCGTTGGGTACTGCTATTCCCGCCTGGACCGATAGCGGCGTGGCCAAGCGAGCGCGAGGTTCCCTTCGATCACGCCGCCAGCGATGCGCAGTCGATGACGAAGCGATACTTCACATCGCCCTTGAGCATTCGCTCGTAGGCATCGTTGATCTGCCCGGCGCGAATCATCTCGACATCCGCCACGATGCCATGCTCGGCGCAGAAATCCAGCATCTCCTGCGTCTCGGGAATGCCGCCGATCATCGAACCAGCCAGACTGCGCCGTTTCATGATCAGACTGAACACCTCCGGCGACGGATGCGGCGAGGCCGGTGCCCCCACCAGCGTCATCGTGCCGTCGCGCTTGAGCAGCGCGAAGAACGCGTCGAGATCGTGCGGGGCTGCCACCGTATCGAGGATGAAGTCGAGGCTCTTGGCGTGCGCCGCCATCTCATCGGCGTTGCGCGACACGACGACCTCATGCGCGCCAAGCGCCTTGGCCGCCTCGCGCTTGGACGGCGACGTAGTGAACGCCACCACGTGCGCGCCCATCGCGTTCGCCAGCTTGATGCCCATGTGACCCAGGCCGCCGATACCGACGACACCCACCTTGTGGCCCTTCCCCACTTTCCAGTGGCGCAGCGGCGAGTAGGTGGTGATGCCCGCGCACAGCAGCGGTGCCACGGCAGCCAGTTGCGCTTCGGGATGACAAATGCGCAGCACGTAGCGCTCATGCACCACGATCTGTTGCGAGTAACCGCCTAGCGTGTGGCCGGGCGCGTCTGGTGTCGAGCCGTTGTAGGTGCCAACCATCTGGGCGCAGTAATTCTCCAGCCCTTCATTGCAATCAGCGCAATGCTGGCAGCTGTCGACGATGCAGCCCACGCCGACCAGGTCGCCGATCTTGTGCTTGGACACGTGCGCACCCACCGCCGTGACGCGGCCCACGATTTCGTGGCCCGGCACGCAGGGATAGAGCGTTCCCGCCCACTCGGAGCGCACCTGATGGATGTCGGAGTGGCACACGCCGCAGCAGGCGATGGCGATCTGCACGTCGTGCACGCCGGGGGCGCGGCGAGTGATATCCAGCGGCTGTAGGGGTTGGTCGCCCGCGTGGGCGCCATAGGCTTTGACGGTCATGATGGTCTCCGCGATCCGCGGTTGGAAGATTGAATCAACGATAAACCGCCGGCGAAGACACACAGGATGCCGAGGATAGCGATACCGACCAAGGTAGTGAGGAGACGAGACCAGGGTTTTTTCATGCAGGGAATTCCATGGATGCCATCAGGCCAGCTTGGTGCCGGTGGCGCGTGCGAGTTCGGCCAGCAACAGATCCTGGAATCGGATGTCGTTGACGGCAGGATGCGGCTCCTGGCGACGCTGGTGATGCCAGTAGCCGCCGCTGGTCAGCGCCTCGCGGTCATCGCTGGTGGCAAGCCATTCCTGCGTCAGGTGTCCCAGTCGCAGGTCGTCCGGAGCTCCGGCGCCTCCCATTCTGGTCGGCACCCAGCCTGGGTCGACAGCATTGCTGTATACGTCGGGCCACAGCCGCGCCACGGCAGCTGTCAGCGCGGTGACGAACAGTTTGCTGTCCGAGTAGCTGCCCGTGGAGGTGCGCCCCGTCCAGTCCATGCCGGACAGGCTGGCCCGGCCGCCTCTGTGCATGCTGCTGCTCAGGTAGATCAGACGCCTGGGACGCTGAACCAGCGCCGTGAGCAGATACGGCGCGACGACGTTGACCACCAGCACCTGGGGGCCGGAGATGATGCCGGCGTTGTGGATGACGGCATCCATCCGCCCAATGTCGTTGACCTGACGCGCGAGGTCGCGGATCTGCGCGAGATCTGACAGATCGCCGATCGTCGCGATTGCACCTTGGTCCACGAGTTCCTTCACGGCCGGCATCCGCGCCTGGGAGCGGACATGCACGACGACTTCATGGCCATCGGCAAGCAGCGTCTTGGCCGCGGCGTGGCCCAGGCCATCGGCAGAACCGGTAATGAACATACGGGTCTTGCGGCCCGCGCCGCGTTGCGCATTGGGCATGAGGGATTCCTTTCGGGAATTCGGCAGTGTCTGCGCCAGGACGGTCGTGTCGGGCAGGAGCGATCCAGCGATCAGAGCCGATCCCAGTCCGGCGCCGGCGGCGAAAAATCTTCGACGATCCATGGGTATGTCCTCAGATCACGCCAAGAAGTCCCGCGAGGCCTAGTACACGCCACCCTCTGGAACCATGGCTCGGCGAGCGACAGCGGCCTGCGGGTCCGCACAGTGATCATAGCCGGTGAGGAGCGCTCAGGCATGCGCCGCCGACTTGCGCGCGGTCATGAGCGTCAGAACTGCGGAGATCGCCAGCAGTACGGCGCTCACGATGAAAGTACTCTGGTAGCCACTGTGGTCGAACAGCAGGCCGCCCACGGTGGACCCCAGCGCAATCGACATCTGGACCACAGCGACGAACAAGCCGCCGCCCGCTTCGGCGTCCTTCGGGAACACCTTGGCGATCCAGGCCCACCAGCCCACGGGCGCGGAGGTACCGGTCAAGCCCCACAGGCCCAGCAGCACGACGACGGCTGCGATCCAGCCGCCGAAGGCGATCAAGGCTAGCGCCGTCGCGGCCATCAACAGCGGAACGACGATCAGCGTCTGGTAGAACCCGCGCTGCAGAACGCGCCCGATGAGCACCGTGCCGATGAAGCCAGCCGCGCCGACCACGAGCAAGAGCAGCGATATCGTGGCGCCATGCACGCCCGTCACCGTCTCGAGGAACGGCCGCACATAGGTGAACAATGAGAACTGCCCCATGAACAGCAGGCTGCCGGCCAGCATGCCCAGCATGACGCCGGGCCGCGCGAACAGCGTGAAAACCTTGAATACATTGCCAATGCCGGGCACACGCGCGCCGGCTTGCATGGAAGGCAGAGTTTTCCATTGCCAGGCAAGCGCAATCAGCGATACCGGCACCAGGCACAGAAACGCACCGCGCCAGCCGATGACCGCGCCCAGGTAGGCACCCAGCGGCGCGGCCACCACGGTGGCCAGCGCATTGCCGCCGTTGACGATGGCCAGGGCGCGCGGCACATCGCGCGCCGGAACCAGCCGGATCGCAGTGGCCGCCGACATGGACCAGAAGCCACCGACGACCACGCCGATCAGCGCGCGGCCCAGCAGGTAGGTGAAGTAGTTCGGGGCCAGCGCGACGATGGCGCCGGACACGCCCATCGCCGCCGTCAGCCCCAGCAG
>JAFKGG010000394.1 GCA_017307915.1 Burkholderiales bacterium | reverse complement strand
ACGATCACGATCGAACGCGTGCTGCAGCGCGACGATCCGATCTTCTGGGCCAGCACCATCGGCAAGCCCGTCAATGACTGCCACATGATCCAGGCGATCAATCGCAGTGCGATGCTGTGGCACGAGCTGGAAACGAGAAGAATCCCGGGCATCTCCGGCGTGTACGTGCTGCCCGAATCATGCGGCTGGTTCTGGGCCGTCATTTCGATCAAGCAGATGTATCCGGGCCATTCGAATCTGGTCGGTCTGACGGCGATCGCCCACTACGGCCTCAAGGGGGTCATTCTGGTCGATGACGACATTCCCGCAGACGACCTCGGGCGTGTCTGGTGGGCGCTTTCAGTACGCTTCGATCCGAAGCGATCGATGCAGCTCATCGATCGTGGTCGTGCATCGGCTCTCGATCCCAGTCTCGACAAATCGAGCCGGTACATCATGAGCAAGGTGATCATGGATGCCTGCATTCCGTTCGAATGGGATGCCAAGCCTCGCGAAGTGACCCTCGACGAGGCGACGCTGCGCAGCGTCGCCCAGCGATGGTCCGAGTTCGGTCTGCCCCGCACCAGCGCGATCGAGCGCCTTCTTGCCTCTGACTGAAACGACCGCAGACATGCCCGGCGGCGGCAGCTAGGGTGCTGCCGCAGCAGTTCGCCCCACCTGGATTTCATGACAGGAGGTATCGATGATCCGCAGACTGTTCGCTCGAATCGTGCTGGCCGCATCTGTAATGGGCCTCGTTACGGCAGACGTCATCGCCGCCTCCTGGCCCGAGCGGCCGATACGCCTGATCGTGCCGTACGCTGCCGGCGGGGGAACCGACATCATCGCGCGCCTTCTCGCCGATCGGATGACGGCCGAACTGGGGCAGAACGTCATCGTCGAGAACAAGCCCGGCGCGACGGGTACGATCGCTGCCGAGCAGGCAGCCAGGTCGCCTGCCGACGGCTATACCTTGTTCATGGCAGCGACCAGCATCCTGACCATCACACCACACCTGCGCTCGGGCCTGAAGTACGCCCCGCTGACCGACTTCGAACCCGTTACGCTGGTCGTGTATCAACCGTTCTTTCTGGCGGCCAGCGCCGATTTTCCGGTGTCCACCGTGAGCGAGTTGATCTCGCTGGCCAAGGCCAAGCCCGGTACCTTGACGTATGCCTCGTTCGGCGCCGGCAGCCCGCCGCATCTTGGCGGTGAACTGCTCAAAGCCGCCACCGGTGCCGACATGGTGCACGTGCCCTACAAGGGAGGCGCGCCCGCGCTCGTCGATCTGCTGGGGGGACGCGTGTCCTTCATGTTCATTGACGCGCCGCCGATCGTGCAGCACCTTGCCTCGGGGAAGATCAAGGTATTGGGGGTATCGACCGCAGCCCGCACCCCGTTGATGCCAAATGTTCCGAGCGTTGCCGAGGCGGTGCCCGGCTTCGATTTCAGTGCCTGGTTCGGCTTGGTCGTGCCGACCGGGACGCCGCCCGACGTCATCAAGCGGCTGAACACCGTGGTAAGCGGGATTCTTGCCAATGCCGACGTCAAGAAGCGCATCGCGGGGCTCGGATCGGATGCTGCTGGCGAAGGGCCTGAGGCTTTCGCCAAGCTGATTGCCAGCGAGAACGAGAAATGGCGGGCGCTGATCAAGGCCAACGGGATCAGGATCGATTGATCATGGTGATGAGATACTGTCTCGATGATCGAGCTGCCGCCCGCCATCCGGACACGACCGGACTTGCTGCTCAGACACGCGCATCAGGTCTCCTCCGCTCTGTTCAATGAGCACTTCGCCGAATTCGGACTCACGGCGCCTCAACACAGCATCCTGATGGTTCTGGAGTCGCAGCCGGGCCTCAGCCAGGCTGCGATCGGAAGGGCGCTGGGATACGATCGCGCGACCACGGGCGAATTGATCCGACGGCTGGCGGCACGAGGACTCGTTGAACGCCCCGGCTCGGGAGCCGGCAGGAACGGATTGCTGGTGAGCTTGACCGAGGACGGGGCGGGGCTGCTCCGGCAATCCGCGGCGGCTGTCCAGCGCACGATGCGGCAATGGCTGTCCCCGCTCCAGCCCGACGAGCGGCGAACGCTGGTTGATCTGCTGGCGAGGTTGGCGAGCCGCGAGCGCAGCCCGCTCGATGCTGTGGATCGGTCGGCCGGGGCGCCTGATCCAGCGGAATGCGGCGACGCGGCGGCCATGCGCGCACAGGCGATTCAGGCCCCGGAGCGATCCGGCAGCGAGCCAGCCAGCATGCGGCTCGAAAGGCGCATCACCTTCCGTTTTTCCAGGCTCGCGGCGCTGAGCACGAAACCGGTCGCGAAACTGTTCCTGCGCCGTTTTGGCTTGACCTTGCCGTCCTGGCGCGCCCTGATCACGATCGGCAGTCTGCAGCCGACTTCTCCGACCGAAGTCGCGAAGCGGATGAGCATCGAAGCCTACAAGGTGACGCGGGCCGTCGATAACCTGGTCGCCAAGCAACTGGTACAGCGCAACAGCGACGTGGCCGACGGCCGTCGCAGCGTGCTCGTGCTGACCCGGCGAGGGGCGAAGGTCTATACGGAAATCGACGCGATCAGGTGGAAGATCGAGTCGGAATTGCTCAGTGTTCTTTCGGAACAGGAGCGGAAGAATTTCCACGCATACATGGACAAGGTCGATGCCCATGGCCGGCGCATTCTTCCGGATGAGCAGTACTGGAAGGCGTTGTTCCGCTCATAAGGGCTGGCCCGTTGCGTCGGATTGAGCATTGACTAAACTTCAGTCTAGGGCACGGTTTGAGACAGCTCGTCCCAGGTGCAAACAAACGACGCGCAGAACTCGGCCGCTGCCCGAGACAATGGCCTGTCTCGATGACGCAGCAGTAGAATTTCTACCTTGGCATCGCACCGATACGGTCGGATCACGAGATTTGGAAAGGCCGCGCCGGCAACCGTAGCAGCATCGACGATGGCCAGGCCAACGCCGGCGAGGCTGAACCAGCAGGCGGTCTGACCGGAACGTACGTTCAGGCGGCGAGCGATCTTGTCGCTATGCCGGCCGAACAAGGCTTCGTCCGAGAGCCCATAGTCGCGCGCCAAGGGGAAAGACACGACCGCATGGCCGGGCAAGTCGGCGGCGCGGATGAGCTTGCGGCTGGCTAGCGCGTGAGTGGCCGGCATCACGCAGACCAAGCTGCAGTGCATGCGCTCGATGATCTCCAGACTCGGGTGCTGCCGCGGATTGAACGAAATGCCTACGTCAGAGACCCCTTCGACCAGATTCTGCAGCAGCAAATGAGGAATCATCAGGTCGACATTGATCGTGAGGTCGGGCATGTCGGCTAACAGCCGGGTGGCCGCTTGAGGCAATACGGTCACGCCGAAGCTGGGTGAACTTGCAAGATGGAGCGTGCCGCCGGCTGGCTGCGCCAGCGAGTGGATCAGCGTCTCGATGCGCTCGACACGGCCCCACAACTGCTCCACGTCTTCGTAGAGCCGCCTTGCCTCGGGGGTCGGCACCAGGCGACCGCGGGTGCGCTCGAACAATACCAATCCCATGCGGCGCTCGGCGGTGGAGAGTAGTTTGCTCGCCGCAGCGTCGGAAATTCGCAAAATGGCAGCCGCTCCCCGCACCGAGCCGGTCTGCATGACATGGCGGAACACCTCCAGGTGGCGCAGATTCATTGATTAACCTTTGGTTAAACTCTACCGCCATTTTTTCGCTTTTCGCCAGGGTAGGCAACACTCACACTTGCGCCGTTCATTGATCTCGCAGGAGACGAGCGTTGCAGGAGACAGCCATCGCCGCGGCCGGTCCGGCCAGCGGCCCCTCCGTATGGAAAGGCGGAGATTTCTCAACAGATCGCTCATGGATGCGTGAGCTCACCGGTGCCCAGGCGGCGGCGCTGGTCGATGCAACGCGGCGCTGGGAAGGCCGCGACTTTCGGTCGCTGCAACGGGTTGAGGCGCAAGCTGCGCTGGCGGCTCTCATACCCACCGCTGAGGCAGCGCGGGCCGATCTCGCCAGCCGTGGTTTCGTCGTGCTGCGTGGGCTGCCGGTTCAGGACATGACGCCTGCAGAGATTCAACGGGCCTATTGGGCCGTCGGTCTGTTGTTCGGCGAAGGCTTGACGCAGAACGCCAGCGCTGACTTTCTCTGCCCCGTCACGGACATGGGCGTCGATTTCGGCTACTCCGGCAGCGCTTCGCAGCTCAACGTGCGCGGCTACCAGAGCAAGGCTGACCTGAACTACCACTGCGACCCGAGCGATGTGGTGTCGCTGCTGTGCGTGCGCAAGGCACTCGCCGGCGGCCAGAGTTCCATCGTCAGCACGCCGGCCATCTATAACGAAATCCTGCGCGCGCATCCCCAGCATCTGCCGGTTTTGCTGCGTGGCTTTCAATATGACCGCAAGGCCGAGCAATGGGCCACCGAGGCACCGGTCACTGAGCGCATTCCGGTGTTCGTGCCTCGCAACGGTCGCGTCAGTTGCCGCTATGCCCGCTCATACATTCTGGGTGCAGCGCAGAAGACGGTGCCGCTCACCGATGCGGAAACGGCGGCGCTGGATTGCTTCGACGCGATCGCGCGGCGCGAGGACATGCCGTTGCGGATGGCTTTCGAGCCGGGTGACATCCAGTTCGTCAACAACTACACCGTCGTACACGGACGTACTGCTTACGAAGACCACGCCGACCCCGCACGCAGGCGCTTTCTGTGGCGCCTCTGGCTGTACCTGGGCGACCAGGCGCCGTGGTGCGAAGAGGGCGATGTCATGCGCTGGGCCCACGCCCGCTTCGGAAACCTGGGCCGCACGGTTGACGAATGGGCCCGCATCGCCGCCTCTGCAGATCAGCCTGTCACCGTCTCCCACTGACTTCTGGATACCTTCCATGAAAGCCTTTTCCATTCTTTTCGCACTCGCATTTTCACTGCCGATGGCCGCGCAGGCGCAATCGGGTGCCTGGCCATCCAAGACCGTCCGCGTTCTTGTGCCCTATGCCGCTGGGTCGGTTCCCGATTCCATCGCCCGCCTGGTCTTCGACCGAGTGCAGAAGGCCACCGGCAAGGTGGTCGTCGTGGAGAACAAGCCGGGTGCTGCCGGCATGATCGGTACCGATCAGGTTGCCAAGGCCGCGCCGGACGGGCATACCTTGGTGCTTGCTCCGTCGGGGCCGCTAGCCGCCAATGTGCTGCTGTACAAGAAGATGCCTTACGACCCTTTGAAAGACCTGGCACCGGTGGCGCTGGTCGCCGAAACGCCGACCATTCTGGTCGCGAGCAATGCCACCTCGGCAAATGACGCATCGGGGCTGCTGAAAATGATGGCTGATGCAAAAAACCGCATGGCCTATGCGTCGCCCGGCGCCGGAACCCTTGGGCACTTGAACATGGCCTATCTGGTGTCGCGTTCAGGTGCCGCCAACATCCCGCATGTGCCGTACCCTGGCTCACCGCAGATCATCTCGGCCCTCATTGCCAACGATGTGCAGATGGCCGCGCTACCGCCCCCGGCCGTGGTGTCTCATGTAAAAGCGGGCAAGTTCAAGGCCATAGCCACCATCGGCCCGCGCCGCAGCAGCGCATTGCCTGACGTTCCCACACTCAAGGAGCAAGGCATCGATTTCGAGCCGGTGGGTTGGTTCGGCGTGGCCACTACCGCCGGCACGCCGCCGGACATCCTCGAGGCTATTCATCGGTACATCGGCGCAGCCTTGAAGGATCCCGAGGTTGCAAGCGCCTATCGCACGCAAGGCCTTGACGTGGCCGACTTGGGGCCGAAAGCGTTTGCCGCCTACATCGACGAGGAAATCGTGCGTTGGAAGCCGGTGATTCAGCGCTTCGGCATCTCGCTGGATTGAGGCAGGCGTGACCCGGCGCTCTCGTCGCGCCGGGTTGGTTCGACGTCGTCGTCGATGCGCAATCAACCCAATGGATCAGCCAACAGGCTGAGCCTGAGGTGGGTCTTTGCTTCGAGGTTCTGAATCAAACTTGCATTCGTCAGAAGGGTTTTCCGATCATTGATAAATATACCCGTATCGGGTATATTTAAAGCAGGCAAGGTCGATGCGACATATCATTGAATCACTGCGTGCCGACTTGGCCGCGCTGCAGAAAGCAGGCGCGATCAGCAAGGTCACCATGCGCGAGTTCGATGCGCTCAACCCGCCGCCGGTGCGCGACTTGAGCCCGCTCGACATCAAGCAGCTGCGCGAAAGCCTGAACTTCAGCCAGCCGGTCTTCGCGCTTCATCTGCACACCACGGCCTCCACTGTGCGCAAATGGGAGCAGGGCGAGACCAGGCCCACCGGTCCGGCGCTGAAGCTGCTCAACGTGATCGCAGACAAAGGGTTGCAGGCGATTCTCTGAGACTTGCGAAACAGGGCACTATCGACTTGGCTCGACCAGCAATCACGCCCTCAGCAACATCCATCGTCCGCCATCATCGCCGGCCCGCCCTTCATCGCGCAGCTTCAGCAGATGCGCCAGCAGCGAACGCTTGGCCACCGGATACAGGATCCGGTCGACGTCGTCATAGGCAAACTCGACCAGCTCGTCGAGCGTACCGCCGCCGGTGTGCTGCAATGCTGCCAGCACTTTCGCTTCGCGTGCGAAGCGGTGCGCGATCAGCCGATCGATCTCGCGCTTGCCGTCGGTGATCACGTGGCCGTGCGCCGGCAGGATGAAGTGGAACGGCTCGCCAGCCAGCCGGCGCAGCGATTCGATGTAAGCCAGCATGTTGCCGTCGGGCGGCGTGATGACGGTCGTCGAACCGCTCAGAATGTGATCGCCCGAGAACAGCAGGCCGTCTTCCTCCAGTAGCAGGCAGACGTGATGCTCGGTGTGGCCGGGCGTGTGCAGCACGCGTAGCGTCGAGTCGGCGATCTGCAAGCGCTCGCCGTCGGCCAGCATGCGGTCGGGCGTGAAGGCCCACGCCGGGTCGAAATCAGGCCCGGTCGGGCGACCCAGGATCGGCACGCCGGTGCGTTGTTTCAGCAGTAGCGCTCCCGGTGCATGGTCGGGATGGGCATGCGTACAGACAATCGTCTTCAGCCCGTCACCAACCACCGCTGCGATGCGCTCGATGTGCGCCTCATCGGCCGGGCCCGGGTCGATCACCAGCCAGTTGCCGGGTTCGCCGATCAGGTAGGTGTTCGTGCCGGGGCCGGTCATGCGGCCCGGATTGGGTGCCGTCAGCCGCTGTACGTGGCTTAGCAGCGGCACCCAGCGCTCGTGCTGCCAGTCGATGCTGTGTTCGACCTGGCCGTCGGGTGTGACCAGTTCGAGCTCGCCGAACGGCAGCTCGTCTTCGCTGAAACGCGCCACCTTGCCGCGTTGCAGGCCGGCGCGCGGACACGATGTCCACACGCGCGACTGACCGCGCGCATGCGATAGCACTTCGTCGACGCTGCCAAAGCGCGCAAGCTGGCGCAGCGTGCGTACCGTCGGAAAGATGATGTTGAATTCGCCGCGTTCGTGACGCGCCAGTCCCTCGGCCGGCGCGATCCAGGTCGGCTCAAACTGCTCGCTTTCGTCGGCTACCGGCTGCTGCACCTCGGGCATGCGTGCGACGAAAAAGCGCGCATCGAAACGCTTGGGCATGTCGCGATCGGTGATCCAATGGCTGAACCACATCACCTGATCGAGCGCCAGCTTCAGGTCGTGCTGGGCGATCTGCGCGAAGAAATCGGCCTGCTGGCTGCGATCGAGCTGGGCCGCCAGCCGCGCGATCTCACCCGGCTCGGCGCCGTCCGCGAGCAGGATGCCGAGTTCTTCGAACGCCTCGCGTACGGCTGCCGCCGCGAAGCCCAGAATCTCGTCGCTCTGATCGGGGCGGGCGTTGCTCAGTTGGCGCGCCAGTGGCGAACTGTCCTGCGGATCGAGCGCGCCGCCCGGGAACACATAAGCACCGGGCGCAAAGCTGGCTGTCAATGAGCGGCGCGTCATCAGCACCTGCGGGCCGTCATTGGCGTCACGCAGCAGCAGAATCGTGGCGGCGGGTCTGGGCGCCGGTAACTGCCGCGAGGGATGAAGGCGTTTATGCGGGCGAACCATGCTCACGTCGTGAATCCTTGCATCGATGTCGTTCATCCGATCCGGCCGCCGTGGCGGCCGGCACCGGCGGCGAAGCGCGATGCACCGGCATCGGTTTCGCCGCTGGCGATGGTTTGCATGCCCAGGCTGAACTCATGCGCCAGCGCCTGCGGCAGCGTCAGGTCAAATTGATCATAGGCCGAGCGGCGATCGTTGCGCAGACAGCTCTGCGGCAGCGCCGCCAGCTCATGTGCCAGCGCCAGTGCGGCGGATAGCGCCTGGCCGTCGGCCACGACCCGATTGGCCAGCCCGAACTGCAGCGCTTCGTCGGCGCCGATCGCGCGGCCGGTCAGAATCAGATCCAGCGCGCGCGACAAGCCGATCAGGCGCGGCAGCCGCACCGTGCCGCCGTCGATCAAGGGTACCCCGAAACGGCGGCAGAACACGCCCATCACCGCGCTGGCCTCGACTATGCGCAGGTCGCACCACAAGGCCAGCTCCAGGCCGCCGGCCACTGCATATCCCGAGATGGCCGCGATCACCGGTTTGGATAGCAGCATCCGGCTCGGCCCCATCGGTGCGTGGCCGTCGGCGGCCAGTCGGTTGCGGCGCTGTTCGTCGGCCAGCGCCTTCAGGTCGGCGCCGGCGCAGAAGTGGCCGTTGGCGCCATTGAGCACCGCCACGCAACTCGTGTCATCGGCCTCGAAGCGTTCGAAGGCCTGCGCCAGCGCCCGTGCCGTCGGGCCGTCGACGGCGTTGCGCGCCTGCGGGCGCGACAGCGTCATGATCGTGACGGGGCCGTCGCGGGAAACGAGCAGGGTTGGGGCGTCGGCGCTCATCTTCGTCGGCTTTGCGTAGCGTGGACGCCCTCGGCTACAGCGGCTTGCCCTCGTCGAGCAGCTTGAGCAGCAGCGCCGGCGGCTCGAAGCGCTCGCCGTAGCGTGCCGCCAGCTCGCGTGCGCGCGCCACGAATGCCGGCACGCCGACATGATTGACGAACTGCGCCGTGCCGCCCGTATAAGCCGGAAAGCCCCAGCCGAAGATCGAACCGATGTTGGCGTCGCGCGTGCTCTGCAGCACGCCTTCTTGCAGGCAGCGGATCGTCTCCAGCGCCTGCACGTAGAGCAGGCGGTCTTTCATGTCTTCGAGCGGAATCGGTCGGGCGCCGCGTTCGAATACCTTCAGGCCAGGCCACAGCGATTTCTCGCCGTCTTCCGGATAGTCATAGAAGCCGCCGCCATGCGCGCGGCCCATCCGCTTGAAGCCGTGGGCCATCTTCTCCAGCACGTAGACGGCCGACTCGGGCATGCGGCGGCTTTTGACCTTGTGCACGTGGCGATGTGCGGGGCGTGTGGCCGCGGCCGCTGCTGCCGGACGGGAAGGGGCGGATTTGGTTTGGCCGTGATCGTGGTCGTGGTCGTGGTCGTGCGAGTGGTCATCTTTGTGATGATCGTGCCCGTGCGAGTGCTCGTGGCTGCTGTGTGCATGCGCATGCTCGGGCTCGTGATCGTGCCCATGGCCATGTTCATGTTTGTGAGCCTCAGCGCTGCCGTGGGCATGCTCGTGTTCGTGTTCATGCCCGTGCGAATGTCGCTCGCCGTGAGCATGATCATGATGGCCATGCTCGTGCTCATGGGAGCCGTGCTCGTGATCATGCCCGTGTCCGTGATCATCGCCATGATCATGCTCGTGCCCGCACTCATGCCCATGCCCATGCCCATGCCCATGGTCATGGTCATGGTCATGGTCATGGTCATGGTCATGGTCATGGTCATGGTCATGGTCATGGGCCGCATGCCCGGCCGCCTCGCGCTCCAAGTCGGCCAGCTCCTGGTGCAGGACGTCATCGGCCAGCTTCAGCGACACTTCGTCGAGCACCGCCAATGGGCCGACCGGCATGCCGATCTGCCAGCCGGCGTTCTCCACCACCGCTGCCGGCACACCTTCGCCGAGCAGCGCCATGCCTTCGTTGACGAAGGTGCCGAATACGCGGCTGGTATAGAAACCGCGTGCATCGTTGACGACGATCGGCGTCTTGCCGATCTGCAGCACGAAATCGTAGGCGCGCGCGAGCGTTTCATCCGAGGTCTGCGCGCCACGGATGATCTCGACCAACTGCATGCGATCCACCGGTGAGAAGAAGTGCAGGCCGATAAAGCGGTCGGGCCGGCGTGACGCCTTGGCCAAACCGGTGATCGGCAGGGTCGACGTATTCGATGCGACCACGACGTCGTCGCCAAGCACGCTTTCCACCTCATGTGTCACCGCGGCTTTCAAGGCACGGTCTTCAAATACGGCTTCGATGATCAGGTCGCAGTCGCCAAGGTCGCCGACGTCGGCCGTCGGCTGGATCAGCGCCAACGTGCGCTGCGCATCGTCGGCGCTGCTGCGGCCCTTGGCTACGCGTTGCGCCAGCAGCCGTTCGCTATGAGCCTTGCCGGCCTCGGCCTTGTCACCATTGACGTCCTTGAGTACGCAGGCGATGCCGCGGCTGGCGCAAGCCCAGGCGATGCCGGCTCCCATCATTCCGGCACCGAGGATGCCGACCTTTTTCGCCCGCCATGCCGCCAGCCCGGCCGGCCGGCTTTTTCCGGCTTTGACTTCGTTCAGTTGGAAGAACAGCGTACCGATCATGTTCTTGGCTACCTGGCCGGTTGCCAGCCGCGTCAGGTAGCGGCTCTCGATGCGCAGCGCGGTATCGACGTCGACGTGCGCGCCTTCCACCGCCACGGCCAGGATCGCCTCGGGCGCGGGAAAATTGCCGCGCGTCTTTTCGTGCAACATTGCCGGCGCCACCGCCAGCATGCCGGCTACGGCCGGGGTCGCAGGCGTGCCGCCAGGGATGCGGTGCTTGGGATCATCCCAGGGCTGTTGCGCCTGCGGATGGGCATCGATCCATGCACGTGCCTGAGCCAGCAGCGCTGCCGGATCGGCCGCTACCCCGTGCAGCCAGCCGGCCTGTAGCGCCTGAGCCGGGCTCAGCCGTCGGCCCTCGGTCAGAAGCGGCAGCGCCACCTGCAGGCCGAGCAAGCGGACTGATTTCACGACACCGCCGGCCCCGGGCAGCAAGCCCAATGTCACCTCGGGAAAGCCGATCTCGATACGCGGATCTTCGAGGCAAAAGCGCGCATGGCAGGCCAGCGCCAGCTCCAGTCCGCCGCCCAGCGCGCTGCCATTGATGGCTGCCACCACGGGCAGGCCGATGGTTTCGAGCCGTCGCAGGCTGGTTTTCAGCGCTTCGATTTCTGCGAAGAACGAGGCCGCGTCGTCGGGTTTGACGGCTGCCAGCGCCTTCAGGTCGCCACCAGCGAAGAAGGATCGCTTGGCCGACGTGAGGATGACGCCGCGGATCGCCTCACGCTCGGCATACAGCCGCTCGACCGTATCCCGCAGATCGGCCTGGAACGCGGCATTCATCGTGTTCACCGGCGCGTTGGGCGCATCGAGCGTCAGCGTGACGATGCCTGCGGCGTCCTTGTCGTAGCGGATGCTGGACATGCATTCTCCGAAAAATCGAAAGATTTAAGCATCCAATCATAAACCGCCGGGCGTAGGCGGTTCGAACGGCACGATTGGGCCGTAGGCGCGGCTGGGTAGCGGCGCTGAAACCGACTCGGCGCAGGCTGTCCGTCCGGTTTAGACGAACGATCTGGAGAAAGGAGGGGAGGAAGGGAGGGCGGGCGGGCTCAGAGTGGCAGCGACGCCCTGGACGCTGGCGTGCGCTTACGCAAATCGGCCGTGGCGGCCGTCTTGCCGGTCAGCAGATCGATGGTGGCCTGATCCCGGACCAGCGCCAGCCCGTTGTCCACCGCCAGCAGGCGTTCGCGGTCCAGCGGCCGCGACAGGCCATAGCCTTGGCCATAGTCCACCTGCAGCTGCATCAGCGAACGCACGATTTCGGCGTTTTCGGCCCACTCAGCCACGCAGGCCATGCCCAGCTCGTGCGACAGCTCGACCACCGCGCGCGTGATCGCGAAATTGGCGGGGTTCTCGTTGACGTCGCGGATGAAGCTGCCGTCGATCTTCACCAGATCGCCGGGCAGCTCCTTCAGGTAGCTGAACGAGGTATAGCCGGCACCGAAGTCATCGAGCGCCACTCGTGCACCGAATAATTTCACCTTGTCGACAAAGCGGCGGGTGGTATTCAGGTCGTACAGCGCCACGCTCTCGGTGATCTCGAAGCACACTTTGCGCGCGGACTCCCGATGCTCGAGGATCAACGCGATCGTGTCCTGCAGGAACCGGTCATCGTTCAATGACGCGCCGCTCAGGTTCAAGGTGCAGAAATCGATCTCATCGCGATGCTTGGGCTGCGAATCGAGCCATTCCAGCGTGCTACGCAGTACCCAGCGATCGATCTCCGTCATCAGGCCATTGCGTTCGGCTGCCGGGATGAAGCGACTCGGCGGCAGCGTCTGGCCGTTGTTGTCGCGCATGCGGATCAGCACTTCGTAGCACAGGCTCTTGGATGGATCGCGCAGCGATACGATCGGCTGCATTTGGGTGAAGAAATTCTCGACCGGCATGCGTTCTTTCATGCCGGCAATCATCTTGATTTCGTCGAGATATCCGATCAGCGCGCTGCTGCTGGAATCGAGTGCCACCACACCCGATCCCGAACGTTTTGCCTCCGAGCATGCACGATCGCTCGCCGTCAGCACGTCAGCCGGCCGCATGCCTTGCCGAAGGCGAATCAGCCCGACGCTGGCCGCTACGGTAAAGACCTTGTCCTGATACTGATAGGGCCGATCGCTGAGTTCGCGACGCAGTTCGTGGCACAGCTCCTCGGATTTGACCAGATCGAGCCCGTTGACGATGACGACGAACTCATCGCCGCCGACTCGCGATATCACATGCGGCGGGTGAATGACCTCGCGCATCCGCGTGGCCAGCTGACGCAGGATCTGGTCGCCGGCGGCATGGCCGAACAGCTCATTGACCAGCTTGAATTTATCCAGGTCGACGCAGGCGATGCATGCGGGTTGTTCATCTACCGTGTTGGTTGCCGCCTGCAAATGCATCTCGAACCCGCGGCGGTTCAGCAGCCCGGTCAACGAATCGTGATCAACCAGGAAATTGAGCTGGCCCTCGGCTTCCTTGCGCGACGTGATCTCTTCGATCCACGCCTCGAAGCGATCCGACTTGCGCACGCCGCGCATGTGAAACCATCGTCGACGGCCGTCGGGCCGGTCGAGCGACAGTTCGGTGTCCATCATCCGATCCGGTGTCGTCAGTTCCTCGAACCCCTGCATGGCCGCCGCCCCGGCCAACTGCGCGAAGTTGCGCCCAAGCTTCACGCCTTCACCCTGATCGGAAAACATGACACCGAACGTCGGGTTGTATTCGAGGATGGTGCCGTCGTGCTTCATCGTGAAGATGCCGACGGGCATGGCGTTGTAGTTTTCGCGGAAGCGTTCGAGAGCCTCAACTGCTCTGTATTGGGCGGAAATGCGCTCCGCTCTCTCAATGCGAAGCTTAGCCGCTAGCGCGATACCGGCGAGGACTGCCGAAGATATGGCAGCCACTTGACTGTTCATTACGCGGATAAGGGGGCCGGCGTAGCCTAAGGCATTTGCAATCTCACCTGACATACCAACCCCTGTAACAAACCAGGAGAGGGAATACCAGACTGTAACGGGCGATCTATCCGTACGTGCGATTTTTCCGAGGAAGAAGAAAATGGAGAGTGTCGTGGCAATGCCTAGAAGCCAAATCAAAAGGATGCTGCTATGCGCCGCCAAGACAGGCATCAGAACGAGGCATATGCTGTATGACGAATAGAGCGCAGCGATAACTGCAGGCGCCGACGTCTTCTCTAGGCGATCTCCAAATAGCTCGTCAAAGAGCGCAACGGTGACCACCATATGGAGTAACAGGGTTCCGTTCTTGATGAGCGGAACGAGTTCGGGATTTGGCTCCCATCCGATCCATTGAAGATCCCAACCGTAGTTGAATCCTGCGATCCTGAGACTCGTTACGAGTAGGGCCGAAAGAAGAAAGAAAGTCCTGTCTCTATTGAGGAGGGCGACGACTGATCCAAAGATCGCCAATCCAAGCATTCCGCCGAAAAGAATGCCACCAAGGCGGTCCGATGCTAGGAGATGGGGAGAGAGAGAGTTCCCATCCTGAATCGTGATGTGAGGCTTGACCACCGATAGAGGTTTGAGTCGGCCTAGGATGCGCACGGTTCCGTCGCGGATTACTACCCCTTCCAAGCCCAAACCACTGCGGGTCTCGATAGCCGGAATTTCGTTTAATGTTAAATCTCGTGCAGCCGAGGAATGTGAGGCGACTTCCCACAGTTGGACAAACTGCCCCCGTAACTGCCGCAATTCAATGGATAGATTGGGCGCCGAGTTTTTTGGAGTGATGGAAAGGCCAAACCAAAACATGCCATCCGGGGTAAGCCCTATGCGCTCCCCAGTGGCATTCTCTCGCGCGAATAGGGCTGCGGCGGCTGATTCGGGTGAACTATGTTCCGAGTCGGATGCGTATCGGATGGAGATAGCCGCAGTGGGCTCTTCAGAAAAGCTACCGACGATGAGAAGCGTAGCCGAGAGCAAGCCGAGCAGAATCGCTAGCGATGCGCCAAGCGTTGCTAGATACTGAAAGCGCCGAGTTACCGCTTTTAGCAACTCGGTTGAAAAAATCTGCCTGCGGATAAAGATCCGAGGAGGCCCCATGGAGTACACCACCGTTCGTCAATGTGTAAGGATTGGCCGAAGTAACTCAAGAAACGAGGCCTGATCCGACGAAAGGCGGTATACAAAGACTTAACGGAAATGTTGCTTTATGGCAACAATGGCGGGCATTAAATTAACGGGAGATCCAGTTGAAGTGTCATTTTAGACATACCTAGCTTATTAGACTCATCTGAACGGCCGACTGCCCAAATGCCACTGACTGAGTCAAAGATTCTGATGTCTTCATGTATTTGGACACACATGAAGTCATACAGCGGATGGCCCGATTCACGCCAGCGTTGTTCTGCAGTTCGCACGTTGAATGCCATTACCCGAGCGGGAATTCCTTTGGAGGAAGGTAATGGCACTAGTTGGTGATTGGGGAACACGTCTTCAAATTGAAGATTGATGTAATCCCGATCCCTCGGTGGAATGCCTGTTGCCATAATCCACTCGACCTGAGTAGCAAGGCAGTACCGATAGAGAGCTTTGAAAAGACCTAGCTTGACTTCATTTCCTTGACGGCCGCCTATAACGCCAAGCCGGGAAACGTGGGCGATGCTCTTCCCCTGAAACCGCAGAGGCAGATCGAGCTCTTGCTCAAATTCAGTGGGTTTGTGCAAATTGGATTGGATCCGCAAGGTACCTACCGGAGCCAATGTTTCCTTAGATTCGGCTAGCAAAATAACGCTATCTCGAAATTGATCTTCCGTTTCGAGACTGTCCAACATTTGTGCGAGTTCTGGAAGACGCTTCCCATAAGCGATGGTTCGTAGGCCGATTACTCTGCGCAGTTGATCAGCAGTCCTTACCAACCGCACCGTAAAGCTTAGCTTTATAGGGCGAGGGCGATCATGCGGAAGCCCGGAGCCCGGTTGGCAAAGCATGTCTGAAGACTCGGCGAGGAGAGAGCTCATTTTTGATACTAGCCAAAAGGCCTATGGACATTTGCAGTTTATGAATTTTATTGTGAAGGGAGCATGATTCCGAGTAAAGCGATCTCTTGATAGCTTGAGGGCGGCTATAAGAAATAGGTAGGGGAGAGATGATTGATAATTCCTCGAAAAGATTAAGAAAAGCTTTGGGTTTGCCCCTGGTCTTTAACGATCCAAGAGTCGAATTAGCCTTTCTCCGACAATACAGATGGACGGGAGTCCGCTTCGCGAGGGTTGCCTTCTCGCTTGGTGCCGTTTTGGCATTGCTCTTTTTTGTTCTTCTGATTGCCGTACCAGATGATGAAGTGCCAACCAACCCGAGGCAAGGCGTACGGTTAGCTCTATCTATTTCAATGAGCCTGGTTGTTTTCATCGTTCATTTTCGCCCTCGCTTCGTAGTGGAACACTATATTTTGGTTATTGGCGGGCAATTGCTTCTGACATGCCTCGCCGTAGGCGTAATGAGCCTACTCCCTACTGATGCAATCGAACCAAGGTCCGGGCGCTGGGCCGTTGCCATGTGCTTAGCCTGCTGGCTGGGATATGGCTTCACTCGATTGCCGGTAGTAGCAGTCATCATTCCATGCGTGATCGGGTCGGCTCTGATTCTTGCTGGAGCACATACCTATGGTGACGACTATGTTCGGGCACTATGGGCTTATCTCATAACCGCAAATATCAGCGGTTGGATGATGTCTTGTGCCATCGAACGCCGCGAACGCACCCTCTTCCGCAAATCCCGCCAACTCACCCAAGCCACTCGTGCCCTGGAACGTATGGCACGGCAGGCGGCCAAGGCGGATGCGGCTAAAACCAGTGTAATGGCGGCGGTCAGCCATGATTTGCGGCAGCCGATCAGCAGTTTGTCTTTGTACATTCAGCTGTTGCAATCTCGCAACGCCGAGGTGGCGGCGGCCGGTCTGAATGGGCTTTTGCAGAAAGCTGGCGCTTGCGTGGAGGTGCTCTCCAGCAATCTGGGCCGGCTGGCCGAACTGAGCGGCTTGCAGGAGGATCGGACACCCATCGAATTGCGGCAGGTGGATCTACGGGAGGTGTTGGAGCGGCTCGAGCATGTCTACGCAGTGGAGGCTCAGCGCCGGCAGGTGCGCTTGCGGGTTCGAATGCCTCCCATCGGTAAATTCCTGGTGCGTAGCAATGAGGGGCGACTATGGGATGTGCTGTCCAATCTGGTCGGCAACGCGCTGAAGTTCGGCAGTCCCAATCGCGCGCCATGGGTGCTGGTCAGGGCGCGATGGGTTGGCGATTCCGTGGCGGTGCTGGTATGCGATAACGGTGTTGGCATCGATCAGGCTGATCACGAACGTGTGTTCGAAGAGCACTATCAGGTCGATAACGCGGAACGCAACCGCGAGCGCGGCTATGGCCTGGGGCTGTCGATCGTGCGCGAGATGATCGACCGCCTGCCCGGACATTCGATGCGTCTGCGTTCTGCTCGCGACGCCGGCGCCTGCTTCGCCGTATACATGCACAGGGTGCCGCTGCGCGATGTAGGAAGCTCCATCGTGGGTGGCGAAATCGACCGGGCAGGGGCGGGTCGATCGTCATCTTCACCGATGGGCGATACGCCGCCTTTGCTGGCTGCTGACGCGCTGGCGGTATCGGAACTCTCGAGCCACTATGCGTGCCTGTCGCTGCAAGAGGGTGAGCGCGCGCTGGCGGGCGCTTATATGCTGTTGGTGGAAGACGATGCGTCGATGCGTGAAGCGCTCGGCCTCATGCTCGAACGCTGGGGGGCACTGGTCGAGGCGGTGGCGCAGGCCAGCGAGGCCTTGCACTGCATCGAGCACGGCGAGCGCCTGTTCGATGTGGTCATTTCCGACTATCGGCTACCGGGCCATTTCGATGGGCTGCGCCTGATCGGCGAGGCGCGGCGGCTGCTCGGCGAACCGATCCCGGCGGTGCTGATCTCGGCCGAGCTGAACATGCAGGAATTGCGCAAGCAGGCGCCCGACGACGTCGTGGTGCTGCCCAAGCCGCTGGATACGCGCGTGCTGCGCGGCGTGCTGATCGCGTTGACGCGGCGCTCGCTTGGCCGGCAGGAAGTTGAATCGGCATCTCAATGATGTTGGTGCTGCCAGGATTAGTGCTGAGGACCTCTTGACCGCCGCTGCCGTCCTGTTCATCCAGCATTCGACATCTGTTCCTTATCCGATTCGGACGAGGAGCTGTTCGATCACATCGCTGGCCTGCCGCTGACGTAACGCTCGTGCTTCGCGTTGCTCCGGCTCATCGCCTTCTCCAAATTCGAACTTGGCGACTGATACCGGTCCATCCTTGCGATAACCCTCGATCTTCTCGTCGCCTATGAAACGGCTGCGCAGTATCGCTAGTGAGGCCTCGATGACCTTGCCATGGCTGCCGCCCAGCTCGTTGCGGAAGGCTTCGGCCACGGCGTCCATGCCTTCGGGCGCGTGCTCGATGCAATAGATCAGATCATGTGCATCCTTGCGCTCGAAGCGCTGGTCGAATGCGAAGGACTTCAGGCAGGTGAAGCTGACGAGATCGGAGTGCTTGATCTTCTCAGTGGCGATGCCGTTGCCGCCCAGCAGCTCCGCCTGGATTTCGGTGACCTGATGCAGATCGAAAACGATCGACGAGTACGGGATGTTCAGGGCCGAAATCGTCCCCTCGGTCGGCAGGGGCTGTACCTTCCGGCCGGCGAGGTTAGGCGCATCTGCCAGTAGTTCCAGCACCATCAGCGCGCCATGTTCGGTGCGGGTCTGCCAGCGCCACGAGAGCTTCTTTCCGGCTGCGTTCTCGGCGCGCTCGAATCCCATCTTCTTGAGGTTGTCCTCTAGCGTGTGATACGCCTCGGTGTTGGCTAGGATCTGCAGGTCGATCACGATGTCTACATCCAGCGTGCCGGCATGTGCCGGCACCGACGGTGGCCGTGCAGCGACGAGATACCGCGGTGTGAGCCCACCGACAAGGTAGACCGAATCCTTCCAGGGTCCGAGACCACGCAGCAGCGTCACGAGGACACGTTCGCAGTCCACCGTGTACTGATCGTTGTAACCGCTGAGCGTTGCGGGTTTGGCCATCAGAAACCGATCCTTTCCTTGCGGAAGTGCTCGGCCATTTCCTTGGAGCGGCCTTCGCCACGCAACAGGTCGAGATAGACTTGGATCGGGCTGGCCAGCCACAGACCGTCGACCCTCTCGCGAAACAGCAGTTCGCCTGGCGACTCTGCTTCGATGATGCCTAGGTTGGCACCTTCGTTGACAATACGTGCGTCCAGGTTGCTGATCGCGACATCGGCGTTCGCGCCGATCAGTACGCGCGCTCGCACCTGGGAGACGTGGGAAATGAATGGCGCATAGTGTTGCGCAGCGGCTTCATAGCTGATCGCGTACTGGACGTCGTGCGCGTCGAAGATTTGGCCGACCCGCATCGCCAGCGTGCCGGCCTTCGTGCCTGGTACATAGTACCGGCGCAGGACCGGCGGACGAACGGTGGCGAGCTGCTTGGCCCATGCGTCCAGCAACGCCGCCGGCTCGCGGAGGTGGCGTTCCTTGCTCGGGCCTTGCCCACGCGCCGCCAGCCAGTCGAAGCGCTCCAGCTCGGTCAGCACCTGCGAGGTAGTGGCAGGCGACACCATTGCCCGCTGTGCCAGTTCCGTGACGCCGAACCAGTTCTGATGCTGCATCAATAGGACATGAAGCACTTGGGCACGCCGTCCGGTAAACAGCGCCCGTACCGACTTTGTCAGGACCTTGGGTGGAGGCTTGTCGATATAGAAGTAGGCACCGGGCGCAGGTAAGTACAGGCTGCCGCCGCTGTCGTAGTAGCCGACGCGCTCGCTTTTGAGCAGCTCCTTTGCGCCAGGGGAGATGGATTCGGCGACGAGGAGGGGCAGGGAGATCTCCCCCTGCCCAGTGGACCGCCCATGGCTTGCCGCCCGAAGCGGCCAGATCACTTGGCGGACATCCCGCGGAAAGACAGCCTTCTTTGCTTCGAGCAGCAAGACGAAGGATTTGCCGGCGACGCGCAGATCAACCTGGGCGTCGTACCCGTTGCTGCTGAGCTGGCCGGCAGGTTCCCAATGGTCGAGGTCGGCCTCCACCCCAGGAAGCTCCCGCAGAGCCTCAACGAAGTGCATGATCAGCTGTTGTTCGGCCTTTGGGGACTCAAGCATTTAGCTTTAGAGCCTTATTCACTGTTCAGTAAATATAGTAATTTTAGAGAATATTCGACAAAATAGCAATATTTACTGTTCAGTGAAAAGCACGAGCACTTCGTAGCCCATACCGAGCCACTGTTGGGCGCTTCCCGGTCGGGGCTTGTGGGCTGTGTCTCGAGCTGGCGGGCGCAGCGCCTCCATGGACTAGCTACCGAAGAAGCTCCGCAATAAGCACGGTAGATTCTTCGCGCATCCCGATCACAGCGCGCGCGATAGCCTCGCACTTGTCCTGACGAACCAGCATGCCATACAGCCGCCGATACTTCGCCAACAGCTCTTCAAGCGAAGGACGGTTTTGCCAATCGCCTCGACAGTGAAGCACGGTTCGCTGCATCGTCACCCCACCTGCCGAGACAACAACACGCGCGGGTGTCGAAGCAGGGAAGAGCGCCGTCATCTCCGGATCGTTGTGAAGGCGGACTCGCTTCGCCAGGCTTCGGGTCGCCTCGCACTTGAGCACGTCTTCGTTGAGAACCAGCATGGCATCCGGGCCGTGAATGCTCGCCAGCGCTACGCAAAATGGAACGCTGTATTGAGCTGCTTCGATATTGGCCGGCTCAGGTGAATTGTTGAGCCTCAACGCTCTTTCAAAGGTGAAGACGTCAATGCTTTGGGCATCCTTGATCCATGATTCGGAGGCTCGCATCTGCAGCACCGCATCAATCGCGGCATGCGCCCAACGGCAGCATGAGTAGAGCTTGAAGTAGTTCCGCTGGATCGACCAGGTTTCTCCCAGTTCCTGCAGTACACGGGACGCATCGAAGTGCTGCGGGTGATCAAGTACGTCGAGCGGGCCCGTTGCGCCCGAAGCAGCGAGGAAGGCGGCTGTCATGCCAGTCACGGCTGACCAGGAGATTCCCTCCTTGATGCTGTTCCCGGTCTGTTTGCTGTACCCGTTGGCTGCCATGTTTGGCGCCAGTGTCCCGGCAATCGCCAGCGCATGAGCGAAGCGGGTTTCGTCAAGCCGCATCAGCCACGCCGTCGTCGCCGCAGTAGCGAAGCTCATCCATCGTCCGGTGGCAAGGGTGGGCAGGTTGCGTGCATCTCTGGACGCCGCTATGCGGGTGCCGACCTCGTAGCCGACGCTGATCGCGGCCAGGCAGTCAGCCCAGCTCCGGTTCTCACGCGCCGCCACCGCAATCGCCACCGGGATGACGCCTGCGCCAGGGTGACCGCTGGCACTACGCTCCCCGTCGTCAAGATCCAGCGCACTCCCTGCCACTGCGTTGCTTGAGACAGAAGCCGCATCAGATCCGGTGATGCCGGAGAACCAGATGGGTGCATTGCCGCTGCCCAGAACCGATCCAGCCTGGCGGAAGCACGCTGCCGCATGCGTCCTGGAGCCCGCTGCGGCAACCCCAAGAAGGTCAAGCACTGCCAGTGCGGCATCGTCCAAGACGCCTGGGGGAAGCCTGCTTGGCTTCACGCCGACCATGTACTGCGCGAGCTTGGTTGTTGTGGTCATGGAGGTACGGTAGGGTTTCGAGACATTCAACTTGTCGACGACTTCCGGTGGCGAGCCGCTTCTGGCGGCCGAAGCGTGGGTTCTGCGTTGGCAAAGCGCCGGATCGAGAAACTCTCGATTGGCGTGGGGCTTCTCCCATCGCGCACCAACTCAGCCAGTACTTCACCGACGGCAACTCCGATCTGAAAGCCGGCGCCGCTGAAGCCAAATCCGTGTATCAGACCCGGCGTCGTCATGCTCGGTCCGAGAATGGGCAGGCGGTCGGCCGTGAATCCCTCTGTGCCGCTCCAGGTGCGAATGATCTGAGCCCCGCGCAGGTGCGGCATGATTTCCAGCGATTGGGCGAGGATGGCCATGGTTGCCTCGCGGGTGGAACGGACGTGGTAGTCGTCAATCCCGCGCCCACGGCCTCCACCGACCACCACGTTGCCGCGAGCGACTTGACGGAAGTACAGGCCGCCTCCTTCGACACCAGTGCTCCAGGGAAGAAAGAACGGCAGTGGTTCGGTCACAGCCATCGCGGGATAGGCGGGCTGCATCGGAACGGGCTCGCCGAACTGCTCAGCTATCGCGCCAGCCCACGCACCGGCGCAGTTGACAAGGCTGCGTGCGCGCACCGCTACATCGTTTTCGCAGCGGATGAAAAACGTGTCACCGTCATGCTCGATGGACTGCACAGCGGTTCGTTCCATCACGTGCGCCCCTGCCCGTTGCGCCGCCCTGGCGAACGCGGGTGACACGATCCGCGGATTGGCGTGTCCATCCATTGGACACAACGAGCCGCCCACGACTTTCTGCCCAAGCCAGGGGTGCGCTGCGCGCAAACTTGCGCCCGAAATCAACTGAAGATCCAGGCCGAATTCCTTGGTTCTCTCGTAGTAGCTCTCGAGAGCCGCCATATCTGCGGGGCTTCTAGCCAGTTTCAGGTGTCCGGACCGCACGTACTCGCCATCCGTCCCTATGAGTTCAGGCAGGCGCTGCCAGATTTCGTGGGCCCGCTGCGAAAGCGGTAGCTGCGAGACGGGGCGACCCTGCCGTCGCACACCTCCATAGTTCACCCCGCTTGCTCGAGAGCCGCATAGATCGCGTTCGATCAGAACGACGCCAATCCCCATCCGGCGCAGAGCCAATGCGGTAGAGGAGCCGGCGATACCTCCTCCCACGATGGCGACATCGGTCTGCACCGAAGCGCAGTCTGAGCTCATCGCCTGCATCACGGTGTCGATACGGTCATGTCGAACGGAACAGGTTTGATCGGCATCTGGCCCCTCAAACGCCCGACGCGATCAATGGGGATCGCTGCAGCGTGAGCGAGAATTTCAGCGGCGGCGGTCCCGCACATCCGGCCCTGGCAGCGGCCCATGCCGACGCGCGATAGCGCCTTCAACCGGTTCAGTTCGTGCGTCTGCGTGTCACGCGCCACGCATCGCAGCTCACCGGCCGAGACGTTCTCGCAGCGGCACACGATCAGTTCATCCGGCGCATGCTCGGCCCAGTCTGTCGGAAAGGGGAACGCGCGCTCCAATCCACGCCTGAAGTTCAGCGCGCCCTGAAGACTCCGTTGGAGCTGGCGGATGCGCTGCTGCTTGCCGCCAATTCCTTGATCCAACAACAAGGAGAGCGCAGCCAGTTCACCCGCTGCTTCTGCGGCTTTGGCCCCGAGGATGCCGGCGCCGTCACCGGCCAGATAGACCCCTTTGACGCTGCTTCGTCCAAACGGATCACAATCAGGTAGCGCGCTGCGATGCAGCTCGGAGAAGGAAAAGTTGCACCCGATGAGATCGGCCAGCTGCGTCTCGGAGCGCAGCGCATAGCCAAAGCCCACCGCGTTGCAGCTCAAGGTGATCTCTTTGCCGGCGTAGACGAAGCGAACGCCGTCGACTCGCTCCTGCCCATTGACCTGAAGCGGTCGCGTACCGCTGAAGATCGGTATGCCCCGAGCCTTGAGCGCCGCCACGTAGTAGAGGCCTTTGCCGAAGGTGCCAGCTTGCGTCAGTAAGCGCGGAAGCGCTGCGCATTGGTCGGCGAACCTTGCCGTGTCGATGACGGCCACGACCGTTGCGCCCGCACAGGCATACTGATGTGCAACGAGGTAAAGAAGCGGCCCGGTGCCCATGAATACCACGCGGCTGCCGATGGCACAGCCTTGGTACTTCAGTGCAACTTGTGCGCCACCCAGGCTGTAAACACCGGGCAAGGTCCAACCCGGTACAGGCAGGATGCGATCGGTTGCGCCGGTGGCAAGAATGATCTGACGCCACTGGATCGTACGGGAGACTTTCGCCGGTACGTTCAGAACATCGATCTCGCTGCTCGTCGCATTCCAGATCAAACTCTCCGGCCTGTAGTCGACCTGTGCGCAAACGCGGTCTGCCGTGGCGTGCAGCGACTTCGCATGGCTCGCTTCGGCGCCGTAAAGCTCCTTGGCGGATCGGGTAAAGCCCGGCGGTGGGCGGCGATAGATCTGACCGCCCGTTCGCGGCGCTTCGTCAATCAGAAGTGGCCGAAGCCCATGGGCCAGCAGGGTTGCGGCGGCTCTGATTCCGGCAGGCCCTGCCCCCACGATGATGGGGGCTGTCATGGGGCGTTTCTCTCGGTATGGAGCGTCATGCCCGCTAGCAGCATGGTCGAGCAGGCGCGAATGGAGTCGCCGGAGCCAAGGCGCACCCAGCAGTCCTGGCAGGCGCCCATGAGGCAAAATCCTGCGCGCGCCTGCTCGCTGAACTCGTTGTACCGTAAGCGGTCCAGCTGAGTAAGGACGGCCGTCAGCACGGTGTCGCCTTCCAGTGCCGTTGCAGGCTGCCCGTTGAGCACGAACTGAACCGACCTTCGGTTCGTCTCCTTCACTCGATGCAATAGGGCGCTTGATCGCTCAGGCGAGATGCCGGAGCTTGCGCGATTTGATGTGTCGCCAGGCATGAAACTTCGGCCCTACAGGCGTAGCGCTTCGATGGTGCGGCCGTGAAGCAGGGGAGGGCGCGGCGCTTTGCAGGCTGGTCTTGAACTGAGGAAGCGGATGATCGCCAAGGACACCGTGGAGTTCTTTCAAACGGGCAGCTTTTGCTGCGACTGTCCCGATAGACTAGAACCCGAAGTGATTGACGTCTAATTTCAGCTTGGGATGAGCGGTGATCATCTGCCGTGATGACAGATGAATAGGGCGCGCGGCTAGGGCCTGCCGGATTTCACCTGTGCGCCACAGGCCTTCATGACCTCGTTTCTGAGCCATTCGTGCGAGTGCATGCTGTCGGTGCGCTCGTGCCAGATCAGGCTGAGTACACGCTCCTGGAACTTGAAGGGAGGCTCGACGATTTCAAGGAAGTCGTTGTACGCGGAGTTGCGCGCCACGCCGAGCGGAAGGACGCTCACCAGATCGCTTTCAGCCAGAATTTCCGGTACGAGCACGAAATGATTGATGGTGAGAAACGTGTTCCTGCGCAAACCCGCCGCAGCAAGCTCCTTGTCGACGATCGGTGGCGCTTCCGAAGTGCCGAAGATGTTGACGGACAGGTGCTTTGCTCCCAGAAAATCGTCCATGGACAGCGTAGGCTTCTGAAGCAGGGGGTGCCCCCTTTTCATGACCAGTACAAAGCGCAGCGTATCGATCGGCGTTGCCCTCAACGAGGGGATGAGGCCGGTGTAAACGCCCGCCGCCAGGTCGATTTCACCTCGCTCCAACTGCTGGGTGGCAGTGTCCGAGGTGTAAGGGCGAAGATGAATGCGCACGCCTGGGGCGATATTGGTCTGGGCGAGCAGCAAGGATCTGAGCGATTGCCCGGTCAGATACTCTGACATGGCCACCCGGAACTCGGCTTGCGACGTCGAAGGATCGAACTCGTTCTTTCTGAGAACACCGTTGATTCTGGCGAGCGCGTCGCGAATCACCGGCCAGATCAGTTGCGACTTCTGCGTCGGGCTGACGCCGTTATGCGTCTTGATGAAGAGCGGGTCATCCAGCTCATATCGCAGGCGGTTCAGGGCATTGCTGACGGCCGGCTGGGTCATGTGCAGCGAATTGGCGGCCCGCGTGACGTTTCTCTCGGCCATGATGGCGTCGAATATCCGCAGCAGGTTCAGATCCATGCCCGCAATCATGTTGACTCCCTGAGAAATTGGCCGTGTTCGAATCGTGGTGAGCTGCCGAGTGTATTCAGCGATCGACGCGGGCGAAGACATCACCGGCCCGTATTGTCGCGCACCGTCATTCTGTGCCCCGGGGCGCCTCCGAAGCAGGCATGACAGGTCGGTCATCAACGTGAGTGATTACGCCAGATTGAAAACCGTCATTGGACCGGCCGTACTCCCGACTTTAAGCTGACGGCATCAACTTTTGGCAATGAGGGTTCCGCAGCTACGCCTATGCGGAGGCCCGTTCCATGCGTTCGTCTTGGTCGATAGTGAGTGGAGATCTAAATGCTTGACAAGGTTCGTTCTACCAGGAATCCCGTTGCAATCGGGATCGATACCGGTGGGACGCACACCGATGTTGTGCTCGTGAACGGAAACGACGTAAGGACTCTGAAGGTACCCACCACGCCGGAAGACCTCAACGTCGGCATCCTGGACGGGATCGAGAAGATTTGCAGCGTTGCCGGCGTCGATGTTGCAGAGGTCTCTCGGTTCGCCTACGCGACAACTTATGTGACGAATCTGATCGTCGAGGAAAAGGAGACCAGCGTCGCGCTCCTGACGACTGAAGGTTTCCGCGACGTATTGGAGATTGGACGGGCCTCCCGCAAGCCTGATGTCTATGACATTCATTGGCGCCCGGCGCCCCCGCTCGTTCCGCGTCACCTGCGATTCGTGGCGAAAGAGCGCATGGATTATCGCGGCCAGCCGATCCTGCCGCTCGATGAAGCAGATGTACGAACCAAGCTGCAAGCGATCAAGGCATCGGGCGTCAAGAGCCTGGCCGTGTGCTTGATGCATGCCTATGCAAACCCGGCGCACGAAGCGCGCATCGCGCAATTGGCAGCAGAGATCTGTCCGGAAATCGACGTCTCGCTGTCCAGTGACGTGGTGCGGGAGTTCCGTGAGTACGAGCGAACCAGCACTACCTGCGTGAATGCCTTCATCAAGAAGGCCATCGGTGAGCACCTTCGCGCTTTGGAGAGCAAGACGCACGAGCGTGGGATGTCCGCCGGCTGCTACATCATGCGCGGCAACGGCGGCTTGTCGACCTTCGATCGTGCAAGCGAGCTGGCGGCAGCCATCACCCACTCCGGCGTCATGGGAGGGATCGTCGGCGCGACGGCCTTGGCTGCCCAGTGCGGGATCGACAGCATCATCACGCTGGATATGGGCGGCACCAGCACTGACGTGGCGCTGATCACGAATGGCGCGCCCAGCATGACCCATCAGAGCAGGGTGGGACCTTACCCGCTGCTCGTGCCGACACTCGACATGGTCACCATCGGCGCCGGCGGCGGCTCGCTGGCATACATCGAAGGGCAGGCCGCATTGCGTGTCGGCCCAAGAAGTGCCGGCTCGGTGCCCGGGCCCGCGTGCTATGGACAGGGGGGCGACTGCCCAACGGTGACCGACGCCAACCTGTATACGGGGCGCCTGAACCCCGAATTTTTTCTGGCAGGCAAGCGCAAGCTCTACCCGGAAAAATCCTCGGAGGCGCTCCACGAGAAGCTCTCGAAGCCGCTGGGGATCGAAGCGGCGGACGTAGCCGTGGGCATCTTGTCCATTGCTGAAGCGCACATGACCAATGCGATCCGTCTGGTCTCGGTGGAACGCGGCCTCGACCCACGCGACTTCACGCTGGTGGCGTTCGGTGGTGCCGGCGCGCTGCATGCTGTCCGTCTTGCCGAAGCGCTGGGCATCAAGAAGGTTCTGATTCCGCCGGCTCCCGGCAACCTCTCGGCGATGGGGCTTCTGTGCGCTGACGTGCGCCATGACTTCGCGCGAACGATGGTCGCCTCCTTGACCGACGATGTCACCGGGAAGCTGCGGGCGACTGTTGCCGAGCTGCTTGAACAGGCCCGGCTGGCGCTGGAGGGCGAAGGCGTTATCAGCGGCCATAGCCAGTTCTCGACCAGCGTAGACCTGCGCTATCAGGGGCAGAACTACGAACTGAACCTGCCGCTGGTGAATGCCGATCTGCAAGGTCAGGTGCAGAGCCTGATCGAGCGCTTTGGCCGGCAGCATCAGCGGGTTTACGGGTACTTGCTCAAGGGCAAGGAGATCCAGGTGGTGAACGTTCGCGTAACCGCAACCGGATTCATCGAGAAGGCCGCGTGGCCGTCGCACGATCCGGCTGTCCGGGCGCCGCAAGTATTCGCGCAGCGCGAACTCTATCTTGAGGGACGGGGTTGGGTGTCAGCGAACGTCTACAGGTTCCAAGACTTGCAGGTGAACCACGTCATCGATGGACCTGCAGTTGTCGAATACCCGGGCTCGACGCTGTTTTTGGCACCCGACTGGGAAGCGCAGTTCGACCAGTTCAAGTGTGCCCATCTCACCTATCTGGCCGGGAAGAAGTGATCATGAACGCAACCCATCGAGATACCCGCGTCGATCCTGTAACGCTTGAGATCGTCCGGAACGCGCTGGTCTCGACCGCTCAGCGGATTACGCGGCGAATGATTCGATCCGCGAAGTCTTTCATCGTGAAGGAAATGGAGGATTGCTCGGCGTCGGTGCTCGACGTGAACGGGCAACTGCTGGCCGAGGAAGCGGGGCCGCCAATCCAGCTGAGCACCGTGGGCATCTGTTTGCAGACGGTTCTTTCGAAGGTTCTGCCGGCTGACAAGTGGAAGCCTGGCGACGTCGTGCTCGTCAACGATCCCTTCCTGGCCGGGGAATCCCTCGCGGCTACCCACACGAATGACTACCTGGCGTTTTATCCGCTTTTTTTTGACGCTGAGTTGATCGGCTTTTCGGGACTCATGGTTCATCACCTCGACATCGGTGGGATGAACATGGCAACCCGCGGATGGAACCGCGAGATCTATCACGAAGGCCTGCGCCTTCCGCCCGTGAAGATCGTTCGCGAGGGTGTCATTCAGCAAGACATCATGGACATCATCCTGACGAACACGCGTACGCGGGATGTGCACGAGAACGACGTGCTATCGCAGATCGCCAGCGTGAAGGCCGCGGAGCAAGACATCGAATCCCTTTTCCGCAAGTACGGCAAGGATCTGATGTACGCCTGCTTTGAAGCGCTGATCGCGCACTCGGAGCACAGAACGCGGGAAGAAATCCGCAGTATTCCGGACGGCTCCTACACGCACGAAGAACTGATTCTCGACGATGGCGCACAGGGCGGTCCGTTCAAGCTGCAACTGAAGGTCGTCAAGGCGGGATCGGACATCACCTTCGATTTCACCGGCACCGACAAGCAGGTAGCCGGGCCGATCAACAGCCCGCTCGCCACGACGCTGTCGGCGATCTATTACACGATGCGTTGCGTGACGGGCTCGGCGATTCCGAGCAACGAGGGATGCAAGCGGCCGATCAAGGTCATCGCCCCGCCCGGGACGCTCGTGAACGCGCGCAGTCCGGCCGCGGTCTACCAACGAATGGTGGTCTGCCACACCGTGGTCGATCTGGTGATGGGCGCTCTTGCGAAGGCGGTGCCGGAACGGGTGATGGGCGATTCATGCGGTTGCTCCTACAACTGGGTGCATTCGATAGATCCTCGATCCGACAGCGCCAAGACATTCGGCGAGGTGGCGCCGGGCGGCCTTGGCGCGACTCATGCGGCTGACGGGATCAACGTGATGGCGTGTCATGTCACGAACTGCCACATCCCGCCCATGGAGTCGATGGAGATTGAGTCTCCTGTTCTATACCTGCAGCGCGAGTTCAGGTCCGATACGGGAGGGGCCGGCGAGTACAGAGGCGGTGTAGGGCAGGTGCTGAAGTACAAGATCCTGGGCAAGAGCCCCATGCTTGCTCACACGTCGCAGAAATCCAAGTCGCTGCCGCAAGGCGTAGCCGGCGGCAAGCCTGGCGACGGCGGCGGATGGATCATCAACGAAGGACTGGCTGCGGAACACAGATTGCAGTACGCCACGGGCGAGCTCGAACCGCTCGTCGAGCATGACACCGTGACGCACATGACCCCCGGCGGTGGCGGCTACGGTGATCCGCACCGTCGAAATCCTGCCGCGGTTGCCGCCGATGTGCGCGCCGGGCTGGTCTCTCCGGAGAAGGCATGGTCGGTCTACGGAGTTCGTTTGGATTCGAACGGCACGATTTCCGCAAAGCCAATCCTTTATCCATCAACCTAAGGAGTTCCCAATGAGTGTTCTGAAAAAATCCCTGGCGCTATTGGCGGCGGGTATCTTGATGATGGCGGCATTGCCCGCGTCGGCGGCCTTTCCGGAGAAGCCGGTTCGTCTCGTTCTGCCCTGGCCTGCCGGCGGCCTCGCGGATTCGGTGACGCGTCTGGTCGCGGAAAGAATGGCCAAGAGCCTCGGGCAGAACGTGGTTGTGGAAAACCGCGCGGGTGCCAATGGAATGATCGGCACGGAAGCGGTGGCACGGTCGGCGCCTGACGGCTACACGCTGGTCGTCGGCACGATCGAGACGATGTCGCTCAATCCTGCGACTTACGCCAAGGTTCCGTACGACGCGGCGAAGGATTTCGAGCCCGTCGGCATGATGGTCTCGGTGCCGCTGATCATCAGTGCCAGCACGACCAGCCCATCGAAACTGACCAGTTTCAAACAGCTGGTCAGCATCACGAAGCAGAGCCCGGGCGATGTGAGCTACGCCTCGTGGGGTGACGGAAGCAGTCCGCACCTGTTCATGGAAATGATCAATCAGCCGGCCGGTCTTTCAATGCTGCAAGTGCCCTACAAGGGGACGAGCCCGGCAATGGTTGACGTTCTGGCCGGGCGGGTCGATCTGATTCTGGTTTCGTATCAGACGGGTCAGTCGCATTACAAATCGGAGCGCTTGCGCCCCTTGGCCGTGACCGGCAACAAAAGGCTGAGCGTCTTGCCGGATGTACCGACCGTTGCCGAATCGGGTCATCCGCAGTTCGATGCGGCCCTTTGGTATTCGATCCTGGCGCCTGCGGGAACGCCGTCGGCGGTGATCGAACGTCTGAACGCCGCGATGCGTGATGCCGTGAACGATACGGAGTTCAAGGCGCGCATGCAGGTCTCCGGCGCTGCGGTGCTGGGCGGGACGCCGGCGGATGCGCGAGGCTTCATCGAGAACGACAGGGCAAAGGCGCTGGCGATCTCGAAGTCGCTGGGAATCGCGCAGAAGTTCTGAGGAGCGTTGGTCCGGCCAAAGCTGTTCGAAGTCGCCGCCGGCTTGCCGGCGCATGCGGCTCTCCTCGGGTTCCGACATAATCCGGCTACTTCCGCCGTATTGTGTCCATGCCAGATACTCTTCCATCCAGTCCTGCCGATCGGGCGCCAGCCGCTGACGTCGCTCCTTATCTGCCCCTGCGCGCCAGCCGTTCGCTGTTCGTACCGGTGCGCGGCCTGCGCTATCACGTGCGCTGCTGGGACGCGCAGCCGGCAGCCGTGCAAGCGGCTGGCGGCGCGCGCACGGTGTTCCTGCTGCACGGCTGGATGGACGTGTCGGCGTCGTTCCAGTTCATCGTCGATGAGCTGCCGGCGCATTGGCGGCTGCTGGCGCCCGACTGGCGCGGTTTCGGCCAACGCCTGAGCGCATCGGGCACCACGCGCTTTCGCAACGTGCGGGTGAAGCCGGGCAACGTGCTGCTGTACGTGCGCGACCAGCCCACGCCGCTCACCGCGCATTTCCAGCTGACGCACCTGGCGACGCTGGCCGGCATCGCACGCGCCGCCACGCGCG
>JAFKGG010000011.1 GCA_017307915.1 Burkholderiales bacterium | reverse complement strand
CAGGCCATCACCATCAGCACCAGCCACAGCACGATCGCGCCGAGGACGAGCGGCCACACCGTCAGCGCCATTTCCCAAAGGATGTTCAGAGCCAGCCAGATCTCATACATGTTCATCTCTCCTTCGCATCAGACCCGGCCCTTGAGCACCGCCATGTAAGCGGGCTTGAGCATCCGGTATTTCATCAGCCATGCCAGGAAGCTGTCTTGCAGTGGATCGATCATCGGCAGCGAGGGTTGCAGCCGGCCTTCGTAGTCGAATTCGATCAGCATCGCCGAGCCTTCGCGCGTGATCATCGGGCACGAGGTGTAGCCGTCGAAATCGACGTCGGGTTTTTGCTGGGCGATCACCTGTACCAAGTTGTGCGCGACAATCGGTGCGCTCTTCTTCACGGTGGCGGCCGTCTTGCCGCGCGGCGTGCCGTTGATGTCGCCGATGCCGAACACGTTGGGATAGCGGCGATGCTGCAGCGTGGACTTGTCGACCTCGAGCCAGCCGCCGGCGGCGAATGGGCCCTCTTTCCAGGCCAGGTCGCTGTTCTTCACCGGATCGGGCGCGCGCATCGGCGGCACCACGTGCAGGAAATCGTAGGGGCGCTCGACCTTCTCGCCCTCGGGCGTGGCGAACATGGCGCGCCGCGCGCCGATGTCCACGCCGGTCAGCTTGTGCGAGAACTCGACGCCGATGTCGAGCGCCTTCCAGCGCGCCAGCACGTTGTCGTTGACCGCCGGAACGCCGAACACATTGCCCAGCGCCGACATGAACTGGACGCGACTGGCGCCCAGCGTGCCGGCCTGATGCAGGCGGTCGCGCAGCATGAAAGTCATCTTCAATGGGGCGCCGGCGCATTTCAGCGGCGTGGCGGGCAGCGTCATCAGCGCCTGACCGCCCTTGGCGGTGAACGCCTGCATGGCGTTCCACGTGGCTTGTGCCGCCTGTGGGCTGGGATAGACGCTGGCCAGGCCGTTGCTGCCGATCGCGGCGACGTCCATGCCTTCGATCTGCGCGAAATCCAGGTGCACGCCGGTGGCCACGACCAGAAAGTCATAACGCACGCGCTGGCCGCCGGCGGTGACGACGGTGTTCGACGCGGGGTCGAACTCGGTGACCATGTCCTTGATCCATTCGGCACCGGCCGGGTGGAATTCGGCATTGTGTTCGCGCACCTTGCCGATCGGCCAGACGCCGGTGGCCACCAGCGTGTAGCCGGGCTGATAGTTGTGCTCTTCCTTGCGATCGATGATGGTGATCTTGGCGCCGTCGAGCATCTTCGACAGGCGATTGGCCACGGCGATGCCGCCCAGGCCGCTGCCGGCGATGACGATATGCGCGGACGTCTTCTGGGCCGCGGCCGGTGCTGGGGCGCCGCTTGCCGCGGTGACCAGCGGCAGCGCTGCGGCACTACGTAACCAACGCCGGCGTGCCGGCTGCGTGGGGCCGGTCGCGAGCGGGCCGGGGCTGGGGCGGTGCAGCATGGCTGTCTCCTTCGCTGAACTAAGAACGCAGTGTTAATTTAGTATATTCGAATATTCTAATTCATGCCGTAGATCAAAGCGATGGAGCGCCAAGCGGCAAGCAGCGCGGCGCGACGTATCGTCGAGGCAACGTATAGCCGCATTCATAAGATATATATAGAATCTCCTTTATCCTTCCTGGTGATTCTTTCGCCCAATGGTGGTGCGCCATGGCTCTGAAGCATGCCCAGCCGCTGGACGTGATCGATCTGCACGCCACGGATGAGGAACGCGGCACGTCGTCCAGCAGCAGCCTGCTGAAGACCGAGCATCTGCAATTGATGCAGCTCGTGCTGCCGGCCGGACACGGCCTGCCCGAGCACCGGCTACCGGGCGAGATCATGATTCAGTGCCTGGCCGGCGAGGCAAGCGTCACTACCCCGAATGCCAGCTGCCGGCTCGTTGCCGGCCAGTTGACGACGCTGCCCGGCAACGAGCTGCACTCCGTGCATGCGCATTGCGACGCCACGCTGCTGGTGACCCTGCTGCGGGTCTGATCGCCGGTTCGCGCCAGGGCTTGTTGCTTGCGAAAGAAAAGACTCCGGCGGCGCACGAGCCGCCGCCCCGGATGACGTCGTTGATCAACAAGGAGGCATCATGAGCAGTACTCGCAGACTGTGGGGCGCATTGGCGCTGTTGCTGATCATCTCCTTCTCGGTCTTGCTTTGGTCGGGCACCGAGATCCAGCGCAATGCCGCGCCCATGCCGGAGCGGGTCGTGGCCGATGACGGCACCTTGATCTACACGCGGGCCGACATCGAACGCGGCCGGCAGGTCTGGCAGTCGATCGGCGGCATGCAGCTCGGCTCGATCTGGGGACACGGCGCCTACGTGGCGCCCGACTGGAGCGCCGACTGGCTGCACCGCGAGGCGGTGGCCGTGCTCGATCGCTGGGCGCAGGCCGAGCAAGGCGGCAAACACTACGCCGATCTGTCGCCCGAGACGCAGGCCCTGCTGCAAGGCAGGTTGCAGCCGATGATGCGCAAGAACACCTACGATGCGGCTAGCGGCACGATCACCGTGACGCGCGACCGCGCTGCCGCGATCGCGTCGGTGGCCGAGCATTACGTCGGGCTGTTCGGCAACGATCCCGGCACGGCCGAGCTGCGCGAAGCGTATGCGATGAAGAACGATACCGTGCCCGACGCCGACCATCGGCGTGCCTTGAGTGCGTTCTTCTGGTGGACGGCCTGGGCGGCCACCACCGAGCGGGCGACGCAGGGCGGCGCCACGCTGGCGCCGGAGCGTCCCGGCGTCGAGCCCAAGCGTGTGACGTATACGAACAATTGGCCTGGTGAACCGCTGGTGGGCAATATGCCGCCGCCAGCCACCTGGGTTTGGTCGGCCTTCAGCGTGCTGTTCCTGATTGCCGGCATCGGCGTGCTCGGCTGGCACCATGCCGTGACGCACGGTCGCGAAGAGCGGCACGTGGTGCCCGAACGCGATCCGCTGGCGGCCCTGAAGGTGACGCCTTCGATGCGCGCTACCGCCAAGTACTTCTGGCTGGTACTGGTGCTGTTCCTGGTGCAGATCCTGCTGGGGGCGATGACGGCGCACTACCAGATCGAAGGCCAGCAGGCCTATGGCTTTGCGCTGTCCGAGGTGCTGCCGTATTCGATCACGCGCAGTTGGCACACGCAGTTGGCGGTGCTGTGGATCGCCACGGCATGGCTGGGCACCGGCTTGTACATCGGGCCGGCGATGTCGGGCTATGAGCCGCCCTTGCAGCGGCTGGGCGTGAACGTGCTGTTCGTCTGTCTGCTGGTGATCGTGGTCGGGGCCTTCGCCGGCCAGTGGTTCGCCGTCATGCAGAAGCTGGGCCTGGACTACAACTTCTGGTTCGGCCACCAAGGCTGGGAATACGCCGACATCGGCCGCTTCTGGCAGATCTTCCTGTTCATCGGTTTGCTGCTGTGGCTGGTGCTGGTCGGGCGTTCGCTTTGGCCGGTGCTGCGCGGGCCGGCGACGGAAACCAAGGCGATCGTCGGCCTGCTGTTCCTGGCCACCGTTGCGATCGGCGTGTTCTATGCAGCCGGGCTGATGTGGCGCGAGCACACCCACATCTCGATCGTCGAGTACTGGCGCTGGTGGCTGGTGCACTTGTGGGTCGAAGGCTTCTTCGAGGTGTTTGCCACCGCAGTGATCGCGCTGATCTTCACGCGGCTGGGGCTGCTGCGCGCGGCCACCGCTGCGACGGCGGTGCTGTTCGCCACCATCGTGTTCCTGAGCGGCGGCGTGCTCGGCACCTTGCACCATCTGTACTTCGTCGGCAGCCCGACGGCGGTGGTGGCGCTGGGCGCCAGCTTCAGCGCGCTGGAAGTGGTGCCGCTGGCGTATCTGGGCTTCGAGGCCTATCACACTTATCGGCTCAGCCACGCCACGTCCTGGATGGAGCGCTATCGCTGGCCGATCTACTTCTTTCTGGCCGTGTCGTTCTGGAACCTGGTGGGCGCCGGCCTGTTCGGCTTCCTGATCAATCCGCCGCTGTCCTTGTATTACATGCAGGGGCTGAACCTGACGCCGCTGCACGGGCACACCGCGCTGTTCGGTGTCTACGGCATGCTCGGCATCGCGCTGGTGCTGTTCTGCGTGCGCGGGCTGCGGCCGCAGCAGCGCTGGAACGAGAAGCTGTTGCGAGTGAGTTTCTGGACGCTGAACGCGGGCCTGGCACTGATGGCGCTGCTGACGCTTCTGCCGCTGGGGACTTTGCAGCTGCTGGCAGCGATAGAGCATGGCTACTGGTATGCGCGCTCGGCCGAGTTCATGCAGAAGCCCTTCGTCGACCTGCTGATCTGGATGCGCGTGCCGGGCGACGTGGTGTTCAGCATCGGCGCCCTGGCGCTGACCTGGTTCGTGCTGCAGTTGTGGATCAGCCCGAGATCGGGGGCGCCGGTGCCCAAGGGCGTGGGGGCTGAACGCTGAAGCGGGGGGCTCGCGGCGAGGGCCGGCAGCGATCGGCTGCGCCGCGCAGGCTCGCTCTCGCTGCGCCTGGGGCCGGGACGTGGTAGCTTGCCGCCGTCCCGGCTTGCCCTGCCGGCGCCGGTATTGCGAATTGCGATCACTCTTTCACATTGCCCATGCTCGAGTTCTATCCACAGATCAAACACACCCACATCGGTCTGGCGCTGACCAGCGGCGCCTTGTTCGCGCTGCGCGGTGCCGCCGTGCTGGCCGGTATGCACTGGCCGCGCGCCGCGGCGGTGCGCATCGCCAGCTACACCATCGACACCGCGCTGCTCACCGCGGCGCTGATGCTGGTCAGCATTCTGC
>JAFKGG010000393.1 GCA_017307915.1 Burkholderiales bacterium | reverse complement strand
CTCGGCGGCACGGCGCTTCATATCGTCGACCTCGGCAAACGACGTCGCCTTGGCCTGCTCGCGATAAAAGCCCACCTGATCGGGCAGCGCCAGCGCCTGGAACACGGCCGCATACGTAGTCTGCTCGGCGGCATTGGCCCAGAAGCGGTTGAATCCGCCATTGGCAAATCGATCAGCGGCGAAGGCGTTGGTCAGCAGCGCGCGTTCGACGCCGGCGCGTTCCTTGGCCTGCATGAAGGCGGCGTAAGCCGTGGCGATGCGGCCGACCTGCCCGTCGCGGCTCAGCGTGGCCACGATTTCCGTGCTGCGCAGCAGCTCGCCGATCAATTCGCTGTAGTAGCTCACCGCTTGCGGCGCCGGCAGCGTCAGCCGGCTGATCGCCTCGCGGCGTTCGCCGAGCAGCTTGAGCCGCTGGCGCGCGGCTTCGATCGATTGCTTCAGATCGCTGCCGAGCTGATCGTCGGGAATGCGATCGAGTTCGGCCTGCAGCTCGGCGGCGCGCTGATCGGAAGCGCTGCGCTGCGCAGGCATGTCGGCGGCGAAATCGCGGCCGCTGCTGCCGATGAAGCCCGCGCTCATGCCGCGTTCGCGTTGCAGTTCATGGGCCAGCGAGCCCAGGCGCACCGACAGGCTGGCCAATGCTTCGAGCTGCTGCATGTCCAGTGCCGACTGGCGCTTGGCGATGATGTCGCCGCCGCCGAAATACGCAGTCGCCAGCAAGGGCAGCGCCAGCATCAGCACCATGCGCACGCCGATTCTCAGATTTTTCAGCCAGTTCACGGGAGTTCCTTCCGATGCGTCGGGTCCGCCGCTCAATCGGCGCGGGTCGGGGTTTCGACGACGTTGTCGGGCAGGCTGCCGTCGACGCCGGCCAGCATGGCCATCTCCTCGACCGACAACACGCGTTCGACTTGCAAGATGACGACGAACTTGCCGTTGACCTTGCCCATGCCTTCGATGAAATCGGTGCGAAGACGCGCCCCGAAGGCCGGCGCCGGCTCGATCTGGTTGGCCGAGATCTCGATCACTTCGCTAACCGCATCAACGACCACGCCGATGTCCTGGCGGATGCCGCTTTCGTGCAGTTCGACGATCACGATGCAGGTGCGCCGACCGGCCTGCGCGGCGGCGCGGCCGAAGCGTGCCGCCAGGTCGATCACCGGCACGACGGCGCCGCGCAGGTTGATCACGCCGCGAATGAACGGCGGCATCATCGGAATCTCGGTGAGCTGGCCGTATTCGATGATCTCCTTGACGTGCAGGATGCCTACCGCATACATCTCGCCCGACAAGAGGAAAGTCAGGTATTGCTGGGTCTCGGCGCCCGCTGCGCGCCTGATCGCCGCGCCGGTGCCGGCTGTGCCTTGTTGCATGACGGCCCTCGCTCAGAATTTGACGTAATCGGCTTCGTCGCCGGCCAGTACGACCGACGCATTCAGCCGTTCGCCGCTCGCCGGCATGGCCGGCTGCCCGCGCTGCTCACCGCCATGCCGGCCCATCAGCGGCGACTTGCGCGCGGCTGATGCCGCGACGGCGCGGCGCGGCGCGGCGGCGTCGTCGCCACCCAGACCGCCTGCCAGCGACTGCGTATCGATCTTGAAGAAGGTCATCAGTTGCTGCAGTTGCGCCGCCTGCCCACCCATTTCCTCGGACGTGGCCGCCAACTCTTCAGAAGCACTGGCGCTTTGCTGCGTCACCTGATTGAGCTGCGACATGGCGCTGTTGATCTGCGCGATGCCGCTGGTCTGCTCCTGGCTGGCCGAGGCAATCTCCTGCACCAGATCCGAGGTCTTGCGGATCGTCGGCACCATCTCGTCGAGCAGCCCGCCCGCCTTCTCAGCCAGCTTCACGCTGGAACCGGCCAGTTCGCCGATTTCCTGCGCCGCCACCTGGCTGCGCTCGGCCAGCTTGCGCACCTCGGCCGCCACCACCGCAAAGCCTTTGCCATGCTCGCCGGCGCGCGCCGCTTCGATCGCCGCGTTCAGCGCCAGCAGATTGGTCTGGTAGGCGATGTCGTCGATGATGCCGATCTTGGCTGCGATCGATTTCATCGCGTCGACGGTGGCCTTCACCGCCACGCCGCCCTCCTGCGCCTCGGCGGCGGCCTTGGTCGCCATGCTGTCGGTGATGCGCGCGTTCTCGGTGTTCTGGTTGACGCTGGCCGAAGACTGCTCGACCGAGGCCGAGATCTGCTCGACCGACGCAGCCTGTTCCGACGAGCCCTGGCTCAACGACTGCGCGGTGGCGCTGACCTGCCCCGACGCCGAGTTCAAGGCGTCGGCCGCCGTGCGCACTTCGCCGATGATGTGCGCCAGCTTGCCCACCATCGCCTGCATCGCGCTCTTCAACTGGCCGGTTTCGTCACGGCTGTCGGCCTTGATGCTGACCGTCAGGTCGCCTGCGGCCAGCCGGTTGGCGGCTTCCACCGATTCGGCCAGCGGACGCGCGATCGAACGAGTGACCCAGAAGGCGATGATGAGGCTGGCCAGCAGCGCGGCGAGCGTCAAACCCAGCATCAGGTTGCGCCCCTGCTCATACTGGACCTGGCTCTGCTTGCCGGCCTCGGTCATGAGCCTGCCCTGGAACTCGATCAGCGCGGTGATGGCGTTGATCGCGGCCGCCTGCCGCGTGCGCACTTCGCTCAGCAGATAGGCGACGCCCTCCTGCTGGCGGTTGTCGTCGATCATCGCCACGAAGCGCCCCACGCCTTCATCCAAGCGGGCGTTGGACTCTTCCACCGTCTTCAGCAGCCGCTTGCCTTCGTCCAGCGTGACCAGCTTGGTCAGCGAGGCCATGTTCTCGGCAATCAGGCGGCGTCCTTGGTCAAGCCGCTGCCGCTCCTGGTCGCGGTCGCGCTTGTCGGACAGCAGCGCCACGTTGCGAACGGTGCGCGCCATCAGGTTGATGTTGTCGATGATGTTGTTGGCCAGGACCGTTTTTGGATACAGATCGCCGATCAGCCTGCCGATGCTGCGATCCAGCTCGCTCAGCCGTTGCACGCCGATGGCGACCACCACCACCGCCAGGATCAGCACCAGGCCGAAGCCCAGTCCCAGACGCGTGCCGATCTTCATGTTCTTGAACATTTTCTTTGCACTCCTGAGGAATTCAGCTCTGAATGGCTTCGGCCGCAATGGCCTTGCCTTGCATACCTTGTGCGCCGATCGCCAGTTGGGCCAGCGTCTGCACGTCGAGAATCAGCGCCACTTCGCCGCTGCCCATGATGGTCGAGCCAACGATGCCGCGAAGCTGGCGAAACAGCGGCGACAGCGGCTTGATTACCGTCTGGAACTCGCCGTGCAGCACGTCGACGACAACGCCCAGCTTGCCGGCGGAAGTCTTCATCACGACCACGTTCTGGCGCGCCGGTGGCGTGCCGGGCACTTCGAACAACTCGCGCAAGCGCACGAAGGGCAGCACTTCACCGCGCAGGTCGAGATAGTTGCGCTCGGCGCCGATGCTCTGCCCTTCCAGGCACTCGACGACCATTTCGAGCGGGATCGCGTAGGAAGCCTTGCCGACGCCGACCAGAAAGCCGTCGATGATCGCCAGCGTCAGCGGCAGGCGAATGGTGAAGCACGATCCCTGCCCCGGCACCGTGCTCACGTCGACCGAGCCGCGCAGCGCCTGGATGTTCCGGCGCACCACGTCCATGCCGACGCCGCGGCCCGACAGATTGGTGATTTTTTCGGCGGTGGAAAAGCCCGGCTCGAAGATGAGCTGGTTGACCTCATGATCGGAAAGGCTCTGCCCCGCCGATACGATGCCGCGCTCGATCGCCTTGGCCAGAATGCGCTCGCGATCCAGGCCGCCGCCGTCGTCCGATACTTCGATGACGATGCTGCCGGAGTCGTGATAGGCGTTCAGCTCGAGCCGGCCGCGCGCCGGCTTGCCGTTGGCGATGCGCACCTCCTCGGGCTCGATGCCGTGATCCATGGCATTGCGCACCAGGTGCATCAGCGGATCGCCGATTTTCTCGACCACCGACTTGTCCAGTTCGGTCTCGGCGCCGCTGATGACCAGCTCGATGTCCTTGCCCAGCTCCTTCGACACGTCGCGCACCACGCGCGGAAAGCGGTTGAAGGTCTCGCCGATCTGCACCATGCGAAGCTGCAGCGCGGCGTCGCGGATGTTCTCGACCAGCCGCGACAGCACCGAGGTGGATTCGACCAGTTCGCTCTGGCCGCTGCGCTGCGCCAGCAGATTCGACGAGGCGCCGGCGATCACCAGCTCGCCGACCAGGTCGATGAGCTGGTCGAGTTTGTCGGCATGCACACGGATCAGCCGCAGTTCGCCGGCGCGGCGTTCAGCCACCGCTTTCTGCTTGGCGGCCGCGGCATCGACCACGGCGGCCTGCACGACCTTCTGCTGCACCAGGATCTGGCCCAGCGGTGTGTTCGGCAACTCGGTGCCGGCGTCGGTGCCAGCGCCGGTCACGGCGCCCTCGCGCGATGCGGCGTCCTGTGCAATCCCTCGAGCGGCGCCATCGATGCCCGTTGCGGCCCCTTCACCGTCGGCGCCGCCGGTGCGGACGGCACCCATTTCGCGCTGCGTGCGCAGCCCACGCTCCAGTTCGTCGGCCGTCAGCGCGCCGCTGCGCTGCAGGATCTCGCCCAGCTTGAGCGTTTCCTCGGGCAGCGCCTCGATCAGCCGGAGGAAGTCGCTGACCTGGCTGTGCGGCGGCAGGATGTACAGGTCGCAGTCCTCGCGCACGAAATCGAATACGTTCTCGACAGCGGCCTTGTCGGCGCTGCTGCGCAGATCGATTTCGAAACCCAGGTAGCAGGATTCAGGATCCATCTCCTCGGCTTGCGGCATCGCGTCGGCCAGCGTCGTCAGATGCGTGATCTCGCCCAGCGACAGCAGATAACGCAGAAAGGCCAGCGGCTCCATGCCCTTGCGCAGCACGTCGCGGCCGAAGCGCACCGAGATGTGCCAGCAATCGCTGCTCACCGTATCGGCCCCGGCGGCCAGCGCCACCGCTTCGGCCGACTCGGCGCCGGCGGCAGCGGCGACTGCCGGCACGTAGGCTTCGAGTGCCGTCACCAGGGCGCGGCCGTCGGCGCGCAGTTCATCATCGAGATCGAGAGCGCCCTGATCGACCCGCCGCAACAGCGCCGCCAGGTGGTCGCAGCCGCGCAGCAGCGTCGTCACCATGCCGCCGCCGATGGCCAGCTTGCCGTTGCGCAACTGATCGAGCAGGTTTTCCAGTACGTGCGTGAAGGCTTCGATGTGCACCAGCTCGACCACGCCGGCGGCGCCCTTCAGCGTGTGCGCGGCACGAAAGATCGCGTTCAGCGTCTCGACGTCTTCGTCGCCCTGTTCCAATCCCAGCAAACCCTCTTCGAGGGCGCGCAACTGTTCCTGCGCCTCGTGCGCGAAGACGCTGTAGATTTCGTCGGCTTCACTCATCGCGACGCTCCCGCATCGAGCTCATCGTTCAGATTGCAGAACGACAGCAGGTCGTCGACCGCAGCGCTGCGTGCGCCGACGCCGAATGGCTTGCCCTGTGCCTGCGCTTCGCGGCGCAGCAGCAGCAAGAGCTGCAAGCCGGCACTGTCGATTTCATCGACGCGCGACAGATCGAGTTCCAGGCCATCGCCGTCGCGCATCGCGTCGAGCCAGTCGGCCTTGTACCGCGCGGCCGTATAGACGCACAGTGCGCCTTCTATGGCGAGCTGCGCCGGCGAACGCCGCAAGGAATGCTGCATGGTTGATCACTCCCTCAGAACAGTTCGACTTTTGGTAGCGAGGCTTCGGCCACGGCGCCATCTCTCTGCACCGCCTTCTGGTGCTCGGCGCGCTGCGAATCCATCACGTAGGAATCGAAGATCTCGTCGATCCGCTGCGTGATCGAGCGTTGCTCGAAGCCTTCGTCATCGCTGCTGAGCAGCCGATCGCGCAGATGCTCGTAGTGCTCGTCGGCGTGGCGCAGCGTGGTGATCACCTGCTCGATCTGCTGACGCGTGACGTCCTGGAACTGCACGCTGGCCAGCGCATCCATGAACAGGGTTTTCAGCTCGGTGCTGTTGCTGCCCATGGTCAGCGCCACCCTGGTCTGCGCGGTGATCAGCTCGCCGTATTTCTGGTTGAGCACGTCGAGCTGACCGGCAAACTGCTGCAGCGTGGCGCGCTCACGATCGACGTTTTCCTGCGCCACCTTGTGCTGGAACTGCTCGCGGATCGCATCGGCCACGCCGCCGATACCCTTTTCGATCTCGTTGACGGCGCGCTCGGTTTCGCGCGACAAGGCGCGCACCTCGCCGGCCACCACGGCAAAGCCGCGCCCGAGCTCGCCGACGCGCGCCGCCTCGATGGCGGCGTTCAGCGCCAACAGATTGGTCTGATGCGCGATGCCTTTGATCAGATCGACCAGCGTGCGCAGCGATTGCGCCTCGACGATCAACTGATTGACGCGCACGCGATCGCTCTCGGATTCTTCCATGCGTGCACGGATGTAGACGTGCATCGCGCCGATCAGCGTCTTGTTGCTGTCGATCTCGTGCGCTGAATCGGCCGCCAGGCGGCCCACGTCGACGATCGAATTGGCCACCATGTCGTCGAGCGCGGTCACCTTGCCGTCGATGTCCGACAAGCGCGAGCTGATGCTGAAGGCGGCTTGTTCGGTATCACGAATCACCGTGCCGAGCTGACCTTGCACGACCTCGGTCAGGCGCCGGGTCTCATCGATTTCGGCGGCCACCCATTCGCCGGCGGCAGCCGGCACGGCACCGCCGACGCCGCGCTGCGCCGCGCGCCAGCCGGCACCGGCGCCCAGCATCACCAGCAAGGCCGCCAGCACGCCGAGGCCGGCGCTGACGATGGCCGGCGGCACTACCGTTGGCAGACCGAACTGCCAATGCAGCAGCCCTGCCAGGCTGCCGGCGGCAGCTGCGCCGATTGCGATCACGATCATTTGCTCTCCCCAGACGGCCGATGGGCGCACGAGCCGCGTGGTCAGCGCATGACCAGCTTGACCGTGCCGAGCAGCGATTCGGCCGTGGCTGGCTTGACCAGCCAGCCCGAAGCGCCGGCCGCCTTGGCTTCGGCGCGCATCGATTGCTGCGATTCGGTGGTCAGGAACAGGATCGGCATGAAACGATAGGAAGGCAGCTTGCGCACTTCCTTGATGAACTCGATGCCGTTCATGCCCGGCATGTTCAGATCGGTGATCAGCAGATCGGCCTTGACGCTGCCCTTGAACTTGGTCAGCGCATCGGCGGCATTACCCGCTTTCTCGACGCCATAGCCCTCTCGCGCGAGGATGCCCCCGATCGACAACAACACGGTGGGCGAATCATCGACAAGCATGATGGTCTTCATCTCGAATTTATTCCCGGTATCGAGATGTCCGCCGGCCGGCTCGTAGAAGGTGCCTGGCATGACGGACATCGGCGCAAAGCGTAGATTTCGACGAGGCCAGTGTAGGAGGCCGACCCTGGCGCGCGATATCAGTCAAGCCGGATTTTTTGACAGGGTCGGACGACCCAGTTGTAGGCGTTGCCTGACGTCATGCGACACATCAATGAACGGCTGCCGCAGCGCTCCGCCAACTCAGAGATCGCTCTGCCAAAGTTCGTCAAGATGCGGAATCGGCCACTTGGCAGGGTCTTCCCGGCCGACGATCGTTTCGCGGCATGCGCGATGCGACAGATCGACGCGCGCCGGCGGCAGCGGCTCCTGATGGCGCACCGAATACACGGTCTTGACCACCGGCTTGAGCAGCGAGTCGGCCGACTGTTCGACCACCACCGCCAACTTGCCGGAGGCCAGCAATAACAGCGAGCCGACCGGATAGATGCCGAGGCTGCGCACGAAGGCCTGGAACACGCGCTTGTCCAGATGCGGGCCGACCCATTCGGCCATGCGCTGAATCGATTCAGCCGGGTTCCAACCCGCCTTGTAGGGCCGGTTTGAAGTCACTGCGTCATAGATGTCGCACACCGCGCCCATGCGTGCGAACAGGCTGAGCTGCTCGCCGCGCAAACCATCGGGATAGCCGGCGCCGTCGATGCGCTCGTGATGATGCAGGCAGACGTCGAGCGCCACCTGATCGGCGATGCCGGCTTCGACCATGCGCCGATGTCCGCTACGCGGATGACGCTTGACCAGTTCGAATTCGGCGGCGCTGAGCTTGCCCGGTTTGTTCAGGATCTCGGCGGCCACGTCCATCTTGCCCAGATCGTGCAGCAGTCCGCCGAAACCGGCCTGGCGCGTCTGCGCTTCGTCCAGGCCGAGTTGCCGCGCCAAGGCCACCATCAATGCGCACACCGCCACTGAATGCATGTAGGTGTAGTCGTCGGCGGTCTTCAGCCGGGCCAGGCTGATCAGCGCGCCGCCGTTGCGCATCACCGAATCGGCGATCTCCTCGGCCACTTCCTTGGCCACCGTCTGGTCGATGGCGCGGCCCATGCGGGCCTCGTTGAACATCTGGCTGACCGCCGTCTTGGCGTGCTTGACGATGGTGGCGGCACGTTCCAGCTCTTCGATGCGGCCGGCCGGTCGCGTGTCGCTGCGCCGCGGGGCGGCTGCGGCCTCGGAGGCGAACGCAGGGGCAAGCGCCTGGGCCGGTGCGTCGGTTCGCGCCTGAGCTGGCCCTTGCGCCGACACCGACATGGCCGACGCGGCCCGCGATACGGCGGCCTCGTCGACATCGCTGCCCTTGCCGACGTCGATCCAGACTTCCCGGATTGCGCTGGCGCGGATGCTTTGCAGATCGGCCGCCGATTCCAGTGTGAAGCGGTTGCGCCAGAACGGATGATCCAGCCAAGAACCCGCGAATTTGTGTACGTGCATGCCCAGTCGCAATTGCGCCACCGGGATCTTCTTCAGGGTCGACACTGAGCGCTCCGATGATGCCGACGGAAATCAGCGTGCGCTTTCCTGACGCGTCGACATCACCGCAACCCCGTGCGCGCCATAGACCGACAGCGCATCGGCCAGCCGCGCCGCCTGCATGCGCAGGCTGGCGGTTGCCGCGGCGCTTTCCTCGACCAGCGCCGCGTTCTGCTGCGTTGCCTGATCGAGTTCAGCCACTGCCTCGCCGATCTGCACCACGCTGCTCGACTGCTCGGCGCTGGCGGCCGAGATGCTGCCGATGCGCTCAGTGATCTGCTTGATCTGATCGACGATCTCGCCCATGCGCTCGCCGGCCGATTCGGCCAACTGCACGCCGGCATCGACGTGCCCGCCGCTCTGGCTGATCAACGCCTTGATCTCGCGCGCCGCCTGTGCGCTGCGCTGCGCCAGGCTGCGCACCTCGCCGGCCACCACCGCGAAGCCCTTGCCGGCCTCGCCGGCGCGCGCCGCTTCCACAGCGGCATTGAGCGCCAGCAGATTGGTCTGGAACGCGATGCCGTCGATCAGGCCGACGATCTCGGAAACGCTGTCGGAACTCTTGGAGATCAAGCCCATCGTCCGGACCAGGTCGCGCATCACCAGGCCGCCGCCGTGCGCCACGCTGTCGGCGCCGCGCGCCACTTCGAGCGCTGCATCGGCTGCCTGGGCGTTCTGGCGCACGGTGGTCGACAACTCGTCCATCGTGCTGGCCGTCGCCTGCAGGTTCGACGCCGAACGCTCGGTACGCACCGACAGATGCGCATTGCCTTCGGCGATCTCGGCCGCGGCGGCGGCAATGCCGTCGACCTGATGCGAAACGTCGTCGACCAGGGCGCGCAGATTCAGCTCGGCCTGGTTCACGGCACGCATCAACAGGCCGATCTGATCGATGCGCAGCAGATGGCCGCCGCCGTCGCCGAGATTGCCGCTGGCCACGGCCTGCGCCCGCCGCAGGATCAGGTCGATCGGCGCCACCACCTGCCGCTGCAGGTAATAGCCCAGGCCGAGCAGCGCCAGCCCGGCCACACCCCCGAAGCGCGCCGCGGCCATCACGTCGCCGCTCCACCCGGCAAAGGCGGCCGAGGCTGCCACCCACAACAGCAGCAGCGGAACGTGCAGCCGTGCCTGCAGCGAAGCGGTGCGAAAGAACGACAACCAGGCGCCCAGGCCACGCCGCACCAACAGGCCGTGGCGCATGCGGCCGCGCGCCTTGCCGGTACGGATCGCTTCATACAGTGTCTGCGCGACGGCGACCTCGCTCGGCCGCGCCTTGGTGCGCACCGACATGAAACCGGTCAGCCGGCCTTCGCGCAGCATCGGCGTGGCGTTGGCGCGCACCCAGTAGTAGTCGCCGTTCTTGCGGCGATTCTTGACCAGGCCGGTCCATGACAGGCCGGCACGCAGCGTCGCCCACATGTCGGCGAACACTTCCTTGGGCATGCCGGGGTGGCGCACGATGTTGTGCGGCTGCCCGGCCAGCTCGGGCAACTCGAAACCACTGACCTCCACGAAGGCCGGATTCGCATAGCGGATCAGGCTGTCGGGATCGGTGGTGGACATCAAGGTGGCGCCATCAGGAACGACGTATTCCTGATGGCTCACCGGTTCATTGATTCGCATGAGGGCTCCTGCGGTATACACGGCTGGCCGGTATATACCGTGGCGGCATGGCCGCTGACCATCAGCGAAGCCTGACGGCGTGCAGGAGAAATCCGAAGGCGCAAACCCGAAGGCGGCCGCCGGCAGATGGGCGGCCGTGCTCAGCCGAGCCAGCGCCGCACGGCATCCCTCACGAAGGCGGCATCGGCTGGGTTCAGCTGCGGATTGCCGGCCAGATGCCCCCAGACGCTGGGAATCGGCGTCAATTCAGCGCGGCGCAGATGCGGCAGCTCGGCAGCGTTGTCAGCGACACGGAAATAGAGATCCGTCGCCCCCGGCATCAGCAGCACGCGTGCCTCGATGGCGCGCAGCGCCGCGGCCAAGTCACCGCCGTAGCGCGGATCGCTGGCGATGTCACCGTGATACCAGGTCATCAGTTGCGCATACAGATTGGCTGCCTGCCGGCGCGCAAAACGCGGCTCCCAGTGCCGGCGCAGAAAATCCTGCAGATCGGCGGCGCCCAGCGCCGTCATCGGCACGCCGTCGCGATAGAAACGCTGGCTCAATGCCCAACCGGCGTAGACCCGGCCGAACGCGCGCAGGCTGGCATCGGGGTTCGACGAGAAGCGCCCATCGCCGAGATGCTCGGGCGCCGCGCGCAGCAGCGCCATCAGCCCGTCGATGAACACCTGGTTGTGCGGCGCCGTGCGCGCGCTGCCGCAGTTGACGACGATCGCATCGACCCGATCCGGAAACAGCGCGCCCCAGTGATAGGCCTGCTGCGCGCCCATCGACCAGCCATAGACGCAGGCCAGCCGCTCGATGCCGAACAGCTCGGCCAGCAGCCGCTGCTGCGCGCGCACGTTGTCGCCGCTGCTCACCAGGCCGGGATAATCGGGATGGTTCGACGGACTCGACGACAAGCCGTTGCCGAACATGTCGATGGCGACGATGTACCAGCGCGTCGGGTCGAGCACGCCGTCGGGCCCGATCAGCCATTCCAGGTCGGGATGCTGCGCGCCGAAGCTGGTCGGATAGACGATGACGTTGTCGCGCGCCGCCGCCAGCGTGCCATGGGTCTTCCAGCGCAGCCGGGCGCCGCGCAGCACGGCGCCGGATTGCAGCGGCAGGTCGCCGAGTTCGTGAAAGCCGTCGGCGGTGGGCCACGGGGATTGTGTTTGGCTGGGCGATTCGCTCATGGTGGGGCGGCAGAATGGAAGCGATGGCGGAGGCGGCGCGGGTGTGCGCCGTTGATGCACGATTGTGCAGCAGGCCAGCGCGGCTGTCAGCGCGGCTGCGGTTTGCGGCGCCGTGCGGCGGGTTTGTCGCCGGCTCTGTCACCAGCCCCGTTGCCGGCAGCGGATTCCTCGCCGGCGCTCGATTTGCCGGGCACGCCCAGTTTCTCGATCACCTCGGCCAGCGAATCGTAAAGCTGGTGCGTGAACACCTGCCCCAGCTCATGCTCGAGTTCGGCATACAGCTTTTCGATGGTGGGCGCCATGTCGGCGGCGAGGCGCTGGCTCTTGCGGGTGGGCGACACCAGCACACGCCGCTGGTCGTTGGCGAAGCGCTGGCGCTGCACGTAGCCCAGTTCTTCCATACGCGTGAGAATGCCGGCCAGGCTGGGACTGGAAATGCTGCACAGGCTGACGATCTGGCGCGGTTCCAGCGGCCCGTATTCGACCAGCGCGCGCACGATGCGCCATTGCTGCTCGGTGAAACCGTTGCGGTTGAGCAGCGGGCGAAAGCGCGCCAGCACCCGCTCGCGCGCCAGCAGCATCAGTTGCGGCAGATTCTTGTGCGAAAAGGCAAGCGGCGACATCATTCGATTTTAGCTTACTAACATCATAGCCATTTACGCTATGATGTTAGTGAATCCACCCCGGAGCCGACGCATGCTTTCGCTCGACGCCCCGCCGTATTCCCTGAGCGGTGCCATTTACGGCGTTCTGATGAACGATCCGGCCGCGCTGCAAGCGCTCGGCGAAGCCGCCGCGCAGCCGCCGTACAAGGCACCGCCGCGCGCGCCGGTGCTGTATATGAAACCGCGCAACACCTTCGCGCAGGACGGCGCCCGCATGGCGCCGCCGGCCGGCGTGCCGGCACTGGAGCTGGGCGCCACCGTCGGACTGGTGATCGGCCGCGCCGCCAGCCGCGTACCGGCGGCACGCGCGCTCGACCACGTCGCCGGCGTGGTGCTGGTGGCCGATCTGTTCGTGCCGCACCAGAGCTTCTACCGCCCGTCGGTGCGCCTGCGCGCGCTCGACGGCTCCTGCTTCGTATCGAGCCGACTGGCGCCGGTGGCATCGCTGCAAGCGCTGTCATCGCTGACGCTGCAGGTGGACATCGACGGCGCCCCCGCCGCCGCGCTGTCGCTCGCCGGCATGCAGCGCCCGGCCGACGTGCTGCTGCAAGACGTCAGCGAGTTCATGACGCTCGGCGTCGGCGACGTGCTGCTGCTGGGCCAGAAGCATGGCTCGCCGCTGCTGCGCCCGGGGCAGCGTTTCACGATCAGCGCGCCGGGCCTGGGCGCATTGAGCGGCGAACTGGGCGCAGCAGCGAACGGAGCATCACGATGAAAACCGCACGCGTTGCCTACCGCGGCGCCATCCACCGCGCCCACCCGCATGACCAGGGCCTGATCCTGGCCGACGGCCGCGTCGTCGCCGAGCAAGACGCGGTCTGGCTGCCGCCGTTCGACGTAGGCACCATCATCGCGCTGGGCCTGAACTATGCCGACCACGTCAAGGAACTGGCCAAGGAACTGACACTCAAGCCGAAAGACGAGCCGCTGGTGTTCCTGAAAGGGCCCGGTTCGCTGCTGGGCCACAACGGGCATACGCGGCGCCCGCAGGGCGTGCAGTTCATGCACTACGAGTGCGAACTGGCCGTGGTGATCGGCCGGCCCGCCAGGAACGTGCGCGCCGCCGATGCCATGCAGCACGTGGCCGGCTACACGGTCTGCAACGATTACGCCATTCGCGACTACCTGGAAAACTGGTATCGCCCCAACCTGCGCGTGAAAAGCCGCGACGGCGGCACGGTGCTGGGCCCGTGGTTCGTCGATGCCGCCGACGTCGCCGACCCGCACGCGCTGGGCCTGCGCACGCGCGTCAACGGCAAGCTCACGCAGCAGGGCAACACTGCCGACATGATCAACGACGTTCCAGCGCTGATCGAATACCTGAGCGCCTTCATGACGCTGCAGCCCGGCGACGTGATCCTGACCGGCACGCCCGACGGCGTGGTCAACGTCAACGAAGGCGACGTCGTCGAATGCGAGATCGACCAGATCGGCTGCCTGCGCAACACGATCGTCGGCGACTCGACATTCTGGCCGACCGATTCGAATCGAGGAGCATGAACATGGGCAAGCTTGCACTAGCCGCAAAGATCACGCACGTGCCGTCGCTGTACCTGAGTGAACTCGACGGCCCGCGCAAAGGCACGCGCCAGGACGCGATCGACGGCCACGTCGAGATCGGCCGGCGCTGCCGCGAACTCGGCGTGGACACGATCGTGGTGTTCGACACGCACTGGCTGGTCAACGCCAACTATCACATCAACTGCGCGCCGCATTTCAAGGGGCTGTACACCAGCAACGAGCTGCCGCATTTCATCAGCAACATGGGTTTCGAGTTTCCCGGCAATCCGGAGCTGGGCCGGCTGCTGGCCGAAACCTGCAATGAATTAGGCGTGGAAACGCTGGCGCACGACGCCACTACGCTAGGCCCCGAATACGGCACGCTGGTGCCGATGCGCTACATGAATGCCGACCAGCATTTCAAGGTGGTGTCGGTGTCGGCCTTGTGCCTGGCGCACTACCTGAATGACAGCGCGCGACTGGGCTGGGCCATTCGCCGCGCCATCGAAGACCGTTACGACGGCACGGTGGCGGTGTTCGCCAGCGGCTCGCTGTCGCACCGCTTTGCGCAGAACGGGCTGGCGCCCGAATATGCGTTCAAGGTCTGGAGCCCGTTCCTGGAAACGCTCGATCGCGAAGTGATCCGCATGTGGCAGCGCGGCGACTGGAAGACCTTCTGCGGCATGCTGCCCGAGTATGCGGTGAAGGGCCATGGCGAAGGCTTCATGCACGACACGGCGATGCTGCTGGGCGCGCTGGGCTGGACCGACTACGACGCACCGGCCGAAGTCATCACGCCGTATTTCGCCGCCTCGGGCACCGGGCAGATGAACGCCGTACTCCCGGTCACGCCGCAAACCGGCGCCGCCATTCCGAAAGCAGTGGCCTCGGCCGCCGACGGGTACACGGCGATCAGCAGCCGGCTCTGAGGCAGGCACTTCATACCGCAAGGCCTTTACGATGCTCGACCCCACCACGATCAGCACGCTGGCACGCCAGCTCTACGATGCGCGCAAGACGCGCACGCAACTGCGCCATTTCTCGAAGCAGCATCCGCAGATGACCATCGACGATGGCTATGCCATCCAGCGCGAATGGGTCAAGCTGGAACTGGCCGACGGACGCAGCATCAAGGGCCGCAAGATCGGCCTGACCTCGCGCGCGATGCAGCTTTCCAGCCAGATCGACGAACCCGACTACGCGCCGCTGATGGACGACATGTTCTTCGCCGCCGGCGGCGACATCGCGATGTCGAACTTCATCGCGCCACGCGTCGAGGTGGAGCTGGCATTCATCCTGGCCCGGCCGCTGCGCGGCCCGAACGTGACGCTGTTCGACGTGCTGTCGGCCACCGAGTACGTGACGCCGGCGATCGAGATCATCGACTCGCGCATCGAGCAGTTCGACCGCGAGACCCGCGCCATGCGCAAGGTGTTCGACACGATTTCCGATTTCGCCGCCAATGCCGGCATCGTGCTGGGCGGCCGCCCGGTACGGCCGACCGACGTCGACCTGCGCTGGGTCGGCGCCATGCTCTACAAGAACGGCGTGATCGAGGAAACCGGCCTGGCGGCGGCGGTGCTGAATCATCCGGCCACCGGCGTGGCCTGGCTGGCCAACAAGATCGCCCCGCACGACGAGCAACTGCACGCCGGCGACGTGGTGCTGGCCGGCTCCTTCACGCGGCCCACGCCGGCCGCCGCCGGCGATACCTTCCACGTCGACTATGGGCCCTTGGGGAGCGTGGCGTTTCGGTTTGTTTGATCTGCACCGCCAAACCTAGATCGGGCTGGCTGAGCAGCGCGGCGCCGATGTTGCACTTTTTCCGTGCTGCACGTAATATGTGCCACCATGGAGCTAGAGCAATGAGCACCAACATTACCCTGCGCCTAGACGAAAAAACGCTTCGGCGGATCAAGCATCTCGCGGTCGACCAACAGACTTCGGTCTCAGCCTGGGTAAGTAATCTGGTGACCCGCGCTGTGGCCGAATTGGATGCTTTCGAGCCTGCCCGGCGGCGCGCGCTGCAGGCGATGAAACAACCTGTGTCGGTTCAAGAAGGCCCGCTGAGTCGCGAGCAGGCCCATGAGCGTTGAAGTATTCGTCGACACCAATCTGCTGTATTACGCCAACACCGACTCACCAGATCCACGGCATGGACAGGCACGCAAGCTCATCGAAACGCTGTGGAACGAGCCAGGCAAGGCCGCAGTCAGCGTGCAGGTGTTGCAGGAATTGCACGTCAATCTGATTCGCAAGTCCAAGCTCTCCCCTGCCGATTCATCGCGGCGGGTTCGTGACTATCTGGCCTGGAAAGTGATCGACAACGATCGGTCTCTGCTCGCATCGGCTTTCGATGTGCAGGAGCGCTGGAAATTGAGCTACTGGGATAGTCTGATCGTCGCCGCGGCTCAACGCTCGGGAGCGCCCATATTGTGGTCTGAAGACTTGGCTGATGGGCAGCGCTACGACGACGTGAAAGTTGTGAACCCGTTGCGCGCGGCTTAGCCCCGCTCACGCATCGCGCCCGGCACGATGCGCCATGCCACCCCGCCCCACCAGCACCTCGATGAATGCCAGCGCCGCCGGCGACAGCGAGCGGTCGCGCTTGCAGATGATCGCCGTATCGCGCGTCACCGACGGCTGCACCATGCGCCGTGCATTGAGCTGAGCGAACGGCGTATGCGCCAGCACCGAGCCGGGCACCACGGCCACGCCCAGATCGTGCGCCGCCATCGCCAGCGCCGTCGACAGCAGCGCCACCTCGTGCTCGATGCGTAGCACCACGCCGGCCTGCAAGGCCGCGCGGTCGATGCTGCGGCGCACGCCGTAGCCGGGCTTCAGCGCAATCAGCGGCAGCGCCGCCAGCTGCTTCCAGCTCAGCGCGCGCCGGTGGCTGAAGAACGCCGGCCCGGCCACCGCCACCAGCGGATCTTCCAGGAACACGCGCTCTTCGAAGCCGGGGATCGGCGCTTCCAGCGTACCCACGCCAAAGGTGACGCGTTCGCTGGCAATGCGCTCGACGAACTCGCTGGGCGAACAATCGTCGATGCCCACCTTCACGTTCGGATGCGCCGCGCAGAAACGCTGGATCGCCGGCGGCAGCAAGGTCTGCGCCAGCGTCGAAGTGGCGGCAATCTGCAGACGGCCACGCCGGCTGCCGGCGAAATCGGCCAGATTGGCGCTCATTTCTTCGAGATCGCCCAGCACGCGCTCGGCATAGACGAAGGCTTCGAGTGCCGCATCGGTGCGCCGCAGGCTGCGCGTGGTGCGGTCGAACAGCCGCACGCCGAGCTTTTCCTCCAGCTCGCGCAGCAGTACGGTAATGGCCGGCTGCGTCAGCGACAGCATCTCGGCAGCCGCCGAGATGTGGCCACTGCGGTAGATGGCCACGAAGGCGCGCAGTTGCCGGATCGTCGGCAGCTCGCGCAATGATGAAAATTTTTTATGAATAGCCATGAAAGATTCATTTCCTTAACACCGTATCTTGCTCATCTAATGCGGCGTTCGGCAAGCATGGCAGACAGGCATGACCCACACCCATCAAGCTCAAGTACTCATCATCGGTGCCGGCCCGGTCGGGCTGACACTGGCCATGGACCTGGCCCGGCGCGGCATCGACGTGCTGATGGCCGAGACGCGCCGGCGCGGCGAGCCGCCCAGCGTCAAGTCCAACCACGTGTCGGCGCGCTCGATGGAAGTGTTCCGGCGCCTGGGCGTGGCCGGCGCGCTGCGCGACGCAGGCCTGCCGGCCGACTATCCGAACGACGTCTCGTACCGCACCGCCTTCACCGGCACCGAGCTGTCGCGCATCCCGATTCCGGCGCGCAAGGACCGCTACACCGCCACCGACGGCCCCGACACCTGGTGGCCCACGCCCGAGCCGCCGCACCGGATCAACCAGATCTATCTGGAGCCGGTGCTGTTCGCGCACGCCGAAGCCACGCCGGGCGTGCGCATCCTGAACCGTACGCGCATCGATGATTTCTCGCAGGACGAACACGGCGTCACCGCCACCGGCGTGAACCTGGACGACGAGCAGCCGGTGTCGATCCGCTGCGAATACCTGATCGGCTGCGACGGCGGAAGATCAGACGTACGCAAGAAGATCGGCGCAAAACTGAGCGGTACCGACGTGGTCGGCCGCGTGCAATCGACCTATTTCCGCGCCCCGAAGCTGCTCGGGCTGCAAAAATCAGCGCCCGCCTGGGCCACGTTCTCGATCAACCCGCGCCGCTCGGGCAACGTCTATGCGATCGACGGCCGCGAAACCTGGCTGCTGCACAACTATCTGAACGACGACGAACCCGAATTCGATTCGATCGATCGCGACTGGTCGATCCGCCAGATCCTGGGCGTCGACCAGAACTTCGAATACGAGATTCTGAGCAAGGAAGACTGGGTTGGTCGCCGGCTGGTGGCCGACCGCTTCCGTGACCGGCGCGCGTTCATCTGCGGCGACGCCTCGCACCTGTGGGTGCCGATGGCCGGCTACGGCATGAATGCCGGCATCGCCGACGCGATGAACCTGTCGTGGCAGCTCGCCGCACGCCTGAACGGCTGGGGCGCCGAGGGGATTCTCGATGCGTTCCAGGCCGAGCGCCAGCCGATCACCGAGCAGGTGTCGCACTTCGCGATGAATCACGCGCTGGCGCTGGCCAAGAAGCGCCAGACGGTGTCGCCCGACATCGAGGCGCCCGGCGAACACGGCGAGCGCATCCGCGCCGAAACCGGCCAGGCGCTGTACGAACTTAACGTGAAGCAGTATTGCTGTGCCGGACTGAACTTCGGCTACTTCTACGATCGTTCACCGCTGATCGCCTACGACGGCGAAGCCGCGCCTGGCTACACGATGGACGCATTCACGCCGTCGACGGTGCCGGGCTGCCGCACGCCGCACTTCTGGCTGGAAGGGCGCCAGTCGCTGTACGACGCGCTGGGCGCCGGCTATACGCTGATCCGCACCGATCCCAGCGTCAACGTCGCGCCGCTGCAAGAGGCCGCGCGCAGCCGCGGCGTACCGCTGACGGTGCTGGACGTGCCGGCCGCGCTAGCCGGCGAGACATATCGGCACAAGCTCGTGCTGTCGCGGCCGGATCAGCACGTGGCTTGGCGCGGCGATGCGTTGCCGGATGAGGTGACGGCGCTGGTGGATCGGGTACGGGGCGCAGCGTAAGCGGCCGTCAAGGCCGAGGCGCCGGCAAGCGTGCAGCGACGCCGCCGAGCCGCTGCGCCTGCGCTTTCGACTCAGCCAGCAGACGCTCCCAATCACTCGGTGGCCGGCCTCCATCCAGCATCTTGCGAAAGACACGATAGGCATCGTCGGCGCTCTCATAAGCACGCCTGGTATCGGCATCATTGACCCAGGCGTAGAGAATCACCTTTGCCTGTGCGTGATAGCGGAAGAACAGCCGGTACTGCTGAAAGAATTTGGCTCCAAACCAGTGCTTGTGTTCCGGCCCCAGCGTGTTGCCTTGCCGGTATTCAGGCCGCGCCGGATCTTGCGGAATCACCTCGAACGCCAGCTTGGCAATAGCAGCCAGGCGCTTGGTGGCATTCTTTCCTGCGAAAACGGCTGGATCCCTTTGTCTGAGCCCCTCGACCTGTGCGACCAACGCATCGAGCTGGTCAAGGAACAGAGGATGTGCATAGATCGTCCAGCCATTGACGAGCAGCGCCGTGTCGCGGCTCATTCGTCATCAGCGGAAAGAGGCGCATCGAGATCGATTTCAACATCGCCGACCAACGACCGGACGCGCTGTACGAGACCCGCATCCAAGGTTCGCAGGCGTTCGGGGTGCTCGGTGATGTCACGAGCAAGAAAGCTCAGGAATACATCCAGCGCCGGGTCGGCCATTTGTTCGTCGCTCACGGCACGACTCAGCACGACTTCACCATCCGGACGGATGGTGTAGTGGATCTTGTCGCGCTTGCCCAGCCGCAACGCGCGGCGCACGGTTTCGGGCACCGTGGTTTGGTAGCGGTCGGTTAGCGTCGATTCAGCTTCAATGGTGACGGGCATAGCGCCCTCTCGCCCTCTGTTCGCAAGCTACGCAGGCATGGTAATGCACTTGCATTGCCATATCAATGCAAGTGCATTACCACCGCGACGTAGATACCGCTTCCCTTCACCGCGTGCGGCCTCGATCAAACCTCATTCCGGCGCGCAAACAGACCCTTGCTTACGCCGAACGCTGCGCGGGCACCGCAGCGCCCAGCAGCTCGCCCGCATCCGCCGCTTCTTCGAGGCTCCACGCCAGATCGAGCAGCCGGCGCGAACCGGCTTCCGACAGCACGGGTGCCGCCTGCCCCACGAACTTGCGCGACAGCGCGGCCTCGTCGAGCGGGCGTTCCAGGCTGCCGATCGCCCGTTCGACGTGCCGTTCCACGACCTTGCCGTCGGCCAGCTTGATGATGATGCGCACCGAGGCCTCGTGCATGTCGGGATGCGTGACCACGCGGATGCGTTGACGCAAGGCCACCACGGCCGGATCCAGCACGGCGGCATCGGTGAATGCGGTGGGCGATCCATCGCCATGGATCAGTGCCATCGCGGCCGAGTGATAGACGCTGAACTTGCCTTCGAGACCGGTTTTCGGCGCCGTCTTGCCGGTCAGCTCGAGCACCAGCGGATGAGTATGCAGCTCGACCTCGATCGCCTGCGATGCCAGCGAGCCGAATTCTTCGCGCAACTGGCAGCAACCGTCGATCGTGGGATGAATGACGATGCCGCAGGCGAACGGCTTGTAGCTGTTCAGGCTGGCTTCCCAGCGTTCGCCCAGCCCCTCGGTGATCTCGCCGAACGATTGTTTCGTCGACAGCACGTGCGCGAAGCCGCGCTTGGCTTCGATGCCCCGCTCCGAGCTGTCGAAGCCTGCATGCGCCAGGAACGCCGCCATCGCGCCGTTCTGCGCCGCGCGGCCGGGATGCAGGCTCTTGGTCATCGTGCCGAACATCTCGCGCAGCCCCGATGCCTGCGTGGCCGCGATGCCCAGGGCCCACGCCATCTGCTGCGGCGACAAGCGCAGCAGCCAGCCGACCGCCGCGGCGGCGCCGAACACGCCTGTGGTGCCGGTGATGTGCCAGCCGCGATCGTAATGGTCGGGATAGACGCTGTTGCCGATCCTGCACGCCACCGCGACGCCGATCGTCACCGCCGTCAGCAGCTCGCGGCCGCTGTCGCGGCGCGGCTCGGCAACCGCCAATACCGCCGACGCCACCGGGCCTGCCGGGTGGATGATCGTCTTGAGATGGGTGTCGTCATAGTCGAGCACGTGCGATGAGATGCCGTTGATCAAAGCGGCATGCAGCTCATCGAGGCGTTCGCGGCGGCCCAGCACGGTGGCGCGCGCCGGCCCGCTGAACGGAGCCACCGCCGCCAGCGCGCGGTCGACGGTTTCGTGCGTTGCGCCGCCCACGGCGCATCCCAGCCAGTTCACGAACGTGCGCAGCCCGTCGCGCCGCGTGGCCGCGGGAATGTCGCCAGGCCGCAGCGCCGTGATCCACGTCGCAAGTGTCTGGGTAGGATTGAGATGATCCATGCTGGTCCCTTGGAAGCCCTGGTTGACGGGATTGAATGGCGTGCGCCGGGGCCTCAGGATTCGGCCACCGATGCAGCCCGGCCCGGCTGCTCGGCGAATTCCCGGGTTGCGAGCAGCAGGCGTCGATAACCCCCTGCGCCGTGCGCACGCATGGCACGAGCTGCCGTCTCGGGATCGCGGGTGGCCAGCGCGGCCACGATATCCCGGTGCTCCTCATTGGAGATCAGCGTGCCGCCGCCCTGGGCGATGCTCCGACGCCGCATCAGGTGCATTTCGTCGGTCAGGCGCCGATACAAGCCGACGAGCTTGTCATTGCCCGTCATGCGCACGATGCGATCGTGAAATTCGATGTTCTGCGGGAAGTAGTTGGTCAGGTCGTCACGGTCGAGCATCTGCTGCATGGTCTGCACCATGGCTTCCAGTTCGGCCACCTGCTCGTTGGTAATGCGGGGCGCCAGCAGGCGGCCGGTCATCTCGTCCAGGCCCATGCGGATGTCGTAGAGATCTCTGACATCCTTCGGCGTGAACTCGCGAACGAACACGCCGCGGTTTTTCGAGATGGTGACCAGCCCGGCCTCTTCGAGCGCGCGGAACGCTTCGCGCACCGGGCCGCGACTGACGCCCAGGCTGCTCGCCAGGGCGGCTTCCGACAGCTTCTGCCCCATTTCGAACTGGCCCTGCAGCAGCATGGTGTAGATCTCCTGCTGCACGGCGGACACCAGCGACTGGGAACGCAGAATCTGGATCTGCGACGAATAGTTCGGCTTCATCGAGGGCATTCCAAGCAAAAGGGCGGAATAAGGGCGAGGTTATAGCGGCCACTGCCGCCTTTTCATAAAGCTTAGCATATCTCAGATTGTCGACAATCTATTGACCAATGAAAATAGTCGTCGCTATACTGCCGACATACACCTCCCTTCGCTTTCCCGCCGTCGCCGGGTGCCTGATCCCATCGTGCCCCCGCGATGAACCCATTCCGAGGACAGCATGAGCAGTTCGTCAGCCCCCCAGACTTCAAGCGTCGCGCGTTTCATCGGCAGGCATCTGGACAAGCAGTTCGACTGGCACGCCTTCCCGCGCAGCGCCGGCTATCCGGCATTGCAACGCGGCCAGATGCGCTACATCGGCGCCGGCGGCTCGCCGAAGGTCGATGATCCGAACACGCTGCCCCCCGAGCATTTCACGCTGAGCATGATCCACCTGCCGGTCGATCACTACGGCGCCTCGCACTATCACGACGACTGTGAAGAGATCTTCCTGATGCTCGACGGCAAGGTCACCGTCGGCATGGCCTGGGGCGATGAAGTGATCGAAACCTTCCTCGGCCCGAAGGATATGATCCTGCTGCCGATCGGCCGCCCGCACGGCTATCGCAACGACACGGCTGAGTCGGTGCGCTTTTCGGTCATGGTCGGCAGCAAGCAGCCCAATATGCCGATCTACGTCGCGCATCCGTCGCAGTCCGAATACGGCGCCACGTTCGGCGCCGCGCCGGGCAAGACGCTCAAACATTCGCCCAACAGCGATGATCCGCGGCACCGCGAATTCAGCAGCTATCTCTGTCGCTACAGCCAGCAGCCGGTGAAGCTGCATCCCGCGGGCTTTGCCTCGCGCACCTACGTCGGCGAAGGCGCATTGAAGGCCAGCAACTTCCGCGAGGATCTGATCCATCTGCCGCGCGGCGTCGGCGTCAAGACCTACTGTAGGCCGGTCGAGGATGCCTATCTGGTCCTGGAGGGCGTGGTCACCGTCGGCTGGGAACTGGACGGCAAGGTCGTGGAATCGCGCCTGGGCCCCAAGGACGTGATCCTCAATCCCGCCGGCCAGCCGCACTACTTCCGCAACGAAGGCCTCGAAGACGCGCAGTTCATGCTCGTGGCCGGCAACGATCCGACCGAGCAGCTTCGGTTCGAAGCGCGCTGACGCGCTCTCCCATCATCCCCCCTACCACTCGCTTCGCGCAGCGTTGAAGGAGTCATCAGATCATGAGCAATCCGACTCACCCCGGCACATCCGGTTCATCCACCCTGCGCCGGGCCTTTGGCCTGATGTGCCTGCTGGTCGCGACAGCCGCCGGTGCCAATGACGTCTACCCGAACAAACCGATCCAGATCATCGTGCCTTATCCGCCCGGCGGCGCCGCGGACACCACGGCCAGGCTGGTCGGCAAAGGATTGTCGGAAGTCCTCGGCCAGCCGGTGATCGTGGACAACCGCGCCGGCGCCGGCGGCGTGGTGGGCACGATGCGTGTCGTCAATGCCGCACCCGACGGATACACGCTGCTGCTCGGCAACCCCGGGCCCAACGCGATCCTGCCCAGCCTGAATCCCGAGGCCGCCAAATATGACGTCATCAAGGATTTCACGCCGGTCGCCGTGCTGATGACCACACCATACTTCATCACGGTGCCGCAGGCCTCGCCGTTCACTTCGCTGAAAGACCTCATCGGCGCCGCCAAGACGAAAGGCGCCAAATCGCTGAACTACGGCTCCACCGGCAACGGCGGCGTATCGCACCTGGGCAGCGAACTGTTCAAGGCGGCCAGTGGCATCGATTCGGTGCACGTGCAATACAAGGGCACGGCGCCGCTCACGCTGGCGGTGCTGAGCAACGAGGTGGACTGGGCCATGCTGACTGCGATGGACGCAGGCACTCGCATCGAAGCCGGCAAGCTGCGCTATCTGGCGGCCACCAGTGCCAGTCGCTCGCCGCTGTCGCCCAATATTCCGACCTTGCAGGAACTGGGCTACAAGGATTTCGAAGTGACCGTCTGGTATGGCTTGCTCGCGCCACGCAACACGCCGCGCCCGATCATCGACACGCTGCACGCCGCGTTGCAGAAGGTGATGGCGAAACCGGACATCGACAAGGCGCTTCGCGACACCCGGGGCGTGCCCAGCTTGAACACGCCGGATCAGTTCTCGGCACTCATCCAGGCCGATTTCAAGAAGTATGCCGAGGTCCTGAAACGCGCCGAGAAGTCGCCCGCCAACAACTAGGCCGCCCCGAACCACGCCATGATCGCCGCTGATCACGACAAGGAACGCGCATGACGGTCATCGAATTGCGCTTCGAGCAACTACGGCCGCGCCGCGTTCCGATGTACCGGGAACAGTTCGCGGCGCTGCTCCCCGAGCGCCAGCGCTTGTCGCCGCTGGGCGGGTTCTGGCGTAGCGAAGTCGGCAACATCGACCAGATCGTTCAACTCTGGGTGTACGACAACCTGGCGCATCGCGACCAGGTGACGGCCGCCGCGCAAGATTTGAAGGACTGGCCCAAGGTGCTGCACAGCCGCGACGTGCTCGATCAGCAGGTGCTGCTGCTCACGCCGGCGCCGTTCTCGCCGCCCGTGCAGGAACGCAAGCTGGGCAGCGTCTACGAGCTGCGCATCTACGACTACGAACCGGGCCTGATCCCGCAGGTCAGCGAGCGCTGGCAGGAAAAGATCGAACGGCGCCAGCAGCTTTCGCCGCTGGTGTGCTGCGGCAGCACGATCACCGGCCGGCTGCATCAGTGGGTGCACCTGTGGGCCTATTCCGACGCCAACGAACGCACGCGGGTCCGCTCGGAAGCCTTGAGTTCCGGCATCTGGCCGCCGGCGGCCGCCGAAGGCCTGCTGCTTCAACGCAACATGTTGTTGACGCCGCTGGCGCCGTCGCCGCTCGCCTGACGCGGCGTGGTCCGCCACGCCGATCAGCGCCACGAAGAATCACCGTCGAAATCCGGCCATGCACGAACTGATACGCCTGACTGCCCGCGAAGCGGTCGATCTCTTGTGGCGCAGAGAACTCTCGCCGCTCGATCTGGTTGAAGCCAGTGCCCGGCGGATCGCCGAGGTCGATCCGATCGTCAATGCCATGCCGATCCTGTGCCTGGATCGCGCGCGCGAGCATGCGCGCCGGCTCATGCAGCAGCGCGCATCCGGTGGCGAGCGGCCGCGCGGATGGCTCGGCGGTCTGCCCATCGCCATCAAGGATCTGATGGACGTCGCCGGCGTGCGCACCACCTACGGCTCCGAACTGTTCAAGGACAACGTGGCGCAGCGTTCGCATCCGCTCGTCGAGCGCATCGAAGCGCTGGGCGCGATCGTGATCGGCAAGTCGAACACACCGGAATTCGGCGTCGGCGGCAACACCGTCAACACGCTGTTCGGTAGCACCCGCAATCCCTGGAACACCCGCCTGACCGCCGGTGGCTCGACCGGCGGCGGCGCCGCAGCGCTGGCCGCCGGCGAGATCTGGCTGGCGCAGGGCACCGACCACGGCGGCAGCCTGCGCCGGCCAGCATCGTACTGCTCCGTCGTCGGCATGCGCTGCTCGCCCGGCCGCATCACGCGCGGCTCCGCCCGCACACTGTGGACCGCCCAGGTCGTGCAAGGGCCCATGGCGCGCAACGTCGAGGATCTGGCGCTCTTTCTCGATGCCATGGCGGGCTTCTGCCCTCACGACCCGCTGACCTTCGAAGCGCCGGCGGTTGGTTTTTCCGATGCCGTGCGCGCCGCGCGCGCGCCGAAGCGGATCGCGTACACGGGCGATTTCGGCGGCAAGGTCGCAGTGGACCACGAAACCCGCGACATCTGCGCCCGCATGGTGCGCCAGTTCGAGACGCTGGGCTGCGTGGTCGACGAGGCCTCGCCCGACGTCACCGACGCCGACGAAGTGTTCTTGGTGCTGCGGGGCCAGAACTTCCTGGTCGAACGGGAATCGCTACTGGATACGCATCGCGAGCAGCTCAAGCCCGATCTGGTGTGGAACATCGAACGCGGCCGGCAGCAGAACGTGGCCAGGCTGGCTTGGGCGGAACGCGAACGCTCCAAGCTCTATCAGAGAGTGGTGGCGCTGCTGCAAACCCATGAGCTGCTGATCACTCCCGCGGCCACCACGCCGGCGTGGGATGTCGGGCAGCGCCATCCGCCGCTGATCGATGGTGTGAAGCCGCCGAACATCATGGCCGCTTCGCTGCTGAACTCGATCATCACGCTGACGGGCTTGCCCTCGCTGGTCGTGCCCTGCGGCTTCGACCAGTTCGGCCGGCCGATCGGCCTGCAGATCACCGGCAGGCCGCGCGGCGAAGCGGCCGTGCTGCAAGCCGGGGCGCTGTTCGAGCAGATGACGGGCCTTGCCCGACGACTGCCCATCGATCCGGCGGCCGGCGTACCGGCGCCCGGCGATCCAGTGCCCGGCACTCCGCCGCCCGAGCACGGCGCGGCGCCGTCCGCCCCAGGCCCGGCCTCTTCGTCCTGATCAACGATTCGACTCCTCGACAGCCATGTCCACCATTCTTGCGCCAAGACCCGATCGACCGCTGCATGCCCGCATCGAGCGCGCCGTTCGGGAAGACCGAGCCCGCGGCGAGTTCAAGGTTCATCGCTCCGCCTTCACGGACCGCGAGATCCTGCAATTGGAACGCGAACTGATCTTCGAACGCAGTTGGCTCTACCTGGGCCACGTTTCCGAGGTGGCCTCGCCGAACGCCTTCGTCACGCGCAAGGTGGCCGGCCATCCGATCCTGTTCAATCGCGATCGCGACGGAAAACTGCACGCCTTCTTCAACACCTGTTCCCATCGCGGCGCGCTGGTCACCCGCGAAAAGCACGGCCAGCGCCGTGCCTTCTATTGCAGCTATCACGGCTGGGCCTACGACGACGTGGGCAAGCTGATCAGCGTTCCGGGCAAGGAATCGATGGCGCCCGGCCTGATCGAAAGCGGCGACATGGATCTGCGCGAGGTGCCGCGCCTGGCTGAGCACTGTGGTTTCGTCTTCATCTCGCTCGATCCGAACATCTGCGATCTGCAGACCTACCTCGCCGATGCGGGCGACGTACTGAAGCTGGTCTCGGAACACGGCGAACGCGGCATGGAGATCGTGGGCGGCACGCACGACTACGGCATGGCGGCGAACTGGAAACTGGTCCAGGAAAACAGCGCCGATGCCTACCATACGACAAGCACGCATGCCAGCTACCTGGAATACGTTCAGTCGCGCGATGGCTCCCGCGACCCGGTCGATCCGAAGGTCAGGGCCGGCTGGGCGCGCGACCTGGGCAATGGGCACGCGGTCATCGAATCCGAGGGCGCCATGCCCTGGGGCCGCCCCTACGCGCGCTGGGTGACCGGATGGGGTGAAGCGGCCCGCGACGAAATCGATGCGATTGCGCACGGCCTGGTCGCCCGCCTGGGCGAAGCGCGCGGACGCTTCATCGCCCTGGGCGATCGCAACACGCTGATCTTCCCCAACCTGGTGGTGAACGATACGCTGGCCGTGACGGTGCGCACGTTCTATCCCACCGACGTCGATCAGGTTCAGATCACCGGCTGGGCCTTGGCACCGGTCGGCGAAAGCGCCTCGTCGCGCGACCGGCGCATGCGCAACTTCGTGGAGTTCTTCGGCCCGGCCGGCTTCGCGACGCCGGATGACGTAGAGATGCTGGAGCTATGCCAGGAAGGCTACCGCAACCAGCACGCCATCGAATGGAACGACATCTCGCGCGGCATGCTGAAGGAGATCCCCGCCAAGGGCGACGAGCTGCAGATGCGCGCGTTCTGGCGCCAGTGGCATCGCGCAATGCAAAATGGCCCGCGTGGCTGACGTGAGCACCTGGACGACCGACATGGACAGCCTACTGAGCGCCGTCAACGGCTTTCTGCTGCACGAAGCGAAACTGCTGGACGACTGGCAACTGATCGAATGGGCCGAGCTGTTCACCGACGACGGTGAATACCTCGTGCCTTCCACCGACCTGCCGCAAGGCACGCCCGAGGAATCCTTGTTCCTGATCTACGACGATCGGCATCGCCTGACGGAGCGCGCCAAGCGGCTGCTCAAACGAACGGCACACGTCGAATACCCACGCTCGCGCACGCTGCACACGATCAGCAATGTTTCGGTCACCGGGCAGCAGGGCGAGCGCATCGAGGCCGAGTGCGGCTTCGTCGTCTACCGCTCACGCGACGATCATCTGGACATCTTTCCGGGACGCAGCCAGTACGAGTTCAGCCGGCAGCAAGACGGTACCTTGAGAATCCGGCGCAAGCGCTCGGTGCTGATTCTCGAGGTGCTGCGGCCCCACAACAAGCTGAGCATCATCATCTGATCATGATCGATCTTCATACCTGGGATACGTCGAACGGCAGAAAGATCGCCATTCTGCTGGAGGAAACCGCCCAGCCGCATCGGGTCATTCCAGTCGATCTCTCGAAAGGGCAACAGCACGACGCGCGCTTCCGTGCGCTGAATCCCTACGCAAAGATCCCCGCGATCGTCGATCACGAGCCCTTGCACGACGATTCCGGCCAGCCGCTGACGCTTTTCGAGAGCGGCGCGATCATGCTCTATCTTTGCGAGAAGACCGGCCAGTTGCTACCGGCACAGCCCAGGGCGCGCTTCGAATGCCTGCCCTGGCTGATGTTCGGCCTGGCCAGCGCGGGGCCGGTGCTGGCCGAGCTGCATCACTACAATCGCCACGCCAAGGCGCTCAGCCCCTATGGCGTCACGCGCGGCGCCAGCGAAGCGGACAAGGTCTACAAAGTGCTGGATGAGCGCCTGGGCACCTCTGAGTATCTGTGCGGCGATGCCTATTCGGTTGCCGACATCGCCGTCTATCCGTGGATCGCCCGCCACGACTGGCAGGAAATCGATCTTCGCCGCTATCCCAACGTACTACGCTGGTACGAAACGATCTCTGCAAGAGCCGCCGTGCAGCGAGGCATGAACGCGGCTCGCATTGCCTAGTGTCCTGTTCACTGGCACCTTCTCACGCACCTCGAGGAATGACCATGAGTTTTGCCGCCGCCGCCGGCAGCCCTGCCGACACCACCCTGCACACCGGCACGGAAGGCCTGCGAACGGGACAGACGACGATAGCCGTCCACGGCACCGCCCTGCCGCTGTACTTCGCTGCCCCGGCGGATCGCCGCAACGTGCCGGTGGTGCTCGTGGTGCAGGAGATCTTCGGCCTGCACGAGCACATCAAGGACGTATGCCGGCGCCTGGCGCATGAGGGCTATCTGGCGGTAGCGCCCGACCTGTACGTTCGCCAGGGCGATGCTTCGCAATACAGTGACGTGCAAACCTTGTTCGCCGAGCTGGTGAACAAGGTGCCCGACCAGCAGGTGCTCGCCGACCTCGACGCCTGCGCGAATTGGGCCGCTACGCAGGGCGGCGACGTCGACAGGCTGGCGGTCACCGGATTCTGCTGGGGCGGGCGCATCACCTGGCTGTATGCCGCCCACAACCCGAAGCTGAAGGCTGGCGTCGCCTGGTACGGCCGGCTGCAAGGCGATGCCGCTCCCATCCGTCCGCTGCACCCGGTCGACGTGGCCGGCAAACTGCATGCGCCGATGCTGGGCCTGTACGGCGGTCAGGACACCGGCATTCCGGTCGATACGGTGAAGACCATGCAGGCGGCGCTTGCCGCAGGCGGCGCAGCATCACGGCAGTCGAGCATCACCGTTTACCCTGATGCACCGCATGCGTTTTATGCCGACTATCGTCCCAGCTATCGCGCCGATGCGGCCAGCGACGGCTGGCAGCGTCTGAAGGCATGGTTCCAGCAACACCTCGGGGGCTAGCCCTCGGCGGCGGCGAGGTTCATACGCGCTCGAACACCGCCGCGATCCCCTGCCCGCCACCGATGCACATCGTCTCCAGCGCATAACGCCCTTTGCGGCGTTGCAGCTCGTGCAGCATCGTCGCCAGGATGCGCACGCCGGTGGCGCCGATCGGATGGCCCAGCGAGATGCCCGAGCCGTTGACGTTCAGGCGCTCGGCATCGTTCCAGCCCCAACCCTGCAACACGGCCAGCACCTGGCAGGCGAAGGCTTCGTTGAGCTCGACCAGGTCCATCTGATCGATGTTCATCTTCAGGCGCGCCATCAATTTCTTGACCGCCGGCACCGGCCCCAGGCCCATGTGCGACGGCTCGCAGCCGGCGGCCGACCAGCCCACCAGCGAGGCCATCGGCGTCAGGCCCAGCTCGGCCAGCTTGGCTTCGGAGACCACCAGGCAAGCGGCTGCGGCATCGTTCTGCTGGCTGGCGTTGCCGGCCGTGACGGTGCCGCCCTTCATCAGCGCGCGCAGGCCGGCCAGGCTGTCGAGCGAGGCGTCGTCGCGCACGCCCTCGTCGCGGGTGACCAGCTTGGGTTCGCCCTTTCTTTGCGGCACGGGTACCGGCACCACTTCAGCGTCGAAGCGGCCTTCGCGCCATGCGGCGGCGGCGCGCTGGTGGCTGCGCACAGCATAGGCATCGGCCTGGGCGCGGCTGATGTTGCAGTCGCGCGCCAGGTTCTCGGCGGTTTCGATCATGCCCGAGATGACGCCGAAACGTTCGACCGGCTGCGAGCGTTCGCGGCCGCGTTCCAGCCGGTCGTGCAGCTTCACGCTGCCGGCGCGCGCGCCCCAGCGCATGTCGGTGCTGTAGTACTCGATATTGCTCATGCTCTCGACGCCGCCGGCCACCACCACGTCGGCGGCGCCGCTTTGCACCATCATCGCGGCCGAGACCACCGCCTGAAGACCGCCGCCGCAGCGGCGATCGAGCTGCATGCCCGGCACCTCGACCGGCAGGCCGGCCTGCAGCGCAGCCCAGCGGCCCACGCAAGGCGTCTCGCCGCTGGCATAGGATTGGGCCATCACCACGTCGTCGATGCAGGCCGGATCGATCCGCGTGCGTGCGATCAGTTCACGCAGCGTGATCGCGGCCAGCTCTTCGACCGGCACCGGGCGCAGGCTGCCGCCGAAGGTGCCGACCGGCGTGCGCAAGGGGGAAACGATGAAGGCTCGGTTCATGGCGATCTCCTGGGATCGTTGGACGGGTTTCTCAAGAAACGCTTGCGCTGCGGCTCACTTGCGCGAGCGCGAGCGCAGACGCTGGCGCGGCAGCATGCATCACGCAGCGCTTTCGATAGCGGCGCGCGCCGCCTGCAAGCGGCG
>JAFKGG010000010.1 GCA_017307915.1 Burkholderiales bacterium | reverse complement strand
GCAGCCTTGACGCGGCGGCGCAGGACATGGGCCGCCAGTCGCAGGTGCTGCGCGATCTGCAGCAGAACCTGATGCGCATGCGCATGGTGCAGTTCGGCTCGATCAGCGACCGGCTGTATCGCGTCGTGCGCCAGGCCGCCAAGGAACTGGGCAAGCGCGTGAGCCTGGACATTCGCGGCGCCTCGGTCGAGATCGATCGCGGCGTGCTCGAACGCATGGCCGCGCCGATCGAGCATCTGCTGCGCAACGCCTGCGCGCACGGCATCGAGCCGCCACAGACGCGCGTCGCCGCCGGCAAGACCGAGGCTGGCGAGATCCGCGTCGAGGTGCGCCAGGAAGGCAACGACGTCGTGCTGATCTTCTCCGACGACGGTCAGGGCCTGAATTACGCGAGAATTCTGGAACGCGCGCGCGCCGGCGGTCTGATCGACGAGCAAGCGCAGCCCGATGAGCGCGTACTGGCGCAGATGATCTTCGCGCCGGGCTTTTCCACTGCCGGCGAAGTCACCGAGCTGAGCGGCCGCGGCGTGGGCATGGACGTAGTGCGTTCCGAGGTTTCATCGCTGGGCGGGCGCATCGACGTCGATTCGGCCGTCGGTGCCGGCACGCGTTTCGTCGTGCATCTGCCGCTGACGCTGGCGATCGCGCAAGTGGTGCTGGTGTCGGCCGGTCCGCTGCGTTATGCGATTCCGTCGTCCAGCGTCGAACAGATCCTGCAGTTCAAACCGCAGACGCTGGCTGCCGCTTACGACGAAGGCTCGATCGAATGGCAGGGCACGCGCGTGCCCGCGCATTATCTGGGCGCGCTGGTGGGCATCGACGAACAGCCGGTGGCGCAGCACTTGTCGCCGATCGTACTCATCCGTTCGGGCAACCTGCGCCTGGCCTTGCACGTCGACAGCGTCACGCGCAACCAGGAAGTGGTGGTGAAGAACGTTGGCCCGCAGGTGGCGCGCGTGCCGGGCATCGGCGGCGCTACCGTGCTGGGCAATGGCGACATCGTGCTGATCCTGAATCCGGCGCGGCTGGCACAGGCGGTGCTGGGCGATCTGTGGGTCGAGCGGCCGGCGTCGGCGGTGCGCCAGACGCGGCTGGCCGAGGTGCCGCCGGCGGTGATGGTGGTCGATGATTCGCTGACCGTGCGCAAGGCGACGCAGCGGCTGCTGGTGCGCGAGGGCTACGACGTGATCCTCGCCAAGGACGGCGTCGACGCGATGCGCCAGTTGCAGGACCGCGTGCCCGACGTGATGCTGGTCGACATCGAAATGCCGCGCATGGACGGCTTCGATCTGACGCGCAACGTGCGCGCCGACGCCAAGCTGCGCCGCACCCCGATCGTGATGATCACTTCGCGCACCGCCGACAAGCATCGCAACTATGCGATGTCGCTGGGCGTCGACGTGTATCTGGGCAAACCGTATCGCGACGACGAGCTGCTGGGCCATGTCGCGCGCCTGACCGGCGGGCCGTCGTCGCCCGACGTCAGGCCGGCGGGTCGTTCGCTGCGGCCTGCTTGACCACTGCATAGCGGTCGAGCGTGGCGCGCCGCGCTGCGTCGTGATCGACCAGCGGCAGAGGGTAGTCTTGCCCCAGCCGCAGCCCGGCGCGCGCCAGTTGCTCGGCGCTGGCCAGCCATGGTGCGTGGATCGCCTCGTCGGGCAGCTCGGCCAGTTCCGGCAGGTAGCGGCGGATGAAGCGGCCCTGCGGATCGAACTTGCGCGACTGCGTCACCGGGTTGAAGATGCGAAACCACGGCTGCGCATCGCAGCCGCTGGAAGCCGCCCATTGCCAGCCGCCGTTGTTGGCGGCCAGATCGAAATCGTTGAGCTGCTGCGCGAACCAGGCTTCGCCGCGGCGCCAGTCGATGCCTAGATCCTTGACCAGAAACGACGCTGTCACCATGCGCAACCGGTTGTGCATGTAGCCGCTGTGGCTCAGTTGCCTCATCGCCGCATCCACCAGCGGGTAGCCGGTGCGCGCCTGGCACCAGGCCTCGAATAGCGCGGGGTCGTCGGCCCAGCGGATGCGATCGTATTCGGGCTTGAATGCGCTTTCCACGACTTGCGGGTGATGGTGCAGGATCTGGAAGTAGAACTCGCGCCAGATCAGTTCCGACAGCCAGCTTGCCGCACCCGCAGCGCGGGCGGCGTCGGCCTGCTCGATCTCCCAGGCCAGCCGCGCCAGCGAGCGGATCGAGAGGGTGCCGAAGCGCAGATGCACCGATAGATACGAGGGGCCACGCACGGCGGGGTAATCGCGAGCTTCGTGATAGCGGCCGATGCGTTCGCCGAAGTCGGCCAGCGCCGCCTGTGCGCCGTGGCTGCCGGGCACGATGCCCAGCTCGCGCAGGCCGCTCGGTTCGAAGCCGAGCTCGGCGAGCGTCGGCAGACCCGGCTGTGCCGAGTCATCGGCGGCCGACGCGCAAGCCGGCCGTGCGATGTCGAGGCCGGTGCCTGCATTCGTCACCGCGTCATCTGCGCTCCCGGCCGATAAGCGCCCCGCTTGCAACGCCACTTCATGCGGCGCCAACGCCTGCGGCGACACCTGCCGCAGCCACGCGTTGCGATACGGGGTGAACACCGAAAACGGCCGTCGCTGGCCGGTCAGCAGCTCATCGGTCTCGAAGATCACCTGATCCTTGAACGTGAACAGGCGCTGGCCGTTGCGTTGCAGCGCCAGCCGCACCGCTGCGTCGCGGTCGCGCGCGGCGGGTTCGTAGTCGTGGTTGGCGAACACCGCGTCGACGCCCAGGCGCGCCGCCAGCGCTGGAATCGCATCGCGCGCCCGGTCGTGCAGCACGTGCAGGGTGCCGCCCGCCGCATGCAGCGCGGCGGCCAGTTCCTGCACCGAGCCATGGATGAATTCGACGCGCCGGTCGCGCCGGCTGGGCAGCGCGTCCAGAATCTCGCGATCGAACACGAATACGCAAGACACGCGCCGCGCGCGGCGCAAGGCCTGGTGCAGCGCATGGTGGTCGTCGACGCGCAAGTCGCGGCGAAACCAGACCAGGGCGGCGTTCAGATCAGGGGTGGACATGGCGTGCAGGCGGAAAAGGCCGCCGATTGTGCCGCTGCGACGGGGCCTTTACAATGGAACGATGAGTTCGGACCACGTTTCGACGAACCTGACCAACCATTTGCTGATCGCCATGCCCGACATGGCCGATCCGAATTTCGGCGGCAGTGTCGTGTTCATAGCTGAGCATAGCCCCAAGGGCGCGCTTGGGCTGGTCATCAACCGGCCAATGGAGCTCGATCTGGCCACGCTGTTCGAGCGCATCGACCTGAAGCTGGAAATCGCCCCGTTGGCCGGCGCGCCCGTCTTCTTCGGTGGCCCGGTGCAGATGGATCGCGGTTTCGTGCTGCACCAACCGGTCGGTGAATGGAATTCCACCGTGGCCATCGGCGACGCGCTGGGCCTCACCTCGTCGAAAGACGTGCTCGAAGCCGTCGCCGGCGGCGCCGGCCCGGAACGGCTGATGGTCACGCTCGGCTATGCCGGTTGGGGCCCGGGCCAACTCGAGGACGAGATCGCGCGCAACGCCTGGCTCACCGTGCCGGCCGACCTGGATCTGATCTTCGACACGCCGGCCGATGAACGCTTCAGCGGTGCGTTCCGCTTGCTCGGCATCGATCCGGCGTTTCTGGCGACTTCGGCCGGGCACGCCTGAGCGGCCTGCGTGGGCCGCCGCGCCAGGCGGCCCGGGTCTTTCGTTTCCTGCGAACAAGGCGTGTTCCGACTGCATCGACTGCTCGATGTCGGCATCTGGCTGAGTGCCGGTCTGCTGTTCATGATGTTTTATCCCGGCGGGATGAGCATCGATTCGTATACGCAGCTGGCCGAGGCGCGCGTCGGCGATTTCGGCGACTGGCACCCGCCATTCATGGCCTGGCTTTGGCGCGGGGCCGAAACCGTTCGGCCTGGGCCGCTGCCGATGCTGCTGGCGCAGTTCGGGCTGTTCCTGGGCGGCTTATGGCTGTTCGCGCGGCCGGCGTTTGCGGGACGCAAGACGGCGTTGCGCGTATTCGTGCTGCTTACGCTGTGGGTGATGCCGATCAGTGGCATCGTCGGCGTGATCTGGAAAGACGTCTGGACCTCCTGCCTGCTGCTGGCCGGGGCCGCGCTCGTCTGGTCGTTTGCGCAGGCTGAGCGAGCCGCCGTGCGCTGGACGGCGCTGCTGCTGGCGGCCGTGGCGATGCTCGGTGCCTTGCTGTTTCGGCACAACGCGGTGTTCGCGGTCGTGCCGCTGCTGGTGTTTGCGGGATGGCAGCAGGAGCGCCCGTTACTGCGTCGCGCCGTCGCCGCGCTGGCCATCGGCCTGCTCGGCAGCGCGATCCTGATGGTCGCTGCCGGCGCGCTGAACCGTGCGCTGACCGACAAGCGCGAGTTCCCGGTGCAGTCGATCCTGATCTATGACCTGGCGGGCGTGGCAGTGCGTACCGGCCGCACCGATCTGCTGCAGGTCGCTGCCGACCAGATTCCCGACGTCCTGCGCGGCCAGCCGGGCGTATCGATCGAAGCGCTGCGCAGCCACTACTATCCCAGCACCTGGACGCCGCTGGCTTTCGTCGAAGGCAGCCCGCTGGCCGTCACTGCGTCGGCCGCCCAGGTACAAGCGCTGACGGCCTTGTGGCGGCGCGCCGTGCTCGAAGAGCCGCGCGCCTATCTGCGGCATCGCGCGGCAGTGTTCGCCCAGGTGATCGGCGCGTATCGGGGGCCATTGTTCGCACCGCTGTATTTCGGCGTGCCGGCTGATTCGCCCGATCATGCCGAGATCAGCCGCCGCTTTCTCCTCGAT
>JAFKGG010000009.1 GCA_017307915.1 Burkholderiales bacterium | reverse complement strand
GAGTCGACGTACTCCTGGTCTTCCTTGACCGGGTTGGTGTCGTCGAAGCGCATGTGGCAGCGCCCGCCGTAATCGCGGGCCAGGCCGAAGTTCAGCCAGATCGACTTGGCGTGGCCGACGTGCAGGTAGCCGTTGGGCTCGGGCGGAAAGCGGGTGCGGATGGCGGCCGGGTCGAGCGCGCCGGTGCGTGTCAGCTCGGCGATCGCGGGTCGCCCCGCCCAGCGGCGGCTACGGTGACGCCCGGCGGCCAGATCGGCCTCGATCATGCTGCGAATGAAATGGGGCAGTGCGCTGGCAGGGGCCGGGGTCTGGCTCATGAACGTCGGCAAGGGCGTGAAGAAACTTTCAATTGTACGTGCCGCAGAGCCTGCGCCGGGGCAGTGGAACTGGCGCCCCAAAAAGCAAAACCCCACGCCCGAAGGCGTGGGGTTTGCAGACAGACGGAGCTATCGACAGCGATTACTGCTTGCGACGCGAGGTCAGACCCAGCGAGAACAGACCGAGGCCCAGCAGTGCCAGCGGGGCCGGCAGCGGAACATCGGTTTGCGGGAAGGTCTGCTGGATGTAGCTGATGCTCGCCAGACCGCCGGCAGCGCCGAGGTAGATGCCTTTGACGACGTCGAGCACGGTGTAGGCACCGTTCAGGCTGATCAGGTCTTGCAGCTGAGCGCCGATACCGGAGCCGTTGTGGACTTCAGCTTGGCCAACCAGGTTGCCGTTGTTGAAAACGGTTTCCACGACTTGCGTCACGGCCAGGCCGACGAACGAGCCGTTGAAGGCCAGACCGATTTCGTCGATCGCCTGCGACGGGTCGGTAACGGTCACGCGATAGCCGAGCAGGATGTCTTCCCAGCCCAGGCCGAAGGCGCTGAAGCCGCTGTTGAATGCCAGGCCGTACGGGCTGCCTGCCGAGCCGTCGCCGATCACTTCAACATTGATCTGGCTGCAGGCGTTCGGGCCGGTGAGGGCCAAGCCACCCGACGTGATGCTGCACGTGAAGTTGCTGAAGGTCTTGTCACCGATCGTCAGCGAACCTGCCGAGGTGATCGGCACAGCTTGAACCGACATGGCCGCCAGGGCGAGGGCGGCGCCACTGATTAGCCCCTTGATTGAAAATTTCATTTCGAACCTCTCTGAATCTGTGTTGACGGGGGGCTGGTTAGCTCCTGCCCGCCTACCTCTAAGCAGTGATCGTGCCAGAGTTTGTATCTATTTGAATTTTAAAGAATTTTTATCAAAACACAGAGGCCGTCGGCGGCAAATGTAAAAACAATCGACAGTGGGACAGCTCAGTAGAGGAGCCGGCTCCGTATCGTGCCAGGCACCCCGTTGAGCTGCTCGGTCAGCGACGCGTCGGCATGGCCGTCGATGTCGATCACCACGTAACCCACTGTCTCGTTGGTGCTCAGGTACTGGCCGGCCACGTTGATGCCGGCGCTCGACAAACGCTCGTTCACCGCCGCCATCACGCCGGGCACGTTGCGGTGGATGTGCAGCAGGCGGCTGCGGCCGGTGTGTTCGGGCAGGGCGACTTCCGGGAAATTCACCGCCGACACCGTCGAGCCGTTGTTGCTGTAGCGCAGCAGCTTGGCCGACACTTCCTTGCCGATGTTGACCTGCGCTTCGCTGGTCGAGCCGCCGATGTGCGGCGTCAGCAGCACGTTGTCGAATTCCGTCAGCGGCGATTCGAACTTCGAATCGTTGCCTTTCGGCTCCACCGGAAACACGTCGATGGCCGCGCCGTGCAGATGCTTGCGCCGCAATGCGTCAGCCAGCGCGTCGATGTCGACCACGGTGCCGCGCGAGGCGTTGATCAGATGGCTGCCGGGCTTCATCTGCGCCAGTTGCGCGGCGCCGATCATGTTCTTGGTGGCCGGGGTTTCCGGCACGTGCAGGCTGACCGCGTCGGCGGCGGCCAGCAGCTCGTCGAGCGAATCGAGCTGGCGCGCGTTGCCCAGCGGCAGCTTGGCTTCGATGTCGTAGAACACGACCGACATGCCGAGATGTTCGGCCAGTACGCCGATCTGGGTGCCGATGTGGCCGTAGCCGATGATGCCGAGTGTCTTGCCGCGCACTTCGAATGAGTGGGCGGCGCTCTTGACCCAGCCGCCGCGGTGTTGCACGGCGTTCTTTTCCGGAATGCCGCGCATCAGCATGATGATCTCGGCCAGCACCAGTTCGGCCACGCTGCGCGTGTTCGAGAACGGCGCATTGAACACCGGAACGCCACGCAGGGTGGCGGTACGCAGGTCGACCTGATTGGTGCCGATGCAGAAGCAGCCGATCGCGGTGAGCCGCGGCGCCTGCTGCAGCACGGCTTCGGTGAGCTGGGTGCGCGAGCGGATGCCGAGAAAATGCGCGTCGCCGATGGCCTCGATCAGTTCGTTGCCCGACAGCGCCTTGGGCGAGGTGAAGATGTTCGTATAGCCATCGCGCTGCAGCGCCTCGACGGCCGACGGGTGGATGCCTTCGAGCAGGACGAATTTCAGCTTGTCTTTGGGAACGGAAAAGCGGGTCGACATGGCGGTTTCCAGGTCTGGTGATGCGGCGCAGACGTCGGCGGCGTCTGCGTGCTACGTCTCGGGTGGGCCGATGAGGAGGAAAGTGACTGACTGGCGACTGGCTCAGCGGCCCGGCAGCTCGCCGCCGCTGCCGCCGCCTCGCCGCCCAGCGCTCAAACGCCCAGCAGTTCCACTTCGAACAGCAGGGTGGCGTTCGGCGGAATCACGCCGCCGGCACCGCGCGCGCCGTAGCCCAGCTCGGGCGGAATGATCAGCCGGCGCGTGCCGCCGACCTTCATGCCGGACACGCCTTCGTCCCAACCCCGGATGACGTGGCCGGCGCCGAGCGGAAACGAGAACGGCTGGCCGCGGTCTTTGCTCGAATCGAACTTGCCGCCGGCCTCGTCATTCTGGTAGAGCCAGCCGGTGTAGTGCACTTCGACGTGTTGACCGGGGCGAGCTTCTGCGCCGCTGCCGACGACGACATCGTCGAACTGCAGGCCGGAGGCGGTGGTTTGATAAGCCATCTTGAATATTCCCTTCGGGATGGTGAAAAAGGATTTGGCCGGCCCGGATCAGCCGGCTTTTTGCAGTCGCTTGATCAGGCTGGAGGTGTCCCAGCGCTTGCCGCCGAGGCGCTGCACGTCGCCGTAGAACTGATCGACCAGCGCGGTGACCGGTAGCGGTGCGCCGTTGCGGCGGGCTTCGTCCAGGCACAGGCCCAGGTCTTTGCGCATCCAATCGACGGCGAAGCCGAAGTCGAACTTGCCGTCGACCATCGTGGTGCCGCGGTTGTCCATCTGCCACGATTGCGCGGCGCCCTTGCCGATCACGTCGAGCACCTGCTTCATGTCCAAGCCGGCAGCCTGGCCGAAGTTGATGCCTTCGGCCAGGCCTTGCACCAGGCCGGCGATGCAGATCTGGTTGACCATCTTGGCCAACTGGCCGGCGCCCGAGGGGCCGACCAGCGTGCAGGCGCGCGCGAACGCCATCGCCACCGGCTGGATGCGGTCGAATACCGGCTGGTCGCCCCCGCACATGACGGTGAGCAGGCCGTTGACGGCGCCGGCCTGGCCGCCGGACACCGGCGCGTCGATGAACGCCAGATCGTTGTGCCGTGCCGTGGCATACAGCTCGCGCGCCACTTCGGCCGAGGCGGTGGTGTGATCGACGAAGACCGCGCCGCTGCGCATGCCGGCAAAGGCGCCGTGCTCGCCCAGCACCACCGAGCGCAGATCATCGTCGTTGCCGACGCAGGCGAACACGATGTCGGCCTCGCGTGCGGCCTGCCGCGGCGTGGGCGCCGAGGTGCCGCCATATTCGGCGGCCCATTGGTCGGCCTTGGCCGAGGTGCGGTTGTAGACGGTGACTTGATGGCCGGCGCGCTTCAGATGGCCGGCCATCGGATAGCCCATCACCCCCAGGCCGAGAAACGCGACCTTCTGCGGTGTGACCGGCTCGTAGCTTTTCTGGTTCATCAGGTGGTTCCTCCGTGGGGAAATCAGGGGCGCTCGGCAGCGCCCAAGGCGCCTGCCGCTAGCAGCCGAGCTGCCGGGCCAGATCGAGCAGATCGGTGGCGTGCAGGTCGTTGTCGGGGCGCGGCGTAACGTCTTTGGCCGCGGCGGGGCCGAATTCGAGCGGCCGCTCGATGTAGGCGCTGCGGCAGCCGCAGGCGCGCGCGCCGGCCAGGTCGGCGTGGTGCGCGGCCACCAGCATCATCTGTGCCGGCGCGATGTCGAATACGTCGCACACGCCCAGGTAGGTTTCGGGGTCGGGCTTGTAGTGCCGGAACACTTCGGCCGACAGGATCAGATCCCATTGCAGGCCGCCGTACTTGAACAGATCGGCCTGCAGCCCGAGATTGCCGTTCGACAGCGAGCAGACCGTGAAGCGCCGGCGCAGCCGGGTGAGCCCCTCGGCAACGTCGGGCCAGGGGTCGAGCCGGTGCCAGGCGAGGTTCAGATGGCGCTTTTGCGCTTCCGACAGATCGGCGATGCCGAATCGATCCAGCACCTGGTCGAGGATCATCCGGTGCAGGTCATCGATCTTGGTCCAGCCCAGTTCGCCGCTGCGCACGCGCGCCATGGCCGGGTGGTAGCCGGCACGCCAGGCGAGCGCAAACTGGCCTGGGTCGATCCCCAATTCGAGCGCGCCGACTTCGCGCGCGATCGAACCATGCCAGTCCACGACCGTGCCGAACACATCGAAGGCCAGCACGGCCGGCGGCGGGTCGAGAGGCACTGCCATGCAAGGCTCCGGTTCGTCGGCGAGGGCTGACGGAAGGGCTCTTCCATCGCCC
>JAFKGG010000008.1 GCA_017307915.1 Burkholderiales bacterium | reverse complement strand
CGGGCTTGATGAGAGAATTGCTTGACGCGGTGCGATCCGTCACAGAATGGCTTTTTGTCCGAAAGGCCGCCGCGACAGATGCTGATCACCGATGCTGAAGGGTAAGGAACGCTGACACCGTCAAGCAGAACAATATCTCCGCTCAGAACCAGCGGCCCGTTGTCGATCAGGCGAGCTTGAACCTTCTTCATCTAGCGCGTCTCCGTGTACGTGCCTTCCGCCACCTCTGCTACGCGCATGCGCGGCGGATCGTAGATGGTCAGGAAGCGTAGCGGTGTCGTACCGATGTTTCCAACGCTGTGCACGACCCCGCCGGGAATTTTGATGACTACCCCTGGTGCCGTGGTGATTCGCTCATCGGCGATACACACTTCACCCTCGCCTTCCAGGAAGTAGAAGGCGTGGTTGTATTGGTCGATATGCGCCTCTGAACCGCCCCCCTGGTCGATTTGCACCAGGTCGACGCTGTAGGCGTCGGTGTACTCTTCCCCAATCAAATTGAGCTGGAATCGGAAGCCGGACGTCCCTTCACGTGACGAGGAGAGCCATTGGCGCCCTTCTGGAGTACTCATCAAGTCTTGATTCATATGGCGGATCCCTTCCGTGTTTGAGCGCCCGCGGCAGAATAACAATCGAATTTGTGGCCGAATAGGTCGAAGATTGGAACGATTCGTTCCAGTCCTGCCCTCTTGACCCGGCGCTTGGTCACGCTTCGCCTTGAAAATGCAGCTCTTGTAAACTCGCGCCGTGACTACCTCCTTGCGCCTCGCCATCGCCGGCTTTCACATCGAATCCGTGAGTTTCCTGCCGGTGGCTGCCACCGTCGATGACTTTGAACGGGCTGCCCTGCGCGGCAAGGCCATCATCGAGCAGCTTCGCGGAGCCAACACCGTGATCGGCGGCTTCATTGATGTCTGTGAGCGCGAACAGGTCGAAACATTGCCGCTTGTGCATACCGCGCTGGGCGCCATCGGACCCGCCACCGACCAGGCAGTGACCCGCTACGCAGGCGAGATCGCCGCCGGCGTGCGCGATGCTGCGAACCGGCTCGACGGCGTATTGCTGTTCCTCCACGGTGCATGCTGGGCGCAGTCTTTTCCGGATCCGGAGCGCTTCATCATCAATGAAGTGCGCGCTGCGCTGGGCACCGACAAGCCCTTGATGGTAGCCTTCGACTACCATGCCAATCTCGACGCAGGCACGCTCGAAGGAGCGACCGCCGCGTTCGCCTATCGCAAGTCTCCCCATACCGACACCGGCGACACGGGGCGACGCGCCGCACGCTGCATGGTCAGAACGCTGCGCGGCGAAATTTCTCCGGTATGGGCGATCGCCAAACCAGGCGTGCTGGTGCCGAGCATCTTCAGCGCGACGGCGCTACGCCCGCTGGCAGACATCATCGACGAGGCACAGCGCATCGAACAAGAAAGCGAGCGCTTCATCGACATCACGGTCATGGCAGGCTTCTCGTACGCCGATTCGCACAACACCGGATTTTCGGTGCTCTGCGTCACCGATGCCGACCGCGAGCGCGCAAACGCCATCGCCAATGAACTTTCGCAGCGCATCCGGCATGAAAGGCACGCCCTGTATCGACCGCTGCCCGTGCATCAGATTCAAGGCGCCCTCGATCGCGTGACGCGCGAACTGGCTCTGGAGCGAGCGCCGGGCAAGCCGTACGTCTTGCTCGAACATGCAGATCGCATGAACGACTCGACGTACCTGCTCGCCGCATTGCTGGAGCGCGGCGTGCAAGGTGCCGCCGTGCCATTCTTGTGGGATTCGGCTGCCGCCCAGCAGGCCTTCGACGCCGGCATTGGCCGCACTGTGCGGCTGAGACTGGGGGGCCACAGCTCGAACAAGGCCGGTCCGCCGCTCGACGTTACGGCTCGCGTGCTGTGGGCCGGCCTCAAGCGCTATCGGGTATCCGGCACCTACATGCAAGGTATGCCGGTCGATCTGGGCATGACTGCTCTGCTGGACATCAATGGCATTTCGGTCAGCGTAGTCAGTGCTTTTGCCTTTGCCGTCGACGGTGACGCTTTCACGATCTTCGGGCTGAGGCCCGAAGACTTCGACATCATCGTGCTGCGTTCGAAGACGCATTTCCGCGCCTTCTATGAACCGATCGCCAAGGAAATATTGATCGTCGACACGCCGGACTACGGCACGGCAGATCTATGCACACTGCCGTATCAGCGCTTGGAGAAACGGAGCGTCTTCCCGTTTGCCGAGGACACCCACTTCGACGTGCGCTCATACCTCGAACCATGACAGAAGTCAGCCGTGCCAATGTGCCTCAATCGCGCTTCGCGCTGGCCGAGCTGCCGTTGGCCTACTTCGGCATGGTCATGGCCACCGGGATCGTATCGATCGCCGCCCAGTTGCTCGGCCGCCCGCTCCTCTCCCGGGGGCTGTTCGCGCTGAACCTGGTCGCCTACGCAGTGTTGTGCGTGCTGAACGTGCTGCGCGCGCTTCGCCATCGACAACGCTTCTTCGGCGACCTGATCGACCATCTGCGCGGGCCCGGCTCTTTCACCATCGTTGCGGCCACCAGCATCCTCGGCAGCCAGTTCCTGCTCCTCGACGGAAACCTTCGCGTCGCCGGCGCGCTATGGATTGCGGCGGTCGTGCTGTGGCTCACGCTGACGTACACCATCTTCGCCGGCCTGACGATCAAGCGACACAAGCCGACGCTCGACCAGGGTATCAACGGCGCCTGGCTGCTCGCGGTGGTCGCCACGCAGTCGATTGCGGCCCTGAGCGCCTTGCTCGCTTCGCACCTGGGCCAGCCGATCCGGCTGGAGCTGAACTTTCTTGCGCTATCGATGTGGCTGTGGGGCGGGATGCTCTACATCTGGATGATGTCGCTCATCTTCTACCGCTACACTTTCTTCACGCTGGAGCCGGGCGATCTGTCGCCGCCCTACTGGATCAACATGGGCGCCATGGCGATCTCGACGTTCTCAGGATCGCTGCTGATCCTCAATTCGCCCGACGCGCCGTTCCTGCTCTCGCTGCTGCCGTTCCTCAAGGGTTTTACGGTGTTCTACTGGGCAACCGGAACCTGGTGGATTCCGATGCTGATCGTGCTTGCGCTGTGGCGCCACGTCTATCGGCGTTTTCCGCTGCGCTACGATCCGATGTACTGGAGCGCGGTGTTCCCGCTGGGCATGTACGCGGCGAGCACGGAGCGGATGATCCAGGTGATGGGGGTCGGGTTTCTCAGCTTCGTTCCGCGGGTGTTCTTCTACATCGCGCTGGCCGCCTGGTCCATGGCGTTCATTGGCTTGACGGTCGACTTACTGCGCCGCACGCGGCGCGCGGCAGCGCAATGAGTCATCGTTCCCGACTCAACGCAACTCGTACTCAAAAGAGCTGACCACACGCAGGCGCTTGGTGCGCGAGCGGCCATCATCATGGTCGTTGCCGTCATCACCGGTGATGCGGATGACCCCCTGGTTCGCGCTCTTGAGCGGCCCCAGCCTGGCGCCTGCCTCGGCTGCGAACTTCTCTGCCTGCTCGCGTGCATTGCGCGTGGCCTCGGCCAGCAGCGGCGCCTTGATGTCGTTGAAGCCGCGCAGCTGGTAGCGCGGACCGCCGGCACCTTCGCCATCGCCGCTGAACTGCACGCCGGCCTGAATCAGCGGATCGAGCGCCAGCGCAGCCTTGGCGACCTCGGAAACGCGGGACGTGCGCACCAGCACCTGGCCGCTGCCGTTGAAGCGCAGCGGCGTGTTGCTCTGCGCGTAGTCGCGCGCCAGCAGATCCTGCACTGCCACCGGGCGTGCTTCCATCTCGCTGTCCTGGAATCCCTGTGTCTTCAGGAAACCGGTCACCTTCTCGCGGTCGGCCGCCAGCGCCTGCTGCACCTCGGCAAAATCGTTGCCGGCGCGGCGGAAGCTCAGGTTCCAGACCGCGAAGTCGGCCTCCACGTCGCGCTCGGCCAGCCCCTTGACCGCGATGCTGCGATCGGCCATGCGGAAGCGTTCCATCCCGCTTGCAACGAAGAACCCGGCACCGGCGATGCCGGCCCCGACGATGAGCGCCATGAGCAGGCGAGATGAGTTGGAAGCCATGAGTCGATCTCTTTCCTCGGGGTTCTTGGGCGTCGTGCGCCACGCATAGGCGCATGTTAGCGGCTCCTGAAGCCAAAGGGGATCAGCTCATCTATGCGGATGCGGACATCCTCATCTTGCCCGGCACTTCCGATTCTTCTGTCTCCGCAGCTTGATCCGGATGGATGCCTGGCCCGGAATGACATCAGTCGATTCCGGGTATCGCGCGCCTGCCGCTGGCGAATGGTGTCGCTGCGATTCAGCGACGACGCCGCACTCGGGTCGGCTGAACATCGCGCATCGCTTGCACGATCGCCCTCTTGAGGCACTCCATGGCATCGGCAGGCACTGATGACTCCCGGCGCGTCACCCAGTAGGTACTCCAGCGCGCGTCCGCGTCATCAACGGGACGGAGCAGACAATCGGGCCCTAGATCGCGCGCGGCAGCGCTCGGCACGATCGCGATTCCCAGGCCCTCGCGCGCCAATGCGATTGCAGTCGAGAACAACTGGACTTCCTGAGCCCGATACAGCCCTTCGTGCGCCGCCATCTGCTTGAGCAATAGCTGCTGCCACTGAACGCCGCGGCAACTGACGAACACCAGGGGCTGGCCGGCAAGCGTCTCCCAGCCCAAGCGCTTGTGCTTGGCAAAGAGTTCGGCGAACCGGGAACGCGCGGCCGCTACCGCACACAGCGTATCGCTGTCCAGAATCTCGCTTTTCAGAACCACCGGTTTGCGGATGGGCAGATCGACGGAACCAATACCAACATCCGCGTCGCC
>JAFKGG010000392.1 GCA_017307915.1 Burkholderiales bacterium | reverse complement strand
CTTGGCCGCCCTCGGCATCGGAAACGACAGCACCTCGATGCCCTCGGCTTCCAGCTCGGCGCGTTCATCCTGCGTGGCCACGCCGCGAATGCCGCGCTCGGGCGCTTCCTGGTAGTGGATGCGCCGCGCCTCTTCGGCGAAGCGCTCACCGACGTCTTCGGTGTTCTCGACCAGATGACGCGCCATCTTGGTCCACATGGCATGAAGCTGCTGCGGCGTGGGCATTGCAGTGGGCGCACTGGCCTTCGGTTCGGCCGCTTGTTTGGCGGCCGAAAGATTCAGCCGCGGCGCGGCCGGCATCTTGCGGATCGATTTGGAATTGCAGATCGGGCACTCGATCAGGCCACGCGCCTGCTGCTCGTCGAATGCCTCGCTGGAGGCGAACCACCCCTCGAAGAGGTGATCGTGTTCACAGGCCAGATTGAAGACTTTCATGGATACCACTCTTTGACGCCGATTGTACGTCGTTTTGCGTTGCTAGAATCGGCACGGCCATCGCGGCGCGGCCTGCGCCGCCCGCCTCCCTGCCCTTGCCTTTCGCCTGCATCTACCGCGCCACTGTGAAAGATCCCATCGTCGTCACCGCCGCCGCCGCGCTCGAAGCGCTGTCGAGTTTCGATACCATCATCGATGCGCGCAGCCCCTCGGAGTTTGCCGAAGATCATCTGCCCGGCGCGATCAATGCGCCGGTGCTCGACGACGACGAACGGCGCCTGGTCGGCACCATCAATCGGCAGAACTCGCCGTTCGAAGCGCGCCGCATCGGCGCGGCAATCGTGGCGCGCAACATCGCCGCGCTGCTCGAGCGAGACTTCGCCGACCAGCCGCGCACCTGGCGCCCGCTCGTCTACTGCTGGCGTGGCGGCAACCGCTCGGGCGCGCTGGCAACGATCCTGTCGCGGGTCGGCTGGCGTACCAGCGTGCTCGAAGGCGGCTATCGCGAATATCGCCGCCAGGTCGTCGCCGAGCTGGCAAGCCGCCCGCAACAGTTTCGCTTTCACGTGCTGGCCGGCCGCACCGGCGCCGGCAAGAGCCAGTTGCTGCGCCGGCTGGCCGAAACCGGCGGCCAGGTGCTCGATCTGGAGACGCTGGCCTGCCATCGCGGCTCGGTGCTGGGCAGCGAACCGAGCATGCCGCAACCGTCGCAAAAGGCCTTCGACACAGCGCTGTGGCATACGCTGCGCGGCCTGGATCCGGCCAAACCGGTGTTCGTCGAAGCCGAAAGCCGCCGTGTCGGTCAATGTCATCTGCCCGAAGCGCTGATCACCGCAATGCGCGCCGCGCGCTGCACGCTGATCGAAGCCGACGTCGCCGTGCGCGCGCAGTTGCTGCTGCGCGACTACCAGCACTTCGTCGCCGACCAGGCGCTGCTCTTTCAACAACTCGATCGGCTGTTGCCTTTGCACGGCCGCGAACAGATCACGCACTGGAAGACGCTGGCTGCCGAGGGCCGCTGGCAGGCATTCGTCGAAACCCTGCTGGTACGGCACTACGACCCGGCCTACGATCGCTCGATGCAGCGCAATTACGCCGGTCTGGACACGGCCGAGCGCGTGACGATCGGCAGCGCCGATGACGCCGCGCTGAACGCGGCGGCGGCGCATCTGCAGACGCTGTAACCGCTGGCTGCTGCGCTGCGGAGCCGCGGCTGCGGGCCGAATACGGCCCCGCGCTGATTGATCGCGGGCCGGCTGATCGCGAGCCGACCCGGCCGTGGGCCGGCGGCGGTACCGTTCAGCGATTCTCGTTGCTGGCCAGGCGCTCCGGATACTTGACGATCTTGGTGCGCGACTTCACCGCTTCCAGATAGTCGAGCAAGGCCTGCTGCGAATACGACTGGCGCAACTGCTGCCGATAGGGTTCGCGCAGCTCGACGATCTTCTTCTGGTCAGGCAGGTTCACCTTGGTGACCTGATAGATCGAATAGCCCTGCGCACCCAGATCGGCGCCGGCCAGCGACGGCAGCTTGGTCGAGGTGGCGCGGAATACGGCTTCGACGGCGGTCTGCGGGAACTCGGCCGAGGGCGCGCGCGTCACCGTGCGTGCGCTGCCGAAGCCGTCAGCGGCAGCGCCGCCTTGCAGCTCTTTCAGGCGCGCCTGCCCGGCCTGCACCGCCAGCTTGCGCGCTTCTTCGAGCACGTAGCGCTGACGCACGTCGTCTCTCACCGTTTCGAACGGTTTGCGCTGTACCGGCTGATAATCGACCAGCCGCGCCGACACCAGCCGGCCACCGCCGATGTCGACCGCCTCGGTATTGCGCCGCGACGCGATCGAATCGGCCGAGAACAGCGAAGCCAGCAGCTTGCGATCGTTCAAGGGATGATCGGGCGGCAGGTTCTGCGAGCCGCCGCGGTTCAGCCCTTCGGCCTTCTGCACCGTCAGCGACAGCCGCTCGGCCGCCGGCTGCAGCGTATCGGCCTGCTCATAGACCAGGTTGCTGAAGGTATCGGCAGCTTCGGCATAGCGGGTGCCGGCCTGCTGGCTACGAATCTCGCCTTCGATCTCGGCGCGCACAGCCTCGAACGGGCGCACGCTGCCTTCCTTGACGTCGGTCAGCCGGATGATGTGGAAACCGAACTCGGATTCGACGACGCCGCTGATCTCGCCCTTCTTCAGTGCGAATGCCGCATCGGAGAACGGCTTGACCATCATGTCGGGCGTGAAGAAGCCCAGGTCGCCGCCTTCCGGCGCCGAGCCGCTGTCCTGCGACTGGGCCTTGGCCAGCGCCGCGAAATCGGCGCCTTCGTGCAACTGCTTCAGCAGCGCTTCGGCCTTGGCGCGAGCGGCATCCTTGTCGGCCTGGCTGGCCGATGCCGGCGCGTTGATCAGGATGTGGCTGGCGCGCCGCTGCTCACGCGTCGTGTAGCGCGCCTTGTTCTGCTCGTAGTAGTGCTGCGCGTCTTCGGTACTGACCTTGATCTGCTGCGCCAGCGTCTCGGCCGACAGCAGCAGGTATTCGACGCGTGCGCTCTCGGGAGTTTCGAACAGCGTCGCGTTGCTGTCGTAGAACTTGGTCAGATCGGCGTCGCTGGGCGTGATCTTGGCGGTGAAATCGGCCGGGCGGAACGCCAGCACGCGCACGTCGCGCGTCTGCTCGCCGATCGCGATCAGCCGGTCGACCAGCGCTTCGGGGATGATCACCGTTTGCGTCACCGCCTCGGGTAGCGTCTGCATCGCCAGATCGCGCCTGACCTGCGCTTCGAAGGCGGCTTCGCTCTGCCCTTGCGCGGCCAGCGACTGCCGATAGCGCTCGCGGTCGAAAGTGCCATCGGGCAGCGTCAGGCCGGGAATGGAACGCACCGCCTGGCGCACCTGGTCGTCGGTGATGCCGATGTGGTAGCTGCGCGCCTCGGCGACCAGCGCCCGCTGCGAGATCAGGCCGTCGAGAATCTGCCCGCGCATTTCGGGGCTTTCCAGCAGCGCCGGGTCGAGCTGATTGCCCAGCGTCTCGCGCAACTGGGCCAGTTGCCGCTGCTGCGCGTTTTCGAACTCCTGGCGCGAAATCTTCTCGCCGCCGACTTTGGCGACCGTGCCGTCAGCAGAGAAGAAGTTTTCATAGCCCTGGATGCCGAAGAAGGCAAACGCGGGAAAGATCAGCACCAGCAAGAAGAACTGCAGAAGGCGCTGATGTTTACGGATGGAATCGAACATACGGAATCACTCGGTTTCGGATAATCGCGCGGGCTCGCGAACCGGCCCGAGGGCAACGTTAGACTTTATCACATGAATGCGCGGTGCTCGGGCCCCAAGGGGCTTTGCGCCCCGCGCAGCCATCGGCAAGGCGGGCTACAGCTTGACCCCAGCCTCGCGGATGATCCTGGCGTACTTCGCCATTTCGCTCTTGACGTGCGCCGCAAACTCGCCGGGCCCGATGCCCGAAGCCTCGGCGCCCAGCTTGGCAAGCGTTTCCCGCACGTCGGGCTGGCGCAGCGCCTCGGCGGTTTTCTGGTGCAAGGTGCGCACCACGTCGGCCGGCGTTCCGGCCGGCACCATGAAGCCGAACCAGGCGGTCGTCTGATAACCAGGCACACCAGCCTTGTCCAGCGTCGGCACGTCGGGCAAGGCCGCTGCCGGTGCCAGACTGGTCACGCCCAGCGCCTTCAGTTTGCCGGCCTGCAGCAGCGGCAGCGCCGATGGAATGTTGATGATCATGCCGCTGACCTGCCCCGAGGCGATGTCGGACAGCGCCGGCGCAGCGCCCTTGTAAGGCACGTGCAGCACGTCGATGCCGGCCATCGATTTCAGCAGCTCGATCGACAGGTGCGAAATGCTGCCGTTGCCGCCGGAAGCCAGCGAAAGCCGGCCCGGCTGCTTCTTGGCCAGCGCGATGAACTCGGCCACCGAGCGCGCCGGCACCGAGCCGTTGACCACCAGCACGTTCGGCGCCGTGCTGATCATCACCACCGGCGTGAAATCGGCGACGCTGTCGTAAGGCAGCTTCGGATACAGGCTCGGGGTGGCGCCGTGCGTGGTGCCGTTGGCCAGAAACACGGTATAGCCATCGGGCGCCGACTTGGCGACCAGATCGGCGCCGATGCTGCCGCCGGCGCCGGGGCGATTGTCGACCACGAAGGACTGCCCCAGCGATTGCGTCAGCGCCTTCGCGATGTTGCGCGCCAGCACGTCGGAGCCGTCGCCCGCCGTGGTCGGCACAACGATGCGCACCGGTTTGCTCGGGTAAGGCTGCGCCTGCGCCGGCAGCGCAACGGACGCAACACAAACGGACAGCAAGGCAGCCTGCAGCCAGCGCTTCATCAAGGTCTCCGGTTTTCTGAACGATCCCATTGTAGCCGGCGGCCTGCAACTATCGGTCGTTTTATCAGTTTCTGAGAAACCGGTTTGACGCGCCCTGGCACGGCCCTGATGATGCCCGCATCGCAATCGCCATCCACGAATCGCCATGACCCTCGACGCCGTTCTCGTCGGCCTGGAGCTGAGCTCGCCCGACCCTGCCGCGCTGGCCCGCTTCTATGAGGCCACCTACCGCATGCAGACCGCCGATGACGGCGAGCTCACCGTGTGCCGCGGCGCACAGCGCGAACTGCGCTTTCGCCGCGGCCCGGCCAATCAACTACTGGCGGCGCGCTTCGCGCTGCCCAGCGCCGAACGGCTGGCCGCGGCCGAGCAGCGCTGGCGCGACGCCGGCCTGGCACCGCAGCGTGATGCCGCCGCCGGCACCGTGCAGCTCATCGATCCGGCCGGCCACGCGCTGATCTTCGGCGTCAAGAACCCGACATCGGACACCCTGGCCGCCGACCCGATGGCCGCACGCCTGCAACACATCGCGCTGCGTACGCCGACCCCCGAGCCGATGCTCGAGTTCTACGCTGACAAGCTCGGCTTCGTCGTCTCGGATCTGGTGCGCGACCCCGAAGGCGTGCTGCGCGCCGCCTTCGTTCGCGCCGATGAGGAGCACCACACGCTGGCGCTGTTTCGCGCGCCGCAGGCGCAGTTCGATCACTTCTCGTGCGAAACCAGCGACTGGTCGGCGCTGCGCGTATGGGCCGATCACATGGCCAGCGTCGACGTGCCGTTGCACTGGGGCGTGGGCCGCCATGGCCCGGGCAACGACACCTTCTTCATGGTGCGCGACCCCGACGGCAACCTGGCTGAAATCTCGTCAGACCTGGAACGCTGCGACCCCGACCGCCCGGTGGGGCTGTGGCCGCATGCCGCCAAGACGCTGAACCAATGGGGCGTGGCGATCCTGCGCAGCTGAAGGTGCCCGCATGAACCCCGCTACTTCCGCTGCCTTCGATGCCGACGTGATCATCGTCGGCGCCGGCCCCGTCGGCCTGACGCTGGCCAACCTGCTCGGTGTGCACGGCGTGCGCACGCTGGTGCTGGAACGCCATGCCAGCACGGTGGCCGAGCCGCGCGCCGTGTCGATCGACGACGAGAGCCTGCGTACGATGCAGGCCGCCGGCCTGGCCGAATCGGTGACGCGCGATTGCGTGCTCGCCTACGGCGTGCAGTATTTCTCGTGGACCGGCAAACCGTTCGCCAGCATCCTGCCGACGCGGCAGGAATACGGCTACCCCAAGCGCAACGCGTTTCGCCAGCCGCTGCTGGAGGCGACGCTGCGCGACGGCACGCGGCGCTTCGATTCTCTGCACATCCTGTTCAATCACGAACTGCTCGGCTTCGAGCAGGACGACGAAGGCGTGAGCTGCCGTGTGCGCCGCGCCGACGGCGGCGAGCTGTCGCTGCGCGCGCGCTGGCTGGCCGGCTGCGATGGCGGCCGCAGCATGGTGCGCGAGGCCTGCGGCATCACGCTGGAAGGCTCCACCTTCGCCGAGCGCTGGCTGATCGTCGACCTGGAGCAGCGCACCACGCCGCTGCGCCACACGCAGACCTTCTGCGATCCGCTGCGCCCGGCGATCCGACTGCCCGGCCCCTATGGCACGCTGCGCTACGAGTTCATGCTGCGCGCGCATGAAGATGACGCCTTCGCACTCGACGAGCAGCGCTTTCGCGGCTGGATGGCGCAGCGCTGCCCAGCCGACCGCGACCTGCCGCTGGTACGCAAGGTGGTCTACACCTTTCACGCACGCGTGGCGCAGCGCTGGCGCGATCGACGCGTGTTCCTGGCCGGCGACGCCGCGCACCTGACGCCGCCCTTCGCCGGCCAGGGGCTGAACAGCGGCATCCGTGACGCCACCAACCTGGCCTGGAAGCTGGCCGCGGTGACACGCTGGGGTGCGCCGGCAACGCTGCTCGACAGCTACGAGCCCGAACGCCGGCCGCACGCCGCAGCGCTGATCCAGATGGCGCTGCGCATCGGCTTGTTCATGCAGCCCAAAACGAAAGCCGGCGCCGCGCTGATGCAGTCCGCCTTGCGCATCGCTTGTCTGCTGCCGGCCGCGCGCGACTACATCTTGCAGTTGCGCTTCAAGCCCAAGCCGGTGCTGCGCAGCGGCTTCTTCCAGCCGCCGCCGCTCCCCGGCGAGTGGGTGTCGGAGATGCTGCCGCAGCCGCTGATGGATCTGCCCGATCGCAGCCGCTGCCTGCTCGACGAACTGCTCGGCACCGGCTTCGCCGTGATCGGCTGGGACACGCCGGCACTGCGCCACGCCGCAGCCGCGCTGGTGCCCGCCGGTGCGCCTTGGCGCGCGGTGGTCCTGCGCCGCGCCAGCGAAGACTTCATCGCCGGCGAAACGCTGCCGCACAACGTCGCGTTGGCGCGCGACGGCAGCGGCGCGCTCGACGAGTTCCTCGACCGGCTCGGCGCGCAGGCAATCGTGGTACGGCCCGATCGCTACTGGTCGCGGCTGGTCTGCCACGGCGAAGCCTGGACCGCCCCGGCAGCCACCGCAACGGCCGCGACGGCAGATACGCCATGGCCCGCCCTACGGCCTGAAACAGCCTGATTTCTCACCTAGGAAAAGCATGCGAATCCTCAGTTACCTGCACCAGGGCCGCCCTTCGTACGGCCTGCGCGTCGACGGCGGCATCGTCGATCTATCGCGCCGTCTGGGCCCCGCGCTGAACTCGGCCCGCGCCTTGATCGAACAGAACGCCTGGGCGCGCGTTGCGCCCTTGCAGCACAGCGCACCCGACTTCGGCCTCGATGCCGTGCAATTGCTGCCGGCGCTGCCCGATCCGGGCACCATCGTCTGCATCGGCCTGAACTATGAAGAGCACCGGCTCGAAACCGGCCGCCCCAAGGCCGAGCATCCGGCGATCTTTCTGCGCATCGCCGAGTCGCTGCAGGCGCACGACGCGCCGCTGGTCATTCCGCGCGAATCCGAGCAGTTCGATTTCGAAGGAGAGCTGGCCGTCGTGATCGGCCGCCGCGGCCGGCGCATCACAGCCGAACAGGCGCTGTCGCACGTATGCGCCTATGCCTGCTTCAACGACGCCACCGTGCGCGACTGGCAGAATCACACGCACCAGTTCACGCCGGGCAAGAATTTCCCCGGCACCGGTGCATTCGGCCCCGATCTGGTCACGCCCGATGAGCTGCCTGCCGACGGTATCGTCACGCTGGAGACGCGCGTGAACGGCCAGGTGATGCAGCACGCCAGCACCGCGCAGCTGATCTTCTCGATCCCGCGCCTGATCGCCTACGTATCGACGTTCATGACGCTGCAACCGGGCGACGTCATCGTCACCGGCACGCCGGGCGGCGTCGGCGCCAAGCGCAAGCCGCCGCTGTGGCTGCGCGACGGCGACGTGGTCGAAGTCGAAATCAGCCACGTCGGGCTGCTGCGCAATCGCTGCGTGAAGGAAGACTGAGGCTGCCGGTCAGCCGGCGCGTCGCTGCTTCGGCGCCGCACGCTGCTCGCTCAGGCGCCCTTCGATGCGCAAGGCCGCACGCCACACTTGATCGGCCACCAGCGTATCGGCGCCGCGGCCATGCGCGCGCGCCAGCACCACGCTCAGGCTGCCGACCACCTTGCGGCCGTCGCGCAACGCACGCGCCCATCCCATCGCCTCCTTGTCGACCTCGCCGGACGAAGCGCACACGCGCTGCGCGCCGAGTACGCGCAGATGCTCGATCAACGCTGCCGGATCAGTGGGCAGCCCGGCCTCGGCGATCGCTGCCGCCTCATCGACGGCCAATTGCTCGACTACCGCGCGCGGCAATTGCGCCAGGATCGCTTGCGAGGTGGCGCCGCGAAACAGCGGCATCGCGCGACCACGTTCGTAGCTGACCTGCGGCGGCCCCTTCGGGCCGATCACCTGGTGCACGCACAGCACCTTGCGGCCATATAGCCGGCACAGCAGCACGACGCCGCCGGTGCGTTCGGCCAGCCGCTCCATGATCGGCGCCGCCGCGCCGATCAGCGGATCAGCCATGCGCACACGCCGGTCGAGCTCGACGATGCCCGGCCCCGGCACGTAGCGGCCGGCCCCGGCGCCTTCGACCAGGCCCGCCGCTTCCAGGTCGCCCAGGTAGCGATACGCGCTGGCCGTCGAGACGCCCAGCGCCCGCGCGATCTCGGGTGCCGACAGACTCTGCACGCTCTCAGTGAACAAACCCAGCACGTCGAGCACACGATCGGTGCGCGACATTCAGTCTCCGCAATCGCCGCGAGCGCGCTGCCTCATTCAGCGGTGATCCCGTTTTCGCGGATGATCCTGCCCCAACGTTCGATATCCTCGCGCACCAGCGCGCCGAAGCGCTCGGGCGTGGTCGGCGGCGTGGCGATCAGTCCGTAGCCGTCGATCTTCGATTTCAGGTCAGCGCTGGCCATCACCTTGTTGATGTCGCCCGACAAACGCTGCACCAGCGCCGGCGCCATGCCCTTGGGCGCGATCACACCGAAATAGCTGTTGAAGGTATAGCCCGACAGCGATTCGCCGATCGAGGCCACCTCCGGAAACGCCGGGTCGCGCTCGGGCGTGACGATTGCGATCAGCTTGAGCTTGCCGCTCTTGACGTGCGGCACGCCGATCGCCATCGACGTGAACATCAGGTCGATGCGGTTGGCCATCAGGTCGATGGCCGCCGCCGCCCCGCCCTTGTACGGCAGGTGCGTGAGCTTGATGCCGGCCACCGAGCCCAGCATCGCGCCGGCGACGTGCGATGCCGAACCCACGCCGGGCGTGCCGAAAGTCAGGCCGTCGGCCTGCTTCTTGGCGTACGCGACCAGCTCGGGAATGTTGCGCGCCGGCAGGTTCGGGCTGCCGAACAAGCCGATCGGCACGCTGGCCAGCCGCGTCACCGGCACCAGGTCGGTCAGCGTGTCATACGGCAGGCGCTTGGGCATCAGCGCGGCGTTGATCGGCAAGGCGCTGGTCGCCAGCCCGATCGTGCAGCCGTCGGGCGCGGCCGAGGCCACCGCCTGCGTACCCAGCACGTTGCCGGCGCCGGCGCGGTTTTCCACCGTCACCGGCTGCGACCACATCTGCGACAGATGCTGCGCCAGCGCGCGGCCCAGCCCGTCGATGGCCGAGGCCGAGGCCGGATACGGCACGACGATGCGGGCATTGCCGCCCGCACACACCGGCTGCGCGGCCAGCCAGCCGGGCAGCGCCACGAACGCGGCCAGCGCGGCCGCGACGAATTGGATTGCGCGTTTCATGATGCTCAATCCGCCGTGATGTTGTTGTCTTTGATGATCTTCGCCCAGCGCTCGATGTCCCTGCGCACCAGCGCCCCAAACGTCTCGGGGCTGGATCCGACCGCCACCAGTCCATAGGCGTCGAGCCGCGCCTTCACTGCTGGACTGCGCAGCGCTTTGCCGATGTCGGCGGCCAGCCGCTGGGCGAGTTGCGGCGGCGTACCCTTCGGCGCGATGATGCCCAGATAGCTGTGGAACGCATAGCCGGGCAGCGTCTCGCTGATCGAGGCAACGTCGGGGAACGTGGCGTCGCGTTCCGGCGTCGCCACTGCGATCAGTTTGATCTTTCCCGACTTCACGCTGCCCGCCCCGGAGGAGAGGATCGACAGCATCAAATCGATACGCCCGCCAACCAGGTCGAGTTCGGCCGGCGCCGCGCCTTTGTAAGGCACGTGCGTGAACGTGGCGCCCGACACCGAGGCCAGCATCGCGCCGGCCATGTGCGACGAGGTGCCGACCCCCGGCGAACCGAAGGTCAGACCGTTGGCTTGCCGCTTGGCATAGGCCAGCAGTTCGGGCAGGTTGCGCACCGGCAAACTCGGGTTGGCGAACAGCCCGATGGGCACGCTGACCAGTTGCGTCACCGGCACGATGTCGTTGATCGTGTCATACGGCAGCCGCTTGGGCATCAGGCCCGGGTTGATCGACAGCGCGCTGGTCACCACGCCGATCGTGCAACCGTCGGGCGGCGCGGTGACGACAGCCTGCGTGCCCAGCACGTTGCCGGCACCGGGGCGATTCTCCACCACCACCGATTGCGACCACATCTCGGCAAGCTGCTGCGCGATGGCGCGAGCCAACGTATCAGTCGACGCGCCCGAAGCCGGGAACGGCACGACGACGCGCGCCGTGCCGCCCGTGCAGACCGGCTGCGCCGGCGCCGTGGCCGGCAGCAGCGCCAGTGCGCCCACCAGGGAAGCAAGGATTTTCAATCGGTTTCGCATGTGCAATCTCCATCTTTTTTGTAGAAACGTGGCTCTATGGGGAGCCATCGAGAGCGCTGAAAATCAGTTGCGGTCGGCCTTCGACGATCGCCACCAATGCCGACACGATCGCGCCGCCGCTGTCGTCGCAAGCACCGGCACGCAGGCAGTAGACGCCGCCGTCGTGCATGGCATCGCCGCTGGTCGCGTCGAAACGCAGCGGCTCATCGAGCGCCAGGCCGACGCTGCTGGCCACCCGGCCTTCCAGCATCGGATGCCAATCGAAGCCCGTCATCGCCGGCGCCGCCGCTGCAAGCAGTCGCGTCCCGCTCACGCCGGGGCCAGCCGTCGCGATCATTGCAGCAAGCGCCGCCGACGCCGCCCGATACGGGCCATCGGCCGGCGTGCCGCAGCTCACGAAGGCATCGACCCAATAGCCGAGATAGCGCACCGCGATGTAGGCCACCAGCGGCGCGCTGCGCACGGTCGAACGGCGCTCATAGGGGCGCAGCGTGCGGCCGCCGTCTTCACTGAACAGAATGCGGATGTCCTGCGCGCAGGCCAGCCGCGCCGCGCGTTCGGCGTCCAGCGCCGCCTGCGCGTTGGGCAGCCCGGCGGCCCAGGCGGCACGCAAGGCTTGCACCGATGCCTGCAAGATGTCGCGTGCCTGCAGCAGCGCACGCCGCTCGCGCGGGCGCTTGCGCAGCATCAGCGCATCGAGCTCGGCTTGCGCGTCGATCAGCTCGGCCTGCCCGCCCAGCGACTCTTCGAGCCGGCGCCGCACGGCCGCACGCATGCGCTGCATGCCGTAGACCGCGATGCGCGGCCGCGTCGCCGATGAGTCGCCGACCTGCCGTTGCAGCCACTGCGGCAGCAGCTCCTTGGCCGAGGCAAACGCCTGCAGGGACGAACACCAGGTCAGCACGCGTGCAGCCGGCACGTCGCGCGCCGGCGCCGCGAACAGCAATTCGGGTTCGCCTTGCAAGCCGACCAGCGCCAGCGCCCAGCGCATGCGAGGAAAGAAGTGCGTCAGCCAGGTGACGAACGCACTATCGGGCGCATCGCCATGCGCCACCACGCCCTGCCAGCCGCGCTCGCGCATCAGCGACCGAAGCCGCTTCAGCCGCTCGCCGAACTCATCGACAGGCAGCAGTTCCTCGTCCCAACGGTACGAGCCCAGCACCACCACCGGATGCATGCTGTTCATGCGCCGAACTCCTCGATCTGGTCAAGCTCGGCCCATTGCGCCGACAGCACCTGCGCCGGGCCGTCGGCGCTGATCGCCACCGGCTCGCCGCACATCAGATAGCCGACGTCAGGAAAATACTGGTTCGGATGCATGACGAAGATCATGCCGGCCTGCAGCACCACTTCGTTGTCGACCGTGATGTCGCCCGGCAGGCTCGACACATTGCCCAGCCCGTGGCCGCGCACGCGGATGTAAGGTGGGCGACAGTAGTCGGCAAAACCGGCCGCGCCGATCACCTCGTCCATCGCCCGCGTCACCGACGCGACCGTGGCGCCGGCCACTGCTGCCAGGCGCCCGGCAGCCATGGCCTGCTGCTGCAAGGCGAAGCGTTGGCGTTGCAGATCGCTGGCCGGCCCAAGCACGACGGTGCGGCAGATCTGTGAGAACTGGTTGTTCACCATCGGCGTGATCTCGGCCAGCAGCACGTCGCCACGCTCCAGGACACGACGCCCGGGCGCACGCACCGCCTGGTTGTGCTGCGAGGCGCTCATCAGCAGAAAGTTGTCGGGCGCGCCCAACCCGCCCATGTAGTGCAGCAGCTCGGCGGCCAGCTCGAACTCGCGCATGCCGGGCCGCACTACTTCGAGCAGGCGTTGGTAGCCCAGCTCGCCGATGCGCGTAGCCTCGCGCGCGTCGGCCAGCTCGGCGGCCGATTTCACCGCGCCGGCTCGCAGCAGCAGTTCGTCTGCCGCGCGCACGGCATCGCCCAGCTCGGCCAGCAGACGCCGCTGCTCACCCACCGGGAACGCATCGGCCATCGCCACGCCGATCGTGCCCGGCGCCGTGCCGCGCTGGCGCAGCAGGCTCAGCAGATCGCCGATCAGGTCATGCGTGGCCGCCACCTGTACGCCCGCGCAGCGCTCGCGCGCGCGTTGCAGATCCCAGGCCGGCGACACCAGCAGCGTCAGCGCGCCGTCGGCATCGAGCAACGCCGCGCACGGTCCGATGGCGCGCAACCCGGTCAGCGCCACCACCGGATCGCAATCGAGAAAATTATGGAAAGCGCCGGTCAGGCCGACCAGGTGCCGCAAGCCCTGGTCGGCCATCACGCGCCGCAGACGTTCGATGCGGTCGGCGTCCGGCATCAGTCGGTCGTCACGCGCGTTTCATAGAAATGCGTGCCGACCCGCGACGGAAAGCCGCCGCGTACCGCCCCCGGCGTGCGATCGCGAAAGATGGTCGACATCAGCGGCGACAGCGGCCGGCTGTTGGGCACCGACAGCCACATGCGCAGCAGATGGCGACAGCGTTCCGGCTCGGGATAATCCTCGAAGTCGGTGCGCGCGTGATAGATCAAGTGGTTGTTCAGGAACTGGAAGTCGCCGGGCTGGAACATCATCGCGAAATGAAAGCGCGGATCGTTGGCGATCGTCTCGATCAGGTTGATCGCCTCGACCTGCGCGTCGGTCAGCCGCGGCACGTCGGGATAGCGCTGCCCGTTACGGATGTGGCCGGGCACGAAGCGCGACGAGAAGCGCCCCTGCTCCACCGTGTACACCGGTTGCGGGTAGTACGGCAGATCGCCCGGCGGCTCCTGCTCGCGCCAGCTCCAGTAGAACGGCTGATACAGCAACTCCAGCAGATCGGGCCGCGTGCGCTTGATCTCGTCATGGATCGCCAGCGAGCTGGCCAGCATGCTCAGCCCCCCCTGCATCGCCGTGTTCAGCACGAACAGCGCCACCACGTCGCAGGAATCGGTATGGAAATCGAGCCGCTGCTTCGACGTATAACCGCGGCCCCGATGGCTCTTGATGTCGATATTGAAATTCTTGACGTCGCCCAGCAGGTCGCCATTGCGGCTTTGCGAGACCGGCGTGCCCAAGTGCAGGCCAAGGCCCCAATACATCAGGCGCAGGTCGGGCTTCTGATAGTTCCACGTCGGCACGCCACGCAGCACGTGCAGCCCCAGGCCGTTTTCGAGGCGATCGCGAATGCGCTCGATCACCGGCAGCATGTCATCGAGCGGGAACGCCTCGCGCGTCAGCGACGCGCAATCGTGGCCGGCCCGCTTGGCGCTTTGCAATGCGTTGTCGAGGTCGGCCAGTTGAGCGGGCGTCAGCGTCTCCATCCATTCGTCTTGTCTGGCATTGAGCTGCTCGGCGGTCCAGTTGGCCTCTTTATCGAGGATTTCCATCTTGAGGTCTCCTTCATCGAGAAGTATGAGTCGATGGATGCGCACTGTAGGGATTTCTCGGGTATATGTAAATTTATGATATAAATTGATCAACATATCCATTCAATGGATACCCCTATGGATGCCCCCGATACGCCTGCCCAGGTCACCAGCGCCCTGCTCGAACGCTTCATCGCCATCGTCGAAGCGGGCAGCCTGAACAAGGCCGCGTTGCGGCTGGGTATGTCGCAGCCGGCGATGACGCGCAGCCTGCAAGTGCTGGAACAAGCTTACGGCGCCGAGCTGCTGCAACGCGGCACCAGCGGCGTCGTGCTGACCGCCTTCGGTGAAGTGGTGCTGCGCCGGGCCAAGCTGATCCAGGCCGAGCTGCGCCACATCGCCAACGACGTCAATGCGCTGCGCAATCTGTCGATCGGGCGCGTGCACGTAGGCGTGCCGATCGGCATCGGCTTCACCAGCGTCGTGCTGCCGTCGGTGTCGCTGCGGCTGCTCACCGAATCAGCGCGGCTGGAAATTTCCTATTCGATCGGTGCCGGCCGCGACCTGATCGCCTCGCTGCGCCGCGGCGATCTGGATTTCGTCATCTCCGACATCGACGACGGCCAGTACGAAGACGATCTGATCCAGGAAGAACTGTTCTTCGATCGCGGCGCCGTCGTCGTGCGCCGCGATCATCCGCTGGCGCGCCAGCGCAGCTTCGAGCTGGGCGATCTCACCGCCTTCCCATGGACCGTGCTGGCCGAAAGCGCGCCGCTCGAAAGCACGCTGCGAGTTGCTCTGGCCAAGGCCAAGCAGCCGTTCGAGCGCAGCGTGTTGCGCAGCAACTCGGCCCTGTTCGTGAAGTCGACCATCTCGCGCGGCGACGTCATCGGGTTGGTCAGCCTCGATGCGGTGCGCGTCGAACTCGACGGCGGCGGCCTGGTCGAGATCACCGCGCGCGCGCCGGCCTTGAACGCATTGATCCCGAGCCGCGCGCTGGGTTTGATTCGTCGCCGCGAAGGCTTGCCCTCCACCGCGGCCAACGTGCTGATCAAGGAGCTGCAGCGCGAGTGCCGCGAACTGCGGCACTGAGCAGCACGGCCGCCTACCCCGCCTGCCGTTCCTGCACCTTGCGCTTGAACGCCGCGAAGAAATCCGCCGCCATCCGCTGCGCGGCGATGTCGATCAGCCGCGATCCGATCTGGGCGATCTTGCCGCCCACGGTGGCCTGGGCCGTGTAGTGCAGAATGGTCTCGTCCGGCCCGTCCGGCTCCAGGCGCACCGTGGCGCTGCCCTTGCCGTGTCCGGCGATGCCGCCTTGTCCTTCGAAGCGCAGCGCATACGAATTCGGCGGCTGCAGGTCTTCGAGCTGCAGCTTGCCGCGAAACTTGGCCTTCACCGGACCGACCGCGGCGGTGATCAGTACCTCGTAGGCATTCTCGGCCACCGGCGTCATGCTTTCGCAGCCGGGCAGCGAAGCCTGCAACAGCGCGACGTCGTTCAGCGCGTCCCAGGCCGCTTGCTGCCCGAGCGGCAGGGTTTCTTGATTGCTCAGTTGCATCGAATCATTCCCGTGAAGCGATCGCGCCGGCATTCCTCAGAATCGAGAACAGGCGATCCTGCGTGACCGGCAGCTCGTCGATGAACACGCCCAGATCCGACAATGCATCGTCGACGGCACTGACCAGCGCCGGGCAGGCTGCCAAGCGCCCGCCTTCACCGCCGCCCTTGATGCCCATCGAAGTCAGCGGCGACGGCGTGCTGAAATGCGAGATGCGAATGTCGGGCACCTCGGAAGCAGTCGGCACCAGATAGTCGGCCAGCGTGCCGGTCAGGCACTGGCCGTGTTCGTCGAACTCGTATTTCTCCAGAAACACCGTGCCCAGCCCCTGCGCGATACCGCCGCGGATCTGGCCGTCCATGGTCATCGGGTTCACCACCTGGCCAACGTCGTGCACGGCGACGTAGTCGAGAATGCGCACGCTCGCCAGCTCGACGTCGACCTCGGCCAGCACCAGATGGCAGGCGTGTCCGACGATCGGATAGAACACACCCAGGTCGCCGGTGGCCGGATCGGGCAGCGTCGTGCACGGATGGTCGTAGGTGTAGCTGGCAGCGAGTCCGGTGGTGAAACGTTCGTCGCCGGGAAAATCCAGCCGGTACAAGTAGGCATCCTGCGCAATCTGGCTGAAGCTCAGACTGCGCTCAGGCTCATTCGTGCAGCGGATGCAGCCTTCGTCGAAGGCAAGCAACGCTTGCTCGCAACCCAGCCGATGCGCTGCCAGCGCCAGCATCTTCGCCTTCACCGCCTTGCAGGCGCCCTCGATCGCTCCCGCCAGCATCACCGTAAAGCGGCTGCCGGCGGGCCCCTTCGACAGCAGGCCGCCATCGGTGCCCGCATAGTTGACGACCACCTGCGCGGGATCGGCAAACATGTGCTCGGCCACCAGTTGCGCGGCCAGCGTCTCGGGGCTGTTGCCCCAGCAAGGCGCATAAATGGTGATGATCGGCGTGCCATCGACGTCGATCCGCAGGCTCACGCTCTCGGGGCTGGAGGTGACGCGGTTGACCGGGGTTTCGTCAAGGAACCAGAACTCGGTCACGTTCATCACGCTGCGTTCGCACACCGTGGCCACGCCGATGCCGATCCGCTTCGACGTGCCCTGCGCCTGCCGCTTGCGTCGCAGCCATTCGTCGAGCCCCGCCGTGCGCACCGCCTCGTCGAGCACGCCGACGTAGTTGCCGCTGTCGTACAGATTGCCGGTCGGAATCTTGTACGGGAACACGTCGTTGCCGAGAAAGTTCTTCTTGCGCAGCGCGATCGGATCGACCCGCAGTTCGCGCGCCGCGGCGTCAACCAGCCGTTCGAGAACGAAGTTGGCCACCTCGCCGCCGAAGCCCCGGTAAGGCCCCTGCTGCGTCTTGTTGGTGGCCACCGCCGTCACCTCGTATTCGAGCGCGCCGATCCGATAAGGGCCGGTCACCTGCGCCAAGGCATTGCCGTGGGAACCGAGCGACAGATGAAAATAGGCGCCATAGTCATCGACCACGTCGCAGCGCAGGGCCGTGAAAATGCCCTCGGCATCGAGCGCCAGCTCGGCGACGTAGCGGCGATCCGAGCCGTGCTGGTTGCCGTTGAGCAGGTGCTCGACGCGGTCTTCGATGAACTTCACCGGCCGGCGACAGATTCTGGCCAGCACGGCGGCCAGCACCGCCACGTGGTAGACCCCTGCCTTGCCGCCGAAGCTGCCGCCGACGTACATCGGCACGTAGCTGAGCTGGCTGGGTTTGACGCGCAGCGATTTCGCCAGGCCGGGCCCCGCGATCATCTGCTGCGACATGTTCGAGTAGAAGAAGAAGCGCTGCGTGGCGGGTTCATACTCGACGACGGCGCCCACCGTCTCGATCGGCTGCGCACTGACGCGCGGCCAGCGAAACTGCTTGCGAATGACGCGGCTGGCCTTGGCAAACGCCGCCTCGACGTCACCCCACTTGCGGTGCACGCAGGTATAGACGTTGCTGTCGCCGATTTCCGGATGCAGCACCGCGTCGCCGTGCGCGTTCAGCGCAGCATCCATGTCCGGCACCACCGGCAGTTCTTCGTAGACCACGTCGATCAGCGCCGCCGCGTCTTCGGCGATCGCCCGGGTTTCGGCAACGACGGCAGCCACCGGCTCGCCGACGTGCCGCACTTTGCCCACCGCCAGGCAGTATTGCCGCACCGGCGGATTGGCCCGCGTCGGCAGCGGATCGCTGACCGCGGCTGCGTCTTCGCCCGTGACCACGGCGATCACGCCGGGCAAGGCACGCGCCGCCGCGCAGTCGATCGAAACGATCCGCGCATGCGGATAGGCGCTGCCCAGCGTGGCGGCGTGCGCCATGCGCGGCAGGCTCACGTCGTCGACGAATTTCGCCTTGCCGGCCAACAGCTTCGGGTCTTCCTTGCGCGGGATGCTCCTGCCCACCCAGCGCCGCGTGTTCGTCGTGTCGGCCATCATCGGTTTGCCTCGGCCGCATAGGCCTGGATCGCATCGACGATGGTCTGATAGCCGGTGCAGCGGCACAGGTTGCCGGAGATGACTTCGCGGATCTCGTCACGGCCCGGGCAAGCGCCGCCGCTGCACAACTCCAGGCCGGTCATCAGCATGCCGGGCGTGCAGAAGCCGCATTGCAAGGCATGGTGTTCGGCGAACTTCTTCTGCAGCGGATGCAGCTCGCCGTCGTCGCCCAGCAGACCCTCGACCGTCTCGACCTTGGCGCCATCGGCCTGGATGGCGAACATCAGGCAGGATCGGGCGCTGACCCCATCGATCATCACCGTGCAAGCCCCGCATACGCCGTGCTCGCAGCCCACGTGCGTGCCGGTCAGGCCGAGTTCGTCACGCACGAAAGTGCTCAGCAATGTGCGGGGTTCCACGTCGCGTTCATAGCGTTCGCCGTTGACGTCGACGGTGATGCGGGTCTTTTCGTTCATGACTGCTTTCCGATCTATCGGCGGTTCAGATCCGCCAGCGCCGCCTCGATCGCCTTGGCGCTCAGCACGCCGACCAGATGGCGCCGGTAGGCGCCGCTGGCCTTGGTGTCGCTCGGCGGATCGACCAGGCCGGCGGCGATGCTGCCGCAGCCGGCGATGCTGGCTGCGTCGGCCGGCCGATTTTCCAGCCACTGCTCGGCCTGCACAAGGCGCGACTGCTTTTCGCCGACGCCGCAGCATGCGATGCGTACGTCTTTGAAGAGGCCGTGGACCAGCGAAAACGCCACGGCGATGCCGCAGATCGCAAAATCGCCCTTGCGCTGGCTCAATTCCAGGAAATGGCCGGTTCGCGACGCATCGAACTTCGGGATCTCGATTTCAGCGAGGAACTCGTCGGGCTCGACGGCCGTGGTGTACATGCCCAGGAAGAAATCCTCGGCCGCGACACGCCGGACACCGGCCTGGCCTTGCACGTGCAGCACGGCATCGAGCGCCAGCAGCACGGCCGGCATTTCAGAGGCCGGATCGGCATGGCATACGTTGCCGGCCAGCGTGCCACGATTGCGCACCGTGTGGTGCGCAACGTTCTCGTAGGCCTGCGCCAGCAGCGGACAGCCGGCGCGAACGACTTCCGAATGCATGACGCGGTTGTGCCTGGCCAGCGCGCCGATCCGCAGCGCCGATCCGGCATCGTCAACGTAATCCAGCTCATGCAGGCCATTGATGTCGATCAGCACGCCGGGCATGGCCATGCGGAAGTTCATCATCGGCACCAGGCTCTGGCCGCCGGCCAGGATCTTGCGGTTGCCGTCGTTGTCGCGCAGCAGCGCCTGCAGCTCGGCAAGCGAGCGCGGCTTGCAGTACTCAAAGCTTGCCGGGCGCATGGTCGTCGTCTTTCCGCGTGAATCGATTGGCCAGCTTGCTCCACAGGCCGGCAAAGCCGTCGGGCATGACCAGCATCAACAGGATCGTCACTGCCCCATAGATCAGCGACGGAGCCCCTTGCCACAGGCTTTCCGCATAGTTGGGCATCAGCACGACGAAGGCGCCGCCGAACAGCGCGCCGTAGATGCTGCGAAAGCCGCCGATCACCGCCCCCACCAGCAGTGTGATCGACACGAAGAACCCATAGCTCTCGGGCGACACGAACTGCGTGCTGAGCGCCCCCAGGCCGCCGGCCACGCCGGTCAGGAACGAGCTGATGCCGAAGCAGGCGATCTTGTGCGAACGGGTGTCGATGCCCATGGTATCGGCGGCGATCGGCTGGTCGCGGATCGCTTCCAATGCGCGGCCGATGCGCCCGCGCACCAGATTGCCGGCCAGCCCGAAGCAGATCAGGGCTGCGATCAACACGATCAGGTAAAGCGTTTGATCGCTGTTCAGCCCCAGCCATTCCCAGGCGGCCGGCTTTTGCACTTCCATGCCTTGCACGCCGCCGGTCCACGGTGCCACCCATTTGTTCTTGGCCAACTGCGGCACGGCCACGGCCAGCGAAAAGGTGGCCAGCGCCAGGTACAGCAACTCGAGCCTGAGCGCCGGTATCGCGATCACCAGCCCCACCGCCATGCTGGCCACGCCGGCCAGCGGCACCGCCATCCAGTACGGCATGCCCAGACGCGCCATCAGGATCGCCGTGGCGTAGCCGCCGACGGCCAGGAAGGCGCCGTGGCCCAGCGATACCTGCCCGTTGAAACCCGACAGCAGGTTCAGGCCGAGGATGGCGATCGAAAGAACCAGGATATTCGTCGCCAGCAGCAGGTTGTAGCCGGGCAGCAGGAACATCGCAGCGAGCCCGGCCACCAGCAAGGCCAGCAAAGGGCCTTTCTCCAGTTGCAGCGGCGCAAGCCCGCGCCGGGATCCGGCGCGCAGGGAAGACATCATTGGGCGAGCTGCGGTCATGGCCATTGCGTTCAAACTCGTTGCACGATGCGGCGCCCGAACAATCCGTTGGGCAGCAGCGTCAGCACGACGACGATCAGCGCCAGCACGAAGGCCAGCTTCAGGTCGTTGCCGATCAGATAGGTACCGACCAGGTTCTCGGCTACGCCCAGGATCAACCCGCCGGCCACCGCCCCCCAGGGGTTCGAGATGCCGCCCAGCACTGCCGCCGCGAACGAATACAGGATCACGCCGAGCATCATGTTCGGATCCAGGAACACCACCGGCGCGGTCATGATGCCGCCGATGGCGCCGATGGCCGCCGCCAGCCCCCAGCCGAGCGCCAGGATCCAGCCGACGTTGATGCCGACGAACTGGCTCGACAGCGAGTTGACCGCCGCCGCGCGCATCGCCAGCCCGGTCTTGGAAAAACGAAAGAACAGATACACCAGGCTCAACACGATCAGGGTCACCAGCGCGATGCCGGCTTCATGCGGCGACACCAGGGCATTAGCCAGCCACGGCATCGATTCGAACGGACTGTCGAACTTGCGCACCTCGTAGCCGAACAACAGGCCCATCGCGCCGTTGATCAGGATCATCATGCCGATCATCACGATCACGATCGTCATCAAGGGCCGGCCGGTGAAGCGGTTCATCACCAGGCGCTCGATGATGACGCCGAACACGAAGGACGCGAGCACCGTGATCGCGAAAGCGCCCCAGTACGGCACCCCGTTGCCGACCAGCACCCAGGCCAGATAGGTCGACAGCACCGCCATTTCGCCCTGCGCGAAGTTCACCAGGTGCGTGGTCTGGTAGATCATGACCAGCGCCAGCGCCACCAGCGCATAGATGCCGCCGGTGGCCAGGCCCGACATCAACTGCTGCACGAATTCGGTCATGGTGCTTGCGTTCTCGTCAATAACCCAGGTAGACGCGCCGAACGGTTTCGTCCTGCGCCAGATCCTGCGCCGTGCCGCTGCGCACGACCCGGCCGGTCTCGATCAGGCAGGCATGCGTGGCAACGTTCAAGGCCAGCCGGACGTTCTGCTCGACCAGCAGCAGGCTGACACCGGTCTGGTTGATCGCCCGCAAGGTATCGAAGATACCGTGCACGATCTGCGGCGCCAGGCCGAACGAAGGCTCGTCGAGCAGGATCAGTCGCGGCTTGGGCATCAAGGCGCGGCCGATGGCCAGCATCTGCTGTTCGCCGCCCGACAAAGTGCCGGCCTGCTGCCGATGCCGCTGCTGCAGCTTGGGGAACAACTGGTAGACGCGCTCCATCGACTCCTGCAGCGCGCCGCGGCTGTCCAGCGTGTAGCCGCCCAGGCGCAGATTCTCTTCCACCGAAAGCTGCGCGAAGGTGCCACGCCCATCGGGTACGTGGCTGATGCCCAGCCTGACGACATCTTGCGCGCGCAGGCCGGCGATCGACGCGCCGTCGAACTCGAGCGTGCCCTTGCGCCTGACCATCACGTTGAAGATCGCGCGCAGCGTGGTGGTCTTGCCCGCGCCATTGGCGCCCAATAGCGCCGTGATGCCGCCGCGGGCCACTGTCAGGTCCAGGCCATGCAAGGCCTGCACGTTGCCGTACCAGGCATTGATTCCTTCCAACCGCAGGATCGGCGTCATTCCTGCACTCCCAGATAAGCGCGGATGACATTGGGGTCGTTGCGCACCACCTGCGGCAAGCCGTCGGCGATCTTGCGGCCGAAATCGAGCACGACCACCTTGTCCGACACCCGCATGACCAGGTTCATGTGATGCTCCACCAGCAGCACGGTGATCTGGTCGCGGTCGCGGATTTCCTGGATCTGCCGCGCCAGATGCTCGACCTCTTCGTGGTTCAGACCGGCCGCCGGCTCATCGAGGATCAGCAGGCTGGGCTGGCTGGCCATGGCGCGCGCCAGCTCGACGCGCTTTTGCACCGCAAACGGCAACGTGCTGACCGGTGCGTGCGCCATGCTTTCCAGACCGAAGCGGTGCAGCAGCATTTCGACGCGCTGGCGCAATGCCAGCTCGGCCCGCTGCACGGCAGGCCCGTTGAACATGCTGGCGATGAAGCCCGGGCCAGTCGCGCCGTGCGCACCGACCAGCACGTTGCGCACCACCGACATCGATGGAAACAGCGCCAGGTTCTGGAAGGTGCGGCCGACGCCGCGGTTGGCGATCTCGTGCCGGCGCATCGCCAGCAGATCGCGCCCTTCGAACTCGATCGCTCCCGAGCGGGGCCGGTAGACCCCGCTGATGCAGTTGAAGCACGTGGTCTTGCCGGCGCCATTGGGGCCGATCAGGCCGCAGATGGTCGCTCGTTCGACATCGAACGAGACCTCGTCGAGCGCCTTGATGCCGCCGAACTGGACCGTGACATCGCGCAATCGAAGCTGCGTAGCGGGAGCAACCATGCGCGACTCAGGCAGACATCACGTTCCAGCGCACGCCGTCGAACTGCTGCAGGCGCATGGCCGAGAAGACGTCGCGCTGCGTCGGCGTGGTACGCACGTTCAGGCCCGGCAAGGCCAGCGGCAGCGTCATGTCCAGACTCATCGTCTGCTTGATGATGTTCTGGCGCGACAAGTCGGCGCCGCACTGCTTGAGCACCTGCACCGTGGCCATCGCGATCGAGGCGCCGACCACCGCGATATTGTCCAGCGGCGTCTGCGGACTGCGCGCCTTCATCAACGCGCGAAAATCCTGCATTGCCTTGTCATTGCTCCAGGCCGGGTCGGCCGGATCCTTCAGATACGCGGTGCTGATCACGCCCTTGGACTTGTCCAGACCCGCCGGTTCGAGCACCTGAGGAATCGAGATCGCCACGCTGCCGATGTAGATCTGCGGCTTCCAATCGGAATCGAAGGCGCGCCGCAGTGCCTGCGCGGTAGGCTTGGGAACGCCGAACATCACCATCACGTCGGCGCCGCTCGACTTCAACGAGATCACTTGCGAATCGACGGTGGGGTCGCTGGCCTCGAACGATTCTTCCTTCACCAGTTGCCCCGGGCGCGTGGCGAGCCCGCCCTTGAGCCCGACCAGAAAACCCTTGCCAGCATCGTCGTTCTGGTACATCACGCCCACCTTCGCGTTGGGCCGGGTGGCGAGGATGTGCTTGGCGATCATCTGCCCTTCGATGTGATACGGCGGCAGCCAGCCCAGGCTCCACGGATACTGCTCGATGTCCTGGCTCCAGGTGGAGGCGCCGGAAATCGCGAACAGCTGCGGCACCTTCGCTTCGTTGAGATACTTGCGGGTGGCCAGCGCCGGCGCCGTGCCGGTCTGGCCCACGATCATCAGCACCTGGTCGCGCTCGACCAGCTTGCGCACCTGTTCGAGCGTGCGGTTCGGCGCATAGCCGTCATCGGCCAGCAGCACCTTGATCTTGCGGCCGTTGATGCCGCCGGCGTCGTTGAGGCCGGCCATGTAGGCCTCGAAAGCGCGGCCCACCGCCCCATAGGCAGCAGCCGCGCCGGTCAGCGGCAGCGTCATGCCCAGGCGAATCTCGTTGCCCGACACGCCGGGAAAGTTCTGTGCGCGCACCACGGGCGCAAGGGCTGCGGCGGCCGCGGCAGCCAGTACATCGCGTCTACGAAGGGTCATGTCTTCCTCTTGGGTCTTGGATGGACGAAGGCGCCCAGTTCTCGCGCACCGATTGATGCATTCACTTTAGCACGTTCGTAAAGTCGATTCAAACACATGTTTGACATCCCGTCGATGATCTTTAACAAAATCAAACAAGTGTTTTGAACTGACGTATCATTCGATCAGACCCAGTCGCAGGCCGCGCCTGCGCGGCCACCAAGGAAGCCACCATGCAAGACATCGAAAAACCGCCGATACGGCGCATCGTCACCGGCGTCGATGCCGAAGGAAGATCCTGCATCACCGAAGACGGTGCGTCGCCATCGCAACGCACGGTTGCCGCCCGTCCCGGTTATCGCGTCACCAACCTGTGGCGCACCGAGCCTGACGCCAGGCCCGATGCCGGAGACACGATCGCCATCCATGATGGCGTGCAGCCGCCGCGCGGAGGCACCATCCTGCGCATCATCGACGTGCCGCCCGAGCCGCAGGACAGTTCGCGCAGCAAGGAAGCGGTGGAAGCCACCTTCCGCGAGATGTTTCCCGATGCGCATCGCGACGGCCCCAAGGCCTCGGCCATCCATCCGGCCATGCACAAGACGCCGACCGTCGACTACGCCATCATGCTGGAAGGCGAGATCACGGCCATCATGGAAAACGGCGAAACCGTGATGCGCGCCGGCGACGTGCTGATCCAGCGCGGCACCAACCACGCCTGGTCGAACCGCTCGGGCAAGCCGGCACGAATCGCCTTCATCCTGATCGACGCCAGCGCGGCCGAATGAAGTTTGCATGGGCCGCTGAACGCGGCCGGCGTGCGCCGTTCAGATCTTGCGCACGTCGAGCCGCGCCTGCTCATTCAACAGCCGCCGCTGGATCTTGCCGACGCCCGGATCGCGCGGCAGTTGCGCGATCCGCACCAGCTCGCCGGGATGCATGTACCTGGGCAGGCCAGCGAGCGCTGCCCGCACCTCTTGCAGATCGGCCTGCGACGTGGTGTAGAGCACGACGTCGTGCCCGCGCGACGGCGAATCGACCCGCCACAGCGCGAACTCGCCGAGCGACGCAGCCTGCCGCAGGCACGCCTCGACGAAATCGATCGGCACGTATTCGCCGTTGACGCGGATCGATTCGCTGATCCGTTCGATGAAGACCAGATTGCCGCACTCATCGAGGCGGCCGCGGTCGCCGGTGTGAAACCAGCCTTGCGCATCGGTCTGCGGCTCGATGCCGCCATTTCTGAAGTAACCGGCGAACAGCGCATCGGCCTGCTTGCCGCGCACCCAGATCTCGCCGTCGTCGGCGATCCGGTGCTCGACGTCGTGGCGCGCGCGCCCCGCCATGTGGGTCGCGCCCTCGGCGGGCAAATCCTCGTCGCCGGGCCGTAAATGCCAGGTATGGCAAAGCCCGCCGGCCTCGGTCGAGCCATAGGCGCCGACGCCGATCGGTACACCGAACTGCTGAAGGAACGCCGGATCGCACAGAAAGCCGATGCGCACCCGATGGCCGCGCGCCTCGTCGCTCGAGGTCTTGGCTTTCAGCAAGCTGGCCGGCGGCGCATGCAGGATCAAGGCCGTGACGCCGTGCTGCCTGACCTGCGGCCAGAACTGCGCAGCCGCGAACTTCTCCATGCTCAGCAATGCTGCGCGGGCGGTCAGCGCCCCCACCACGCCATAGCCCATCGGATTGATGTGAAACAGCGGCAACGGCGCGCAGACCACGTCTTGCCGCGACAGGCACAGGCTGTCGGCGAAAAAGCGGCCCAGCCGGAGGAAATAAGCGTGGCTCAGCGCGCAGAACTTGGGTCGCCCGGTAGTGCCCGAGGTATGGATGAACGCTGCGATTTCCGAAGGCGCGCAATCGGTGCCTGCATCTCGCTGCGGCGCCAGACCGCGGCCGGCTGCACGCAGCACGCTGATCCGACCGCTCCAAGCCGCCGATGCATCGATCTGCGCGTGCCGACGCTCGATCAACGCACCGGGATCGCGCCCGACCCAGAGGGTTGCCCGCGGCGCCAGATCATCCAGCATGGCGGCCAGCAGCTCGTCGGGGTAGGCAGGATTGATCAGCGCCGCCTGCAGACCGGCAAGCTGCGTCGCCATCCAGGTCACCAGATAGGCGCCGCTGTTGTTCCCTACCAGCGCAACCACCTCGCCGCGCGACAGGCCGGCCTGTCTGAGCTGGTCGCACACCGCGCAGGCGCGCTGTACGACGCCGGCCAGGCCGTCATGTTCGTGGAACGTGCCGTAGGCGGCATCGGGTACTTCGGCGGCGGCCTTGATCAGCAGTTGCGCAAGATTGTTCAATTCTTCACCGTGTGTTGGACGGCGCGCCCGGCTAGCCGGGCGCCCCTGAGCCGGGCGCCCCATACAACCTCAGCGGGTTGTCGACCAACACGCGCCGGATCGCCGCTGCGTCGGGCAGATGGCGGGCCAGGAAATCGAGCAGCGCGCCGGCCTGCGGCATCTGCTCGCTGCTGCGCAGTGCGACGTGCGGCCAGTCTGCCGCCCAGACGCAGCGCTCGGCAGCGGCTTCGTACAGGGCCCGCATGAACCGCGCCACGTCGCCGTACGGCGGCCCTTCGGCCGTCAGCCGATAGGCGCCCGAAAGCTTCACCCAGTTGCCCGGCCGGCGGACCAGTTCGACCACGGCCTGGAAGTCGGGATGGTGCACGCCGCGTTCGGCCCGGCAGAACCCCATGTGGTCGACGACCAGTGGCACGTCGAGGCCGAGCAGCACCGGCAACAGCTCGCGAATGCGTGAACCGTGCAGCGCCAGATCCAGGTGCCAGCCCAGCGGCCGGCAGCGAGCCGCCAGCTGCTGCAACACATCGGCACCGGCGCCGCCGGCAAACAGCTCGTTGATGCGAATGCCGCACACGCCTGCGGCGCGCAGCTCGTGCAGCGCCACGTCGGATTCCGAGCCGTCGATCGACGCGATGCCGCGCAGGCGGCCGGGGTGCTGGCGCAGCGCGCTCAGCAGCAGACGATTGTCGGCGCCATGCACGCTGATCGGCACGATCACGCCGTAGCGGATGCCGATCGTGTCCAGCACACCGAGATACTGCTCGACGGTGGCGCGCGGCGGCGTATAGCTGCGATTGGCAACGAACGGATACTCGGGTGCGCCGCCGATGACGTGCGCGTGGGTATCCCAGGCGCCCGCCGGCACCTCGAAAGCGGTGGCCGGCGATACCGGGGTGGGCGCCAGGCAGTCCACCCGTTCTTCGATGTTCAGACTCATTGCGGCGCCTGCGTCAATCGGATCAGATACTTGCCGATGGTGTTCTTCAGGATCTCGGACGACCCGCCCGCGATCTCGTAGGTCTTGGCATCGCGCAGAAAACGGCCGAACGGCGCGTTCACCATCGTGCCGATGGCGCCGCCCACCTGCACGGCCATCGACGCGGTGCGGGTGGCCACCTCGGCTGCGCGCAGCTTGGCTTCGCTGCTGTAGCGATCGATGTCCAGATGCTGGTCGAGCGCCCTGCCCGCATGAAACACCTGCAGCCGGCAGGCGTCGATGTCGGACAGCGCCTCGGCCAGATACCACTGGATGCCCTGGAACTGCAGCACCTTCTGGTCGAAGGCCACCCGCTCGGCGACATGCGCATAGGCCGCATCGAAGGCAGCGCGCGCGATGCCCAGGCTGATGGCCGCGGCGATCGTGCGCGAGTGATCCAGCACCGTCACCGCCTGGCGCACGCCTTTGCCTTCGGTGCCGATCAGGTGATGCGCCGGAATGCGCACGTCTTGCAGCCGCAGGTTCATGTGCGGACCGTTGCGCAACCCGAAGGTCGCGCTGTTGCGACCCTCGTAGATCGTCAGGCCGGCGGCCGCGCGCGGCACTGCGAACACCGATACGCCGACCTCGGTCTGCGCCAGTATCACGAACAGTTCGGCGCCGTCACTCGAGGTGATGAAATGCTTCTCGCCAGCGAGCACCCATTCATCGCCCGCGCGCTCGGCCTTGGTGTCCAGCGAGCGGATGTCGCTGCCGTGCGACGCCTCGGTAAGCGCATAGGCAGCCAGCAAGCCTTGCGGAAACTGCGGCAGGAAGGTTTCCTTCAGCCTTTCGTTGCCGAACAGGCGGATCATGGTCTGCGCCTGGAAGATGCTGATCATCGAGACGGCCACCGCGGCCGACGCGACGGCAATTTCCTCGAATGCCGCCAGCGCGTGTTCGAACGACAGCCCTTGTCCGCCGTATTGCACCGGCAGCGTGACGCTGGTGTAGCCCAACGCAGCGAGCTGCTTGACGATTGACTTGGGGTAGATGTCGTCGCGGTCGATCGCCTCGGCATGCGGCTCGACCAGCTCACGAACCCGTTCACGCACCGCGAGCGTATACGCCGAATCGACCAGGGGAAGCCACAGTCGCGCCTGACGCGATGCCTTGTCGGTGTTCATGGTCGCCTCCAGGATCGTGGTCTGCCCGTTTCTCCGCGGCTCATGCAAGGGCTTTGTTGGCGACGACCAGGCCGGTCGCCTCGCCGAAACCGATCGAAACAAACCCCTCTCTTTCGCAGCGCCCGCGCAAGGTGATGCGATCGCCGTCCTGCAGCCACATGCGCGTCTCGCCGTTGGGCAGACGCAGAGCCTGCTGGCCGCAGCGGTTCATTTCCAGCAGGCAACCCAGCTCGTCGGCCGCAGGGCCTGACACCGTGCCGGTGCCCAGCAGATCGCCGGTGAGCAGTTCGCAGCCGTTGACCGTGTGATGCGCGATCATCTGCGCCGGTGTCCAGTAGTGATCCTTGAACCTGGGCGCGGCCAGCGTGACCGGTGCCTGGCCTTGCCGGCGCATGTCGGCGGTTTCCAGCTCGACCGCCAGCCGCAAGTCGATGCCGCCGCAGCGCTGGTTGCGTTCGCTGCACAGATAAGGCAGCACGGGCGGCGTGGATTGCGCCCGGGCCACGGCCGGCACGCGAAATGGGATCAGCGCATCGGCGCTGACCACCCAGGGCGACACGGTGGTCAGAAAATTCTTCGACAGGAACGGGCCGAGCGGCTGCGTTTCCCACATCTGGATGTCGCGCGCCGACCAGTCGTTGAGCAGGCCCAGGCCGAACAGGTGCGCATCGGCATCGTCGAGCCCGATCGGCTCACCGAGCTCGTTGGGTGCGCCGATCCAGAGCGCCACCTCGCACTCGAAATCGAGCCATTGGCTGGCTTCCAGCGTCGGTAGCGCCGCCCCCTCGCGCAGCACCTGCCCGCGCGGGCGCCGCACGTCTTCGCCGCTGGCCCGCACCGTCGAGGGCCGGCCGTGATAAGCCACCGGCAGATGATGGAAGTTGGGCAGCAATGGATTGCCCGGACGGCGGATCTGACCGGCGTTGCTCGCGTGGTGGATCGAGGCGAAGAAATCCGTGTAGTTCGGCGGCGCCGTGGGCAGCAGCAGTTGGCAGCCGGCCCGCGGCAGCAGCGCCAGCTGCATGGCCGCACGCCGAGCGGCCCCCTCGGCAAGCGCCGCGCTCAGACCGGATCGCAGCGCTTGCAGATCGGCACGAGGCGATGCCATCAGGCCGCGCAAGTCGTCGGACGCCGTGCCGCGCACGGCATCGGCCCCCGGGCCCGCAAGCGCCCCGGCGGCGGCCGCTTCGTGCAGGTCAACGATGGCGTCGCCGATCGCAACGCCGATACGGGGTGCGTGATGCCGTTGCGACCAGTAGCGGCCATAGGGCAGGTTCTGAATCGGAAAGTCCGAGCCCGGCGCGGCACCCGGTACCCAGCTCCGCAATTCCGGAGCGTGTGTGTCGTTCAAGGCGAGCAAAGGTCTGGCTCCTGCAACGACGGGCATCATAGCCAGCGTTTTTCGGGCAGTCAAACATCAGTTTGAAATCATTGTTTGGAAATCGATGATTTTTTACCGAAACGGCGCTCGCAAACGATGAAGATGTCATACAATCGTTTGGTACGCTCGTTGGAACCGACATGCCCGATCGAAACGCTACGGTAGACAGTGCCGCACGGCAACGAATCATCGAATCCGCCATCACGCTGTTTGCACGCGACGGCGTCGACGGCGTTCCGCTACGGGAGTTGACCGCGCACGCCGGCGTCAACCTCGCCGCGGTGAACTATCACTTCGGCAGCAAGGAAGCGCTCGCCAAGATCGTCTTCGAAGAGCTCTCCAAGCGCGTCAACCAGCGACGCCTGAAACGCCTTGAACAGCTGCTCGCGCAGGCCGACGAAGAAGGCCGCGCACCGCGGCTGGAAGACATCGTCACCTCGTTCATCGAACCCTATGTGGCCACCGAATACGTCGATGAGGGTCGCCTGTTGGCGCGGCTGATCCTGCGCCACCGGCTTACGCCCACCGACATGACGTCGAAGCTGATGCGCAAGCACTTCGATCCGATGGCCAAGAAGTACATCGCGGCGCTGGCAGCTGCGTGCCCCGACGTGCCGGGCGACGAGTTCTACTGGCGCTATACGTTCATGGTGAGCACCGTCGTACTCACGGTGACCGATCGCTCGAGCGAGAATCGCCTGGTCAAGCTCTCGGGCGGCGCAGCCGACCCGTCAGACCCGAACAAGCTGATCGCTGCCATGCTGCGTTTCGTCTGCGGCGGCATGCGCGCTGATGCCGAGCGCACCGACGCGAGCGGCACTGGCGGCGCCAGCCGCGCCTACGCCGGCCGCGCCTATGCCGGCCGCGCCTATGCCGGCCGCGCCGAGCCAACGCGGATTCGCGCGAAGCGAGCTGCCTAGGCGGATTCCCGCGAAGCGAGCCGCCTGCGCAGCGCTCTCGTCAACGCCGCCTTTTACTAGGCCTCGGCACGGCGGCCGAGGCCGCCGGCGGCAACAGCTTCACCATCGGCGCGCGTGCCTCCGACTCCAGCCCATCGCAGACCCGACCGAGCAGATCAAGCAATAGTGCTCGCTCGTTCGCTTGCAATGGCGACAGCACGCGTTCGTGAGCCCGCGCCGCCCCAGCCGTGGCTGCCTTGTGTACCGCTCGCCCTTCGTCGGTCAGGCGCAGCGTCATCCGACGCCGGCCGCTGGCGCTGGCCTCCCGGATCAGCAGGCCGCGCGCCTCCAGGCCTCTGACGACGTGCAGCGTGGTCACCTTGTCATGGCCCAGCGCCTTGGAAAGCGTCACCTGGTCGATATCCTCGGCATATGAGAGGACGCTGAGAATGCCGTACTGCAGCGGTGTCAGGTTGAACTCCCTGCAATACAGTTCGAACAGCCCGACCGACAATTGATGGGCTCGTCGTAGCAGGAAGCCCGGCCGCCGGTAGATCAGGTTCGCCGGCAGCGCCGCGGTGGTGGAAGGCACGAGGGTTTACACCGATGATTCATTGACGTATCGATTGACAGCCTAGCATCCTCATTGAGTTAGTATACTAACCAAACCACCCATTCGAGGCGTTCAAGGAGATGGTATGGACGCCTCCCCCTCGCTGATCGATTGCGACGGTGGAGATGGGGGTGATGAAGGGGGGGGCCTCGCAGTCGACGGCATCGAGTGCCAAAGTGGAAGTTCGAACTAGCCACTTAACAGACGGAGGCCCCGAAATGGA
>JAFKGG010000007.1 GCA_017307915.1 Burkholderiales bacterium | reverse complement strand
ACTTCGAAGTCGAGCGTGTCCATCGCGATTTTCCTGATCAGGCCGGCGTGAACATCGGGATCATGGCGCCGCCCTCGGCCGCTTTGAAGCACAGCTTCACGCGCTGGCCGATATGCAGGCCATCGAGATCGCAATCGACGATGTTGCAGAGCATGGTGATGCCTTCATCCAGCGTCACATAAGCGATCGCATACGGGATCGGGCCGGCACGCCGCGTCACGCTGACGCTGTAGATCGTGCCTTGGCCCGACAGCGTTTCCCATTCGGTCTCGCCCTGGCAGAACGGGCACAGCGCGCGCGGATACCAGTGCAGCTTGCTGCAGGATAGGCAGCGCCGGCCGCTCAGCCGGCCTTCGCGCGTTGCATTCCAGAACGGCTCTGTCGCTGCATCGACCAGCGGCGCCGCCAGCGGGCGTTCGGTATACGGAGTGCTCATCGTTCATTCCCTTTCCATGATCAGCGTCGCGCTGCCGTGACGCGAACCCAGCAGGCCGCCGGTGCCTTGGGCCAGCGCCAGCGCGCAATCCTTCACCTGCACGGCCGGGTGCGCTTCGCCCCGCAACTGGCGTACCGCCTCGATCACTTTGGTGATGCCGCCGCGATTGGCCGGGTGGTTGTTGCACAGGCCGCCGCCGTCGGTGTTGAACGGCAGCTTGCCCACGCCCGAGATCAGGTTGCCGTCGGCCACGAAGCGGCCGCCTTCGCCTTTCTTGCAAAAGCCCAGGTCTTCGAGTTGCATCAGCACCGTGATGGTGAAGCTGTCGTAGATCGACGCATAGTCGATGTCCGCCGGCCGTACGCCCGCTTCCTCGAAAGCGAGCGGGCCCGAGACGGCGGCGCCCGACCAGGTCAGATCCACGCCACCGCCGAGCTGGCCCTTGATCGTTTCGCCGGCACCCAGCACCTTCACGATCGGGCGCTTGAGCGTGCGCGCGATCTCGGGGCGCACCACGATCAGCGCGCCGCCGCCGTCGCTGACCACGCAGCAGTCCAGCTTGCGCAGGGGATCGGAGATCATCGGCGAGTCGAGCACGTCGCGCACGGTGACGACGTCGCGCAGCATCGCGCGCGGATTGTGCTGCGCGTGCTGCGAGGCCGCGACCTTGATCCAGGCCAGTTGCTCGGAAGTGGTGCCGAATTCGTGCATGTGCCGCGCTGCGGCCAGCGCGTACATGTTGACCGTCACCGGCGCGTAGGGCATCTCCCAGGCTACGTCGGGCGTATTGGGCGTGACCAGACGCGCACCCACGCCGACGCCGCTGGCGCCTTCGGTGCGTGGGCGGCCGGCCAGCGTGATCAGCGCCACGCTGCACTTGCCCGCGGCGATGGCCTGCGCCGCATGCGCGACGTGGATCAGATAGGCCGAGCCGCCGGTATCGGTGGTGTCCAGGTGCCGCAGCCGCGTCAACCCGAGATAGTCGGCCATGCTGTTGGCGCCCAGCCCGGGCGCGTCGCCGGCGCAGAAATAGCCGTCCACGTCGTGCAGCGTCAGTCCTGCATCCTGCAGCGCGCCCTTGGCGCATTCGGCGTGCAACTGCGCCACTGTCTTGTCCGGCGCCTTGCGCGTCGGATGCTCGAAAGCGCCTGCGATGCAGGCCTTGCCCTTGATCGTCATGCTCCTCGCTCCTGTTGACCGGAATTTCTCACGCAGGATATCATTGGTTCAACCAAATAACACTGGAGGGGCAAACGTGGAACCCATCGTCTCGCTGCAAGGCCGCACCATCGTCGTTACCGGCGCCGGCCAGGGCATCGGCAAGGCCATCACCGAAATGGCCGTGGCGCTCGGCGCCAATGTCGCCGCCGTCGATCTGAACGGCGAAACGCTGGCCGCCGCCCTGGCGCCGCTGCCCGCCGAGCGCGTACTGGCCGTGACGGGCAGCGTGACCGATGCCGCGCTGGCCAACCGCACCGTGGCCGACGCGGTGCAGCGCTTCGGCGCCGTGCACGGCCTGGTCAACAACGCCGGCATCACCCGGCCGGCCATGATCGACAAGATGACCGACCAGCAATGGCAGGACGTCATCGACGTGCATCTCACCGGCTCGTTCTATTGGACGCGCGCCGTCGGCCAGCACATGATCGCGCGCACCAAGGGCGGCGACACCAGCGGCGGCTCGGTGGTCAACATCTCCTCCGATGCCGGCCGCAAAGGCTCGATCGGGCAGATCAACTACGCCGCGGCCAAGGCCGGCATGCTCGGCATGACGATGACCACCGCGCGCGAATGGGGTCGCTACAATCTGCGTGCCAATTCGATCTGCTTCGGCGTGGTCGAAACGCCGATGACCGAAGTCATCCGCGGCGAGAAGTTCCGTGACGGCATGCTGGCGCAGATTCCGCTGGGCCGCTGGGCTACGCCCCAGGAAGTGGTCAAGGCCGTCTGCTTCCTGCTGTCGGACGGCGCGAGCTACATCACCGGCCAGCACCTGGCCGTAAACGGCGGTTTTCACATCAGCCTGTGACGGGGCAGGGCGCCGACGGCAGACGACCAAGGACATCGGCATGTACATGCCTCCCGGCACCCGGCTGCGACTCGATCCGCGCGATGAATACACGCACGAGCCCGAGCCAGTCGCCAACTACAACGAGAGCATGTACTTCAATGCTTTCGATACGCGCGCCGGCGTGGGCGCGTGGATGCGGATCGGCAACCGGCCCAACGAAGGCCACGCCGAAGTCAGCTGCTGCGTCTATCTGCCCGATGGCCGGGTGGGCTTCATGTTCAGCCGGCCCGGCATCGCCGGCAATCACGTCATGCACGCCGCCGGCATGCACTTCGAGGTGATCGAACCTTTCAAGCGCTTGCGCGTGAGCTACGAAGGTGAACTGCTGCTGATGGACGACCCGCATGCGATGTCCGATCCGAGCGCGGCGTTCAAGCGCTATCCGAAGCGGCCCGCGTCGATTGCGCTCGACTTCGAAGGCGTCTCGCCGATGCATGGCGGCGAGATCGTCGGCCTCGACGGCCAGCCGATCGAACTCGACCCCGAGCACGCCGTCTACCGTGGCCACACCGAACAGAACATGGCCGTCAGCGGCCACATCACGGTCGATGGACAGCGCCATGCAGTGATCGACGGCGCCGGCTACCGCGACAAATCCTGGGGGCCGCGGCACTGGCACAGCTTCTTCTGGTACAAGTGGCTGCCGGTGACCTTTGATCGCGATTTCGGTGTGCTGCTGTCGATCAAGGGTCGGCCCGAAGGCGGCGCCGACCGCGTCAGCGGCAACGTGCTGCGCAACGGCGTTTATGAGCCGGTAATCGATGGCCGCATCGAAACCGACTACGACGCCGACTGGTATCCGCGCAGCCTGACTGCCTGGGTCACTACCGCACGGCAGACCTACGTATTGCACGGGCAGGTGCGTGCCACCGTGCCGCTGCGCCACAAGCGGGCCGGCGCCGCCGCGAACAGCTACACCCGCATTACTGAAAGCATGAGCGAATACCGCTGCGAGGGCCGCCGCGCGCTCGGCGTGACCGAATACTGCGACCGGATGGACGATGGCGTGCCCATCTCGGTGCGCGGGCAGGTACGCGCGTGAATCCGGCGCCGCCGGCTCGCTGATCCAGCAACCGAATCACCTCGACAACGGCAACCTTCATGATCGACTACGAACGCGCCAAGGCCTGGCGCTCGGGCGAAGTGCGCCAGCGCTACACCGCCAAGGACACCATCCTCTACGCGCTGGGCCTGGGGCTGGGCAGTGATCCACTGGATGTCGCGCAGCTTCGCTACGTCTACGAAAAAGACCTGGTTGCGCTGCCCACGATGGCCGCCGTGCTGGCCTCGCCCGGCGTATGGATGCGCGATCGCACCGAGCTGGGCATCGACTTCCTGAAGCTGGTGCACGGCGAGCAGGGTGTCGTGCTGCATGCGCCGCTGCCGGCGGCTGGCACCGTCATCGGCGAAAGCCGCGTCACGCGCATTGTCGACAAAGGCGCAGGCAAGGGCGCCGTCATGCACGTCGAGAAGACGCTGCGCGACGAGGCCGACGGCCGCCTGCTGGCCACGGCCGAACAGGTGCTGTTCCTGCGTGGCGACGGCGGTTTTTCCGGCGGCACGGGCGGCGACGAGCCGGCGCCGGCGCCGCCTACGCCGCCGCAGAGCGCCCCCGACGTGCAGCTCGAACTCGCTACGCGCCCCGAAGCGGCGCTGGTGTACCGGCTTTCCGGCGACCTCAACCCGCTGCACGTCGATCCGGGCGTGGCGGCCAAGGCCGGTTTTGCCCGGCCGATCCTGCATGGCCTGGCCACCTGGGGCAATGCCGGACGCGGCATCGTGCAGCAGTTCTGCGGCAACGATCCGGCGCGCCTGCGCTCGATCCATGCGCGCCTGACCTCGCCCGTCTATCCGGGCGAGACGCTGATCCTCGAATGCTGGCGCATCGCGGCCGATGAAGTGGCGTTTCGCGCCCGCTTGAAGGAACGCGAGGCCGTGGTGCTGAACAACGGGCGCGCACGAATCGAAGGCTGAGCGCGTGCAGTCCGGCTCGCCTCTGCCGCGCTGGCCGCCAGCCGTCGATCGCGGGCCGCGACGCGCCCCCGTCGCAAGCGCTTCGCGGCCGCACCAGCCGGCACGTCAATCGGCCAGACAGTTCTTCACGTTCCAGCCGTACAGCCACTCCAGCGCGTCACAGCAGCTCCGACTTAAAGCCCCAATCAAACAGGGAACTGCGGGCCGCGACGAATCAAAAGATCCACATCGTGATCAAAGCAAGTGCTTTGGGCAATGTACTTTCTGACATCATCAGCCATCACCTGATCAGGATCGAGAAAGGAAAGCTCTCGCTGTTCGTCAAATACAAGATCGAGAACGACCAGCTGCAGGCCGAAAACCGCGTCTTCCTCGACCAGCTGACCTTCGGCGATCCGGTGGAAAGCGCCGATGTCGTGGCGCTCCAGGTGCCATCC
>JAFKGG010000006.1 GCA_017307915.1 Burkholderiales bacterium | reverse complement strand
GACCGGCGCGAATTCGGTGACGGTGCCCATGCCGCCACGCGGCACCACGTGCGCGGGCGCGGCGCCGGCCACGCCCAGCGCGTGCGGCATGGCCATGCCGTTGACCGCCACCGCCGCGACGCTGGCGTCGTAGGCATTGGCGCGCAACGGCACACTGCCGGCGCGGCCGGCACTGGCGGCGGGCGCCGGGCGGCCGCGCTGCAGGCCGGTTTCCACGGCTTTCAGCAGTTTTTGCAGCGTGATCGGCTTTTCGAGAAAGTCGAGCGCGCCGATGCGGGTGGCTTCGACGGCGGTGTCGATGGTGGCGTGGCCGGACATCATGATGACCGGCATCGTCAACTTGCCGCCGCTGGCCCATTCCTTGAGCAGCGTGACGCCGTCGGTGTCGGGCATCCAGATGTCGAGCAGCACCAGATCGAGGTTCTGGCCCTCGCGCACCTGGCGCGCCTGCTGGGCACTCTCCGCCACCAGCACGGTGTGGCCTTCGTCGCCGAGGATCTCGGAGAGCAGTTCGCGGATGCCGATTTCGTCATCCACCACGAGGATGTCTGCCATGAGTCCTGGTTTCTCTACGGAGCTGTTGCGGTCAACGGGCGATTTTCCTCGTTTTTGGCCAGTTTCGTAAATAGCACCGAAATCTGGGCGCCAACGGGCTTGCCGGAGGAGTCCCCCCAATTGCTGACGTCGATGCGCGCGCCGTGCTCTTCCACGATCTTGCGCACGATCGCCAGGCCCAGCCCGGTGCCGCGCGCCTTGCTCGTTACGTAGGGTTCGAACACGCGCGCCAGCATCGCGGGCGCAAAACCGCCGCCATTATCGCGGACGACGACACGGACTGCTTGTTTGCCGTCGGCCAGCTCGACCGCCTCGGTCAGCAGCACGATCTCGGGCTGCGCCGCGCGCTCGGTCGCTTCCAGCGAATTCTTCACCAGATTGTGGATGAGCTGGCGCAGCTGCGTCTGGTCGCCCAGCACCGGCGGCAGCGCCGGCGCCAGTTGCGGGCGGATCGTCTGGGCACGGTCGGCGGCGGTGTACAGGCGCAGCACGTCTTCAGCCAGCGCGTTCAGATCGAGCGGCGCAAGCTGCGCGGCCGGCAGCCGCGCATAGTCGCGGAACTCGTCGACCATCAGCTTCAGCGCCGAGACCTGATTGACGATGGTCTGCGAATTCTTGGCCAGCAGCTCGGCGTCGGGCGCCGGCAGCTTGTCGGCCAGCTTGTGGCGCATGCGCTCGGCGGCGAGCTGGATCGGCGTCAGCGGATTCTTGATCTCGTGCGCCAGCCGGCGCGCCACCTCGGCCCAGGCCACGGCGCGCTGCGCCGAGATCACGTCGGTAATGTCGTCGAACACCACGATGTAGCCGACGCGCTGCTCGGGCAGGATCGAGCCGCGCGCCAGCAGGGTTTGTTCGCCCCCAGCGCCGGCGCCGGGGCCGGTGGCCTCCTCGGCGGCCACCACCGGCGGCAGCACGAATTGCCGCTGCCAGCTCGCCGCACCGGCCGCCGCCTGTTCGTTGAACGCATCGTTGATCTGCGCCGCGATGCCGGCCAGCCGCGGCACTTCCGACAGCGGCCGGCCCAGGTGTCCGGCCAGCGGCAGGCCGAGGATCTTCTCGGCGCCGGTATTGGCCAGCGTCATCCGAAAGTCGGAATCGAGCACCAGCACGCCGGCGATCAGGTTGGCCAGCACGCTTTCGAGCCGCGCGTTGACGCGCTCCAGCTCGCGCTGGTTGCGCCCGACCAGCGCGCGCGCCTCTTCGAGCTGGCGCGTCATCGCGTTGAACGACTGCGTCAGCAGCCCCAGTTCGTCACGGCCGGAATAGTCCTTCACCTGCCGGTAATCGCCTTCGGCCACCGCGCGCGTGCCGGCGGCCAGCATCGACAAGGGGCCGGTGAGCCAGCCCGACAGCAGGAACGAGGCCGCCACCGCCGAGAACACGGTGAGCAGGAAGATCAGCGTCAGCGTGACGCTGAAGATGCGCTTCAGGCCGCTGCGCGACAGCGAAAGCTGCTGGAAATCGCGCCGCCCCTGCTCCACCGCTTCGGCGTTCTCGGCCAGCGCAGTGGGCACGGCCTGCGTCATCTGCACGTAACGCTGGTCGTCGGCGCGCGGACTGTCGGTGGCGATGGCGACGATGGCGCGCAGCTTCAGCGCATCGGTGCTGCCCTCGGCCGCTTCCACCGCCGCATACTGGCGCGTGAACCGCACCTGCCGCACGGCATTCTGCGGCGGCAGATCGGGCACCAGCCGGCCGAACTGGCTGCCGCTGATGGTGACGATGCGGCCATTGCCGGCGAACACCATCGCGTCCTGCACGCCGAGCTGGTCGCGCAGCCGGTTCAGCGTAACCGGCCATTCGGCGGGCGGCGCATCGGCCAGCTCGGCGGCGGCCGCGCGCGTCTTGCGCATCAGGTCGCCGAGCAGCGAATCGACCGCGGTGCGCCCCAGCGTGAGCCCCGATTCGAGCGCGCGCTCGACCGGCACCTCGAACCAGGATTCGATCGAACGGCCGACGAACTGCACCGACACGACGTAGATCAGCGCCACCGGCACCACCGTCATCACGGTGAACGACAGCGCCATGCGCGCCATCAGCCGCGTGCCGAACAGGCCGCGCCGGTAACGCGTGGCCAGCCGGCGCAGCAGCTCCAGCACCAGCAGGAACAGGCCAGTGGCCACGCCCACCGTCAGCCACAGCAGTTTCGGATACTGGCTTTCGAACAGCTCGGTATTGGCGCTGGCCAGCGCCAGCAACAGCAGCAGGATCACCGCCAGCACCACCGAGCCGATCAGCGCAAAGCGCAGCAATCGGCCTACGGCGCGCTTTTCGGGATCTGCGGTAAGAACGTGAAACGCTTCCATTCCGACTGCGGGTTCCAGTCCCGGTTGGTGATGGCGCTGATCTGGAACGGCTTGGGCAACTGCGAGGTATCGAGCCGCAAGCGCACCTGCGCTTCATAGCGCGTGCCCGGCACGACGCGGTCGACGCCCATGACGCGCCAACCGCGGATGCCCGACATCGTGCGCACCGCTTCGTAGAGCGTGTCGAAATTCTGCCCCAAGCCGTTGGAGCCGAGGCGAAACTGCCGCGTCAGCGCGTGATACGACAGCCTATACGAGATCGAACGCTCGGCGATACGTTCGTCGGTCCACCACCAGCGTGGCCGCGTGAGTTCGAATTCGAGCACGAAATACAGCGGCACGCCGCGGCGCACCGCGTCTTCCAGCGAGCGCGTCAAGGGCACGCTGAATTCAGCCGACAACAGCCAGCCGTCGCCGTCGGCGCTGAGATCGAGGCGAGGCAGCGAATCGGCAAGGCGGATGGGCGGAGCGTCGGCGGCAGGGGCCGGCAAAGGCGCGGCGGGGAGCGTTGCGGCCGTGGCGGTTGAGCTGCTGACGGTTGAGCTGCCGGCAGTTACAGCTGCGGCACCGGCGGCTGCGGCACCGGCGGCTGCGGTGCCGGCGGCTGCGGTGCCGGCGGCTGCGGTGCCGAGGGTTGCGCTGCCCAGGGTCGAGCTGCTGGTGATCGAGCTTGCGCCCGCCGCGCCTGGCGCAACTGCCGGGGTCGAAACCGCGCCCGCCGGAATCGTGGCGGTCGAAGCCGCCGTGGCCGGCGCTGTCGGCGCTGTCGCCGCTGCCGAGCCGACGGCCGCGGCCGCGGCGGCAGCCTGCGCCGGCCCGCCGGCCTGCGCCACCGCGAGCGGCGCTAGCGACGGCACGGCCGGTGCCGGCTGTGCCCCGAGGGGCCACGCCAGCGAGGCAAGCGACAGCACCAACAACCAGGCCAGTGGACCGCCGCCGCGGCTGATTCGATCCACCAGACGAGCGATCAAGGGCGTTTTTCCAGCAGCGCGTAGAAGAATCCGTCGTGATCGCGGGCTTCGGTTGCCGTCGGAAGCAATTGCGCGACGGGCTCGTCGGCGCTGTTCCCGAAGCGCCAGGACAGAGGAACCCGTGCCGCATCCTGCCGCTCAGCGAGAAAGTGATTGATCACTGACTCACCCTCGGCCCGAAACACCGAACACGTGACGTAGAGCAATTTACCACCCGGTTTCAGGACCGGCCAAAGCCCTGCCAGGATTTCGGCCTGCTGCCGGGAAAGTGTCGCAAGATCGCTACGCCGGCGCAGCCAGCGGATGTCGGGGTGCCGGCGCACGATGCCCGAAGCGGTGCACGGCGCGTCGACCAGCACGCGATCGAACGGGCGGCCATCCCACCAGCCGGCGGTGCTGCGCGCGTCACCGGCCAGCACGCTGGCCTGCATGCCCAGGCGCGCCAGGTTTTCATGCACCGGCCGCAGCCGCTCGGGGCCGACGTCGAGCGCCGTCAGCTCGCATTGCGCCAGTTCGAGCAGGTGCGTGGTCTTGCCGCCAGGGCCGGCGCAGGCGTCGAGCACGCGCTCGCCGTCTTGCGGCGCCAGCAGCGGTGCCGCGAGCTGCGCGCCGGCGTCCTGCACCGACACCCAGCCGTCGTGCCAGCCGGGCAATGCCTCGACCGCCGCCGGCTGCGCCAGCCGCAGCGCCTGCGGGCCGACCACGGTGGCGGCGCGGCCGGCCTGCGCCAGCAACGCCAGATAGTCATCGACCGTGCCGCGGCGCCGGTTCACGCGCAGCGTCATCGGTGGAGAGTCATTGCTCACTTTCAGGATGCGATGCCAGTCGCGCGGATACTCGTCGCGCAGCTGCTTGATCCACCACGACGGGAAATTCCACTGTGCCTCATCGAGTGCTGCTGCGGCGGGCAACAGCGCCTGGCGCTCACGCAAGAAGCGGCGCAGCGTGGCATTCAGGAAACCGGCGGCCGGCGCCATGCCGACGTTCTTTTTGGCGGCCGCCACCGCCTGGTCGACGATGATGCCTTCGGCGCGCAGCGGCTCGAGCAGCTGATCGAGCGCCACCCATTGTAGCGCCGCCAGCGCCGGCGCCGGGGGCCGGCCGT
>JAFKGG010000391.1 GCA_017307915.1 Burkholderiales bacterium | reverse complement strand
GGCCCCGCGCATGACCATCAAGGCCAGCGGGCGGGCTTCGGTCCGATCCGCACAAACAGGCCGGATATAAGACCGCAGCCGTTTACCGCTCAGTCAGAACTTCAAGAACTCGCTTGCCACACGGGAGGCGTCCATATAAGACATCATGGAAATCACGCTGATCGGCGCCGGCATCGGCGGCCTGGCTGCTGCCGCGAGCCTGATTCGCCGCGGGCATCGCGTACGCGTGTATGAGCAGGCTGCGGAACTCGGCGAAGTCGGCGCAGCGGTGCAGATGAGCGCCAACGCCGTGAAGGTGCTGTACGAACTGGGCCTGAAGTCCACCTTGGAAACGACGGGCGTCAAGCCCAGGGCGTTCGAGTTCCGCCGCTTCGACGACGGCGAGCTGCTGCATGAGGTCAAGCTCGGCGCCGCGCACGAAGCCCAGCATGGCACGCCCTACTATCAGATCCATCGTGTCGACCTGCATGCAGCGCTGCTCGACGCGGTCGCCAGGCTCGACCCGCAGGCCGTGCGGCTGGGGCAACGCGCCCAGCAGGTGCGCGAGACGCCCGAGCATGTCGAGGTGCAGTTCGGCGACGGCTCGACGGTGCGTTCGGAACTGCTCGTCGGGGCCGACGGCATCAAGTCGGTGGTGCGCCAGCACGTCGTCGACGCCGAGCCGCCGGTGTTCACCGGCCAGGTGGCCTGGCGACTGGCGATTCCAACCGAACGCATCCCTGAGGCGCTGCGTCCGCCGCTGGCCTCGACGATCTGGTGCGGCCCGAAGAACCATGCCGTCATGTATTACATGCGCGCCGGCACGCTGCTGAACTTCGTCGGCTGCGTCGAGCGCCCCTGGGAAGAAGAATCGTGGACCACGCGCCAGCCGTGGAGCGAACTCGACCATGACTATGCCGGCTGGCACCCGATGGTGCGCGCCGTCATCGAGAGCGCCGACCGCGACCAATGCTTTCGCTGGGCCTTGAACAACCGCAAGCCGGTGATGACCTGGAGCACGCCGCGCGTGACGCTGCTGGGCGATGCGGTGCACCCCACCCTGCCCTACATGGCGCAAGGCGCGGCGATGGCGATCGAAGACGCTGCCGTGCTGGCCCGCGCGATAGATCTGGGCAAACCGCTTGCCGAGGCGCTGCACATCTATGAGCAGCATCGCGCACCGCGCGCCGCGCGAGTGGTCGACGAATCGACCGAGATGGCCGATCTCTATCACATCTCCGATGCGGCCGAGATGCGCCAGGCATTTCGCGACCGCAACATCGCCGCCTCGCGCAACAACTGGCTGTATCCGTATGACCCGCTGACGGTGGCGCTGGAATAAGACGCGCCGGCCTGCATCAAACCAGGCCGCGCAGCCTTGCCGCTGCGCGATGGCTCTCTAGATCACTCTCTAGATCGATATCAGGAGACTGCACGTGTTCAAACTTCCAATCACGAAACTGCTGCCCGCGCTGGCCCTGTCCGTGGCCGCCGCATCGGCATCGGCGTGGCCCACCCAGCCCATCACGCTGATCGTGCCCTACACGCCCGGCACCGGCATCGACCTGGTCGCGCGCCAGCTCGCGCCGCGCCTGACCAGCGCACTCGGCAAGCCGGTAGTGGTCGACAACGTGCCCGGCGCCAGCGGCAACATCGGCAGCGAGAAGGCGGCCCGGGCCAAACCCGATGGCCACACGCTGCTGGTGCAGGTCAGCACGCTGGTGATGAACAAGAGCCTGTTCAAGAGCCTGCCCTATGACCCGGTCGGCGACTTCGAACCGGTCTCGCTCACCTCATGGGGCTCGCTGTTGTTGGTGACCAATCCGAACGTGCGCAAGACCACGGCCGTCAGCGAGGTGATCGATGCCGCCAAGGCCAAGCCGCGCGAACTCACCTACGCCACGCCGGGCGTCGGCACGCCGCATCACCTGTCGATGGCCCTGTTCATGCAGCGCACCGGCACCGAGATGCTGCACGTTCCTTACAAAGGCACTGCCGGCGCGCTCACCGACCTGCTGGGCGGTCGCATCGACTACATGTTCCTGCCGGTGCACGTGGCCTTGCCGCACATCCAGGCCGGCAAGCTGAAGGCGATCGCCACCGGCAGCCCGAAGCGGCTACCGCAATTGCCCAACGTGCCGACGCTGGCCGAAGCGAAGGTGACGGCCGACAACGTCGACATGTGGTTCGGCGTGCTGGCTCCCAAGGGCACGCCGGCCGACATCGTGACCCGGCTCAATCAGGAGATCACCAGGATCCTGAAGCAGCCCGAGACCGCGCAAGCCTTCGAATCGCAGGGCATGGTGCCGACGACCTCGACGCCGGCCGAATTCGGCGCCCTGATTGCCAAGGACGCTCAACGCTGGGCTGAAGTGGTGAAGAAAGAGAACATCGCGGCTGAGTAGTTCATCGAAGAGCCCCTGATCGACCAGCCAACGGCCGCCAGGGGCTGCACGCTCAAGCGATCTTCACGTACTCGAAGTCACCGGGCTGATTGTTGATGCCCGCGCGCGGCGGTGCGATCCAGCTCGCAAACCTGCCCGCTTCGTGGCATGGCTGCATCAGCGACGCGATGAACTTCATGTCGTCATCGTTGGGCAGCCACTGGCCCACGTCGGCCTGCCATTGCGCTTCGGTCAGCAACTGGCCGTCGGGGTTGATGCGCTGGCCCTTGAACTCCCCGATCCGCCGATTGAAACCCTTGTGCGGCTGGCGGATCTTGAAGTTGATGCCCGCCTTTTCGATCGTCTTGTTCCAACGGTCGATACCGCCCTGGCAGTCGGCCATGTAGTCGTCCAGCAAACGGCAATTGATCGCACGCAACGCCGGCACCTGCTCATCGACCAGCTGGCCGTCGATCACGCGAGTGACGGTGTAGAGAGCATCCTGCAACTGGTGATCGTCCTTGAGCTGCGCCTCGTTGAAGCGCCCTTTGAGCCCGGCCGAGAAGGCTTCCGCGCCATTGCTCGAGATCTCGCTGCCGAACAGGTCGCGCGTCACGCTCATGTGGAAGTTGGCCTTGCGCTGCAGCAGCGGCAGATCCACCACGCCGAGTGCGCGGATGCGTTCGACGTCATACGGATCGGTGATACCGGCCTTGTTCATCGCGGCGCAGGTGGCCTCGATCGTACGCTGCACGCCGGTCTCGCCGACGAACAGGTGGTGCGCCTCTTCGGTCAACATGAAACGGCAGGAACGGCTGAGCGGATCGAAGCCGCTCTCGGCCAGCGCCGCCAATTGCATCTTGCCGTCGCGATCGGTGAAGTAGGTGAACATGAAGAACGACAGCCAGTCGGGCGTACGCTCGTTGAAGGCGCCCAGGATGCGCGGATTGTCCTGCTGGCCGCTGCGGCGCTCCAGCAGTGCCTGCGCCTCTTCACGGCCGTCCTTGCCGAAGTATTTCACCAGCAGATAGACCATCGCCCACAGATGGCGGCCTTCTTCGACGTTGACCTGGAACAGGTTGCGCATGTCGTACAGGCTGGGTGCCGTGGCGCCCAGGTAGCGCTGCTGCTCGACCGACGCCGGCTCGGTATCGCCCTGCACCACGATCAGCCGCTTGAGCAGCGCGCGATGTTCACCCGGCACCTCTTGCCAGGCCGGCTCGCCCTTGTGCTCGCCACACGGGATCGTGCGGCCTTCCACCTTGGGCGCCAGCAGGATGCCCCAGCGGTATTCGGGCATCTTCACATGGCCGAACTTGGCCCAGCCGGTCGGATCGACGCCCACCGCCGTGCGCAGATAGACGTCGGCGTTCTGGAAACCCTCGGGCCCCATGTCCGTCCACCATTCGAGGTACTTGGGGTGCCAGGTTTCCAGAGCCCGCAAAAGCTGCTTGTCGGATGACAGATCGACGTTGTTGGGAATGCTCTCATCGAGCTTCACTTCGATGAAGTTCTCGCCCCGTACGCTTGCCGAGTCCTCGACGAGGGTTTCCAAGGTCTCACTCATAGTTTCTCTCCTGGTTCGACGCCGCTCTTGCCGGGCGCAATGGAAGTTGCCGTGGCAATCTGAAGTTGCACTTTAATACGTCAACGCCAGCGACTATAGAGAGTAATAATGCGTGAGAGCTTGAGGAATATCAGATATTTTCAATAGATGTATGCATTATTATGCATATTCTATGCCATGGTGGCGCGCCTCTGCCCGCATGAATCCGGTTTTGCCCGCGCGTATGGAACGACCGTGCTCAGTCGGCCACGAAGCCCGTGGCTTTGACAATACGCGCCCAACGAACCGCCTCGTCCTCCATCTTCTTTGTGAAGGCGTTTCCGCACACGTTGGGTGTCGGATTGAGGCTGGAAGTCGCCATGCGTGCCGCGAACTCAGCCGATGCCACGACCTTCTGATGCGCATCCGTCAGCCGTCTGACGATCCCAGGCGGCACGTTCTTCGGGGCCGAGAGGCCAAACCACACCGTGGTTTCCAGCTGCTGCATGCCCACCTCGGCTACCGTAGGCACATTGGGCAGTTGGGCCGACCGTTGGCTGCCCGTCGTGGCGTATGCCCTCAGCTTGCCGGATTGGATGTGCGGTGCGGCGGTGGCGATCTGCACGAAGCCCAGTGGCGCAATGCCGCCAATCATGTCCGAGATCTGCTGCGGGCTGCTCTTGTAGGGAATGTGGGTCATTTCGACCTTCAGCAATTCTCCGAGTTGATAGCCCAGGAAGTGCGCCGGCGAACCGGGCGAATACGACGAGTAGGTGGAAGGCGTCTTCTCGGCATGAATCCAGCGCGTTAGCTCCGCGAAGTTGGCCGCCTTGATGCTCGAGTTTGTCGCGAGTACCAGGCCCGCCTCGACACCTTGGCAGATGTTGACGAAGTCGGCCGCCTTGTACTGCGCCTTTGGATTGGCGTTCGGCGTGATGGTCATCATGCCGGCGGTGTTCACCAAAAGGGTGTAGCCATCGGCGGGTGCACGCAAGATGCTCTGTGCCGCAATCATTCCGCCGGCAGCCGGCACGTTCTCGACTACCACGGGTTGGCTGAATTCCTTGGCGAGTTGCTCGGCCAGCGCGCGCGCATAGGCGTCAGGCGGGCCGCCGGCGGCAGAAGGTGCAAGCAGCTTGATCGGCCTTTCGGGCCAACTCTGCGCGTAGCCACTGCACGCGGTACAGATCACCACCATGGTGAAAGCCAAGCGCACCGGAACGGGCAAACGAAATGTCATTGATGTGTCTCCATTTGGTGATCGGCGTCAGCGCTCGGCACATATCGCCGGCTGAACGGCCAAGGCTCACGAGCGCGTCGTCAAAGAGAGTAAGTGCGCCGCCATTCGTCGTAAAATTGCAAATTGCCTCGTCAAACTAAAAATTTTCTATGGATCCACGCCACTTGGTGCAGCTCAGCGTGATTCTCGAAAAGGGTTCAATCACCCAGGCGAGCCGGCACCTTCATCTGACGCAGCCCACGCTGACTCACAACATGCAGATCCTCGAAATGCAGGCCGGTGGCGTGCTTTTCGAGCGCAGTCGTTTTGGCGTCCGAAGTACGGCGCTCGGGGAAATGCTCGCCCGGGAGGGGCGCAACATCGCGCAGACTCTTCAAAGCGCAGCTGAAGTCAGCGCTCGGTATCTCGGCGGACTCCAGAATCAACTCCGGCTCGGCATCGGGCCGCTGGTCGGCGCTGCCATCCTCCCTGATCTGGCGGCAGCGCTATTCACTCAGCACCCGAGCGTCGCACTCACCGTTCAAAGCGATCGGCCTCAGGCTCTGCTTGAGCAACTGATAGACAAGCGCCACGATTTCGTGGTGGCGCCATCATGGCTTGAGCGGGCGCCTCGCGGAATCGAACGCACCGCCCTCATCGAAGACGAGCTGGCAATCTTCTGCGGCAACACGCATCCATGGGTCGTCACCGCGCAGCGTGCCGGCACGGCCCGTTACCATGACGAACTCGAATGGCTCAGCCTGGGTACTGCTTCGCCGTTCGATCAGAACGTGCGCGCCATGCTGAACGCGATTGGGATCGGCACGACACGTACGAGAATGACGTTCTTGGGTGACGCACAATTGCTGCTCGGCATGTTGTCTCGCGGACATTACCTCGCAGTGCTGCCGCGCTTTCCCACTCGAATCCTGGCCAATCGATTCCAACTGGTCGAAATCAACGTGGACGCCCCGGCCTCGCCTCGAAACATCCATCTATGGCATCGCAGTGAGTTGCTTGAAGACCCGACCCTCTCTTCACTCCAGGCGGCGATCGTGGAATGCGCCCGGGATCTCCAGCGCAACGCGCCGCACGTGCCATCGGTAACCGTGTCACAGGTCGGTTAGTCGAGCCCGGGATACGGTCGATGGCGCGGTGCGACTCGGCCTCGATTCGCAAGTATTTTTCAGCAATATTCAAGAAAAACTCGATTTCTCTTCACCTCGACAGTCCCTAAACTGCGGCCCAGTCGGTGCTGACCGTGATGCCGTGCGAGCGTTGGGGAGCATAAGAGACGATGGAGACCATAGACAATGAAACAGCCGTATGGTGAACGGCGTAGATTTTCTGAAAAGAGCCTTCGTGAGGCGCTCGGCGAAGTGTGTCTTCCGGTCCCGGAATACAGCCTGATTGAATACGGTGCCGCGCGATGATGGTCGACCTCAAGGGCGTCAGCAAGACGTTCCAAGGCGTGGCGGGTAACGCAGTCGATGCAGTCGGCGAGGTGGACCTCGCTGTTGAGCGCGGCAACATACTGTCAATCATCGGCCCCAGCGGCTGCGGCAAGAGCACGCTCTTGTACATGATCGGGGGATTGCTGCCACCAAGCGCCGGAACCATCCACGTTGGTGGCTCGCAGATCGTCAAACCCGATCCGCGTATCGGCATCGTGTTCCAGGAGTTCCGAATCTTCCCCTGGATGAACGTGCTGAAGAACGTGCGATTCGGCCTGGATCTGAAGCGCGTCGGCAGCGAGGAGGAACGCAGCGAGAGTGCCCGCCGTTACATCAAGATGGTCGGATTGACCGGCTTCGAGAACCACCTTCCCAAAGAGCTGTCGGGCGGAATGAAGCAGCGCGTGGCGATTGCGCAGACCTTCGCCTGCGAACCCGAGGTAGTGCTGATGGATGAACCGCTCGGCTCCGTAGACGCGCTGACGCGGGAGACTCTGCAGGACGAAGTACTGAAGATGTGGGAGGCCAGTCAGAAGACGATACTGCTCGTGACCCACAGTATCGAAGAGGCGATCTACCTGGGCCATCGAGTCGTGGTGATGTCGCCGCGCCCGAGCCGGGTGCTGAAGATCTTCGACGTGCCGCTGCCCTTTCCGCGTACGCGTGAAATGCGCACATCGTCCATCGCCACCGAACTGCGCTCGGAAATCTGGAACCTGGTGCGAGAGGGCGTCACATGAAAGCGGTTCTATCCCTCTATCCGCTGGCTCTGGTGCTGGCCGCCTGGGAGTTGGCGGCCCGGGCCGGTTGGGTCGACCCGCTGTTTCTGCCGTCATTGACCGCCGCGCTCCAGAGCATGCTGGCCAACGCGGGCATGTTGGCCAGTGACGCAGGTATGTCGCTGATGCGCGCATTCACGGGCTTGTTCATCGGTGCCTCGGCCGGCCTGACGGTGGGCATGCTCATGGCCCGCTACCGCGTGATCGACAGCTTCGTCGATCCTCTGATCGCCGCCATCTTCCCTACTCCCAAGCTTGCCCTCTTCCCTTTGCTCATGGTGTGGCTGGGATTGGGCGAGGCCTCCAAGATCGGGTTGGTTGCCATCACCGCATTCTTTCCGGTGGCGATCAATACCTATGCGGGCATGCGCAACGTGGACAAGTTCCTGATCTGGAACGCACGCAGCAAGGGCGCCAATGCATTCCAGTTGTTGATGCAAGTGATGCTGCCGGCAGCGCTACCTTTCATTTTCACGGGATTCCGCGTCGCCACATCGTTCTCGTTCCTGCTGGTCGTCGCTGCGGAGATGCTCAGCGCCAACGGCGGGCTGGGTTATCGCATCCTCTATTCACAGCGCAGCTTCGACTCTGAAACGATGTACGCGGCGATTCTGCTGGTGGCAACCCTCGGTTTCGCGGTTGACCGGTTGATCGGTCTGCTCGGTCGCAAATTGCTGGCCTGGCAAGACACGGCCGTCCGGTGATCTCTTCGGTCGCAACCATTTCCCAGGAAACAGATCATGAACTTTCGTAAAGCCGTGTTGACGCTCTGCGCCTTTTCGCTCGTGTCGCTGAGCGCAGGCGCCCAGAGTCAGACGCCCCAGCAGGCACTGGACACCAAGCCGGTCACCGTGCGCTTCGGGTACATCTCAGGCATCGCATTTCCGACATTCATCGTTGCCGAGGACTTGGGCTATTTCAAGAACGAGGGCATCACCATCGAGAAAGTGTTTCTGAACGGCAGCGGCGCCGTATCGGAGGCACTCGCAGCCGGCAACATCGACATGGGAAACACCGCACCGACGACCAGTGTGCTCGCCGCATCCAAGGGGGCTCGCACCTTGGGGGTGTCCGGCTACGAATACACGTTCACGGATAAAGCCGGCAAATCCTGGGAGGCGGTATCGGTGGTGGTCCGTAGCGGCGAAGGCATCCGCAACCTGGACGACTTGAAGGGTAAACGAGTCGCCGTCAACGACTATGGCTCCATCTACAACTACCTGCTGCGTGAGCACTTCCTGAAGAAGGGCGACAATCCGGACAAGGATCTCACGATCCTGGCGATGCCCTTTTCGCAGATGGCTGGCGCGCTGGTGCAGAAACAGGTGGACGCCGTCATCACCGTCGCGGACGGGCTGGCGCAAGCCAAGCAACGCATGCCGGTGGACGTGATCGGAACGCACACCAGCATGGAGAAGCTGGACGTGGGCCTGTCTTCCATGATCGGCGTCAGCACCGCTTACTTGCAGAAGAATCCGGATGTGGTCGTCCGCTTTCTTCGCGCCATGCTCAAGGCGCGGCTATACATGAATGAATCCATCGCGGCGGGCAAGACCGAGATCAAGGAAGTGGTTGCCAAGAACATGAAGTTCACGCCGCAACGTTCCGACTTCTTCTGGGAGACGCGGGGTTCGTATTACGGCAAGGAACTCGACTATGTGAATCTGCTGGACGTTCCCAAACGCCTGATTGCCCGCCAGTTCGAGATCCTCAAGGCAGTCAACCTGGTCAAGCCCGACATCGACACCGACTACGCGAAGGTGGTGGACATCCGGCCGTTGCGGCGCGCCTACGAAAGCCTGGGCCTGCCATGGGACGAGTCCAAGCACTGAGTCGCCCACTGATTTTCTACTTTCAAGGAGAAGCCTCATGTCCGTCACTGAACCCATCGTCGATTCATGGGTGGCGCCATTTTTCCCCGCCAAGGGAGAGGCATGGCGCGGCAATCCCCGCTATGCGCACGTCTCCAATCTGTTTTCAAACAAGGAAGGGCCGAGCATCGACACGCACGCAGCCATCAAGGAGATGGATGCGGCGGGTGTGCGATGGGGGATGATCGGTGGATGCCACCATCCGAACAGCTACACTCCGAATGACTGGGTCGGCGAGCAGGCGGCTCTGTATCCGGATCGGCTGATCCCGATCGCCGGCGTCAATGCCGAACTCGGGATGACGGCCGTGCGCGAGCTCGAGTACCTGGTCAAGGAAAAGGGCTTTCGCGGGCTGCGCATCTTCCCATATGGCCACAAGATGCCGCCCAACCACGCCGTGTTCTATCCGCTCTACGCCAAGTGCATCGAGTTGGACGTCCCGGTGCAGTTGCAGGTGGGGCACACGGCAGCGATGCTGCCGTCGGATCCGGGTCGTCCGATCTATCTGGACGATGTGGCGGCGCATTTTCCCGAGCTGAAGATCGTCGGCGCTCACATCGGCTACCCCTGGACGGACGAGATGATCGCCGTGGCCTGGAAGCATCCGAACGTCTACATCGACACCACGGCGCACTTCCCCAAGAATTTCCAGTCGCAGTTCGTGAAGTTCCTCAAGACGTACGGCCAGGACAAGGTGATCTTCGGCACGTCATATCCGGCAACCTTGCCGTCCATCCAGCGGGCGCTGCGCGAGGTGGACATGCTCGAGTTGCCTGCCGCCGTGCGACGGAAGTTTCTCTACGAGAACGCCATGAAGGTATGGAAGATACCTGCCGCATGATGATCGAGCTTCCAAGTAAGACGCTGGCAGCATTGGTTGAAGCTGCGGCCCGAACCTACGGCTCGAAGCCGGCCCTGGTCGTTTATGACAAATCGCTGAGCTACGAGGAGTTGTACCAGCGCGCTCGCCGCACGGCGTCCGCGCTGCTGGGTGACGGTCTCGAGCCGGGCGACCACGTCGCCCTCTGGCTGCCCAATGACTTCGCCTTCACCGAGCTCACTTTTGCATGCGCAATGGCGGGCTTGGTGATCGTGCCGCTGAACACGCGGCTGCGTTCCAGCGATGCCGCCGATGCTTTGGCCAAGAGCCGCGCCAAGGCGCTGTTTTTCACGGAATCCTTCCTGGGCGTGGACTACTTGGCCATGGTGGAAACGCTGGTTTCCAGTGGCCAGCTCCCCCAGCTTCGGCGCGTGGTCAACGTCGGATCGCTTGAACGGGGAAGCCTCGTCTGCCTGCAGCGCTGGCTGGATGCTGCCCACCCTGCCCCGCTGCCGGAGGTGGACGAGAATGCTCCTGCCGCCTTGAACTTCACCTCGGGTACCACGTCTTCGCCCAAGGCAGCCGTGCTGTCGAACCGGAGCGTTGTCCACATCGCGCGCGAAGTCGCCGTGCGCATGGAGATCAGCCCTTCCGACCGCATGGCCAGCGCCATGCCGTTCTATCACAACGGTGGGCTGATTCCCACGTTGCTCAGCTGCATGATGGCGGGCTGCACCCTCTACACGCAGCCGAAGTTCGACGCCGACTATACGCTCGAGACGATAGGGCGAGAGCGCTGCACGATCGCGGGTGGTGTCGGCACCATGTTCGTCATGATGCTGGACAGCCCCAAGCTGGCCTCGACAGACCTCACGAGCATCCGCGCCGCCCGCGTGACCGGGCCGGCCGACATGCGCCGCCGCATTTGGGAAGCGTTCGGCCACCCCATGCTGTTCAGCCTCTACGGAATGACCGAATCGACCGCAGCGGTTACGTTGACGTGTCCCGGTGATTCCATGGACGAGCAGCTCAACACGAACGGCAAGCCGCTTCCCGGCACCGCCATCCGCATCGTCGATGCCCAAGGCGCGCCGGTGGCGCAGGCAGTGCATGGCCTGATCGAGATCGGCGGAGAGTCGGTCATGCAGGGCTACTACGCAGACGCGGCCGCGACAGCGGCCGTACTCACCGATGACGGCTGGATTCGTTCCGGCGACATCGGCTACATGGACGGCCGCGGCAACGTGGTGCTCGTCGGGCGGCAAAAGGATATGTATCGCAGCGGGGGCGAGAATGTCGCCTGCGCGGAGGTCGAGGAGTTCCTTCGAAGTCATCCCGCCGTGCTGCATGCGGCCGTGCTGGGCGTGCCCGACCCGCGTCTGGACGAAGTGGGGTTTGCCTACATCGAGCCGCGTTCGGGCCACGACGTACAGCCTGCTGATCTACAGGCGTACTGCCGAGCGAATCTGGCCAACTTCAAAGTGCCACGCTACGTTCAAATACGAAACGGCCTACCCCTGACCGTGAGCGGTCGCGTGGAGAAGCACAAGTTGAAGGATGAGGCTTGTCTGGTGGCCAAACAGATGGCCGCCGGTTCGCATAAGGCATAGGGGGAACGCGGCGCGTGAATGCTCAAGGCGAACTCGAGAACAAGGTACTGATCATCACGGGAGCAGCCAGCGGTATCGGGGCTGCCGCGGCGCGGCTGCTCGCTTCGCGCGGTGGCTCGGTGGCGTTGCTCGACCTGGATGTGGCCCGTGCCCGCGACGTTGCAAAGGAATGCTCGGCGGAGGGCTCGGGCCGCGCGCGCGCATTTGCTTGTGACGTGAGTTCGCGCGAGCAAGCGCAGCACGCCATTGCCATGGCAGCAGCTCACTTCGGGCGCGTCGACGTGCTGGTCAACTGTGCCGGCATCTTTCCGTCCTCGCCCGTTGCAGAAACGACGGAAGCGTTGCTGCAGAAGGTGATGGCGGTCAATTTCTATGGGGCCGTGCATTGCGCCATGGCCGCGCTGCAGGTCTTTCCGGACTCCGGCGGCGTGATCGTCAATGTGGGATCAGGCGCTGCCTCCCGCCCGATTCGCGGACTCTCGGTCTATGGGGCCAGCAAAGCAGCGCTGCTCTCGTTCAGCCGCTCCCTCGCCCTGGAGTTGGCGCCACGCGTACGGGTCAACACCGTGTCACCGGGGCCGACCGAGACGCCTGGCGCCGAGGCGGCCGCGGGAGACGATCCACGCGCATTGGAGCGGAAACGCCAGGGCATTTCGGCCGATACGCCAATGCGGCGCCTGGCCTGCCCTGCGGAAGTCGCTGAAGCCATCGCCTATTTCGCCTCTGACCGGTCGAACTTCATCACGGGTCAGAATGTGCATGTCAGCGGCGGGCGCTACATGCCGTAACGCAGCGCTCGGAACAACGAGGATTGCGCATAATAGAGCTGGATGTTTCTTCAAGATTGGCCGCGCATTACTCGTGAATCCCAGTCTGCACCAACTTCATGCTTTCGTTCGCGTCTATCGGCAGCGCAGTGTCGCGGCTGCTGCGCGTGAAATGCACTTGACGTCATCGGCAGTGAGCTTGCTGATACGACAGTTGGAAGACACGTGGAACACCCGCCTTTTCGACCGCAGCACGCGATCGCTGCACCCCACCACGGCCGCTGAAGAGGCAATCGTTCTGGCCGAGCGTCTTTTGGTGGATGCCGAACAGCTGAACACCAGCATGCGCGCAGTCGCCAAACTCGCTCAGGGGCGAGTTCGGTTCGCCATAACGTCCAGCCTGGCGTTCACGGTGCTCCCGGCGATCCTGCAGCGTTTCTCACGCGAGTACCCCGGAATCGAGGTAGTGATCCTTGATGTGGGGCCCGACAGACTGGTTCCTATCGTATTGAGCGGCGAGGCCGAGTTCTCGCTCGGCGTCGCCACGGTCAACAGTTCAAAGCGTGCCGACATCAATCTGACCACGCTGTTCACCGATCGGCTGTGCGTGATCTGCCTCAAGGGAAGTCCATTGGCAAGCTACAAGGTGATTGAGTGGGCACAGCTCGCCAGCCATCCAACCATTTCGTTGCGCATCGGCTCAGACCTGCGAGCGGTGATCAACGAAGCCATGGCGAGAGCCAATCGCAAATTCGAGCCCACTTACGAAGTCTCGCTGTTCACGACGTCGCTTGCGATGACCGCACGCGGGCTCGGCGCCTCGATCCTGCCCTCGCATTTGCTACCCATGTTCGACCGTCCGTCGCTGGTGGCCGTTCCGCTTGCAGCGCCGGTGGTCAAGCGCACCATAGCCGTCATCACCCGCTCGGGTCGGTCTCTTTCGCCTGCAGCACAGAGGTTTGTCGAGGTTACACAAAGCGCCATATCGCAGGCAGCCTGATGTGCCGGCTGTTCGAATCCAGGTGAAGCAGGCCAGGCGGGCCTCGGTCTTGGTCTGGAAGCTGCGTCGGTCGATCAGTTCGCATTCCAGGCTGGCGAAGAAGCTCTCGGCCATCGCGTTGTCGTAGGCAGCGCCGCCAGCACGAGGTCTGCTGTCATTTCCTCTGCGATCGACCAACCGACGATCCGTCGGCTCCAGACGTCGAGCACGATGGCCAGGTAAAGGCACCCGCAACGGTTGCGTAGACGTCTCACCCGCCCACCCGATTGACACTGCGCATTTTGACATATACAGTTTGGCATATACAAACCAGAGGGTCATGCCATGCCTGTACACCTGACGCCATCCAGGCCCAAGGAGGCCAAGCTGTTTCGCAACAACCGCAGCCAGGCGGTGCGGATTCCTGTGGAGTTCGAGCTGCCTGGGGATCGCGTGCTGATCCACCGCGAAGGCAGCAAGCTCATCATCGAGCCAGTCACCCGGCCCACGAACATCGTCGAACTGCTGGCCGAGTGGAAGAAGGAAGCGCCGCTCGGGCCAGAAGATCAGTTCCCGACCATCGAGGACACGCCCTCCCGGTCGGAGGACATATTTTGAACGGCTACCTGCTGGACACAAACATCCTCAGCGACTTGATCCGCGACCCGGACGGGTCAGCCGCACGGCGAGTCGAGCAGGTCGGGCCGAAGGACATCTTCACCAGCATCATCGTCGCGGCAGAGTTGCGCTATGGCTGCGCAAAGAAGGGCTCGCCCAAGCTGCTCGCCAAAGTGGAAGGCCTGCTTGAAACGATCCCGGTGTTGCCGCTGGACATTCCGGCTGATGCCGAATACGGCGGCATCCGCGCTGAATTGGAAGCTGCTGGCCAGCCTATCGGCATGAACGATCTGCTGATCGCCGCGCACGCCTATGCGCTCGGCCTCACGCTGGTGACGGACAACACGCGCGAATTCGGCCGGATCGGTGGCCTCAAGGTAGAGAACTGGCTGGAAAGGTAGCGCAGCTTACCAAGCCGCCTGCCGAAATCACGCGACGTCAATCCAGGCCAAGGAGTAGGAACAGTGCCTTTCTCGCCTCCGCTTCCATTTCAGCGGACATGTTCCGGATGTCGAAGCTGTTCATCGCGCCAAATAGAATGCGGCGGATGATCCTGGGTTCTATGCCAGGTGCCAGACAAGCTTCCCTTTGCGCCTGCCGGATCAAGCCGTTCCAATAGTCCGTGTAGGCCTTGTTGCGGCTCATGAACCGGTCGCGAACCGCCGGCGAGATTTCCTCGACGATGCGGATCACGGCCGCACCGTAATTGGCGTGGCCCCGAAGAGCGGCGATGTGGGAATCGATCGCGGTGCACAGACGCTGCCGTGCCGTTGCTTCGGGGCCCTGGGCATCGACCGCATCACTAACTGCCTTCAAGGTCCGCATCACGCCTTCCTGAAGTACTTCGCAGATCAGTTCGTCTTTCGATCCGAAGTGAAAGTACAGGCTGCCGGCTTTCATCGAAGCGGCCTGTGCGATCTCCGACAGGCTCGCAGCCTTGTACCCGCGGGCGACAAAGACTTGCGCTGCAGCATCGAGGATGCGCTTTCGGGTCTGGGCCGATTTCCCGCCGGGGATGGCCTCGGGAGCTGCCGCTGGCGCCGCGGTTGTCGAACTGGGAATCATGGGTGATGGCTACTCGGGGCCGCATTCGTCGAACACTATAGCGCCCACGCGACTCGTTCGTTCACGGTATCGCGCGATGAAGCGCCAGCACGGCGGACCAGGCTGAAGCGAAGGCGTCGTCGACCGCGGGCTCATAGGTTTCGATGTTTTTCCAGAACCGGTTGCTCTCGATCTTGAGGATGGCGCGGCCTTCAGCGACTTCCAGTTGCAACACATCGCCGGAAAGCTCGGCGACGGCTAGCGCAAAGCGTTGAGCATCGAGTCGACGCAAGCGTTCAATGCGCAGCTCGGCCCGCATCGATTCAGAATTTCCCCGGTGTTTGGCCCACCCGAACAGGCCAGGAGATGGGCTATGAGCCCCGTGAAGCGCCGCGAGAATGCGCTCCGAACCGGCCCCCCGCTCTCGCAAGATGCGAGCTTGGGCCAAGCGCAACAAGCCCCTGATCAACCGTGAACACAAGCCATGAAAGGATCCAGTGCTCTATCAGGAGACACGCCCACCCAGATCGCCGTCAATACGCTCGAGCAGAGCGGCCGGCGGCTTCAACCAGGCCCATCGGCGACCGACGCCGAGCCCGCCGCGCCGCTGAAGATTGACCAGCATCTCGGTGTGGCACAGGGTGGCGCCCACGCAATCCATCACCGTCGCACCATCGATCGCGCGTACGCCCGCGAAAAAAAGCACTTCGGTGAGCACGCCCTCGGCCGGAACGACCAGATCGGCGCCGCCGTCGATCGCCACGCGCGCCGCCTCGGTGAAGTTGGCCACCAAAGCCGCCGAATCGTCGAACGCGGCGTTCAGCGCATGTTCGTTGACCGGCCGCGGCAGCGCGTGAAAGCCGCACACCCGCGCGCCCAGGCCATGCTTGTCGATGATCGGCTTCAGGCGGCGTGCGCTGACGGCCGACAGCGAGACGAAGGCGAACTTGTCGGCCAGCGAGCACGCGACGAGCGCGCTGCTCTCCGCCATGGAGGTGACCGGAATGTCCAGGATCGAGCGCAGCTCGGGCAGAAAGGGTTCGCTGAAGCTGCCGAGTACGAAAGCATCGTATCCTTCCTTTTCGACCTGCCGGGCGATGTCGAGCACAGCGGACGCGATCTTGTGCTTGGCATAGGGATAACGGTAGACCTCGGTAGGACTGCTGCCTTCGAACAGCGCCGCAGGCATGCCGTTCAGCCGAAGCTCGGCCTGCGGGCACAGCAGCGCGGCATGCTGCTGCAGGGCCGAGGCATAACCCGCCAGGTCGCCGACCGGCGTCATCGATTGGTAGAAGATCTTCATGGCCTTTTATTCGTCTGATGAATAAATAAACCGTATAATGAATTAAGTTTAAAACAATACGGAAATCGGCAATGATCAGGAAGAAGATCGAAACGGAAGACGGCAACGATCTCGACGAAAAAGACCCGCTTTTCGTGACCGCGCTGGCGCGCGGCTTGAACATCCTGCTTCTTTGCGGCGAATCGCCGGCGGCGCTGACCGTGAGTCAGATCGCCAAGGCGTCGGGGCTGCCGCAACCGACGGTCTGGCGCTTGTGCCATACGATGATCAAGCTGGGCTTTCTGGAGCGGACCGACGAAGATCGCATGCGCCCGGCGCTGGCCGTGCTCAGGCTCGGGCACGCAGCCATCGCGCGCCGGCCGCTCGCCGAACTCGCCAAACCGGGGATGGATGCGCTGGCTCGCCGTTACCCCGGCGCCGTTTCGCTGGGCGTACGGCAGGAACTTGAGATGGTTTACATCCACCGCGTCGAGGGCGGTGCCATCATCTTTTCCGATCTGCGCATCGGATCGCACGTATCGCTGCTGGCATCCGCCATGGGCTGGGGTCTTCTCGCAGGTCTGCCGGAAAAGGAACGTGCCGCGCTGCTGCGCACCGCCAGGCAGCGCATGCCCGAGGAATACGAACGCGTGCAGAAGCCGCTGACTGCCGCTCTGGCACGCTTTCCGTCCAAAGGCTGGATCCTCAATAAAGGCGTGCTGCATCCCGAGATCAACGCGATTTCCGTGCCCGTCATGGGGCCCGGCGGTACACCGGTAGCGAGCCTGAGTTTCGGAGGATCGCGCTCGCGCTTTTCGCCGCAGCTTCTCGATCGGGAGATTGGCCCGCAACTGGTGGAACTGGCGCAGTCACTCTCCATCGCCTGAGCACACAGCTCGTCCCGCTGAACGAACACATTCCTGCCCCAAACCAGGGGCAGCGCAGGCTCACGTACAGCTTCAGCGACGCGGTGTCGAGCGCGCTCGCCAAGAGCTCGCAGAGCCGAGACTGCGCAGCCCCGCTCGCGCCCGACATTGCGGTCACCCTGCTCGGGTGATCGCCCCCTTTTCCACCTCATACCGCGCTTGATGTCGCGCGACCCCGCTCGGGTTCGCACGCCATCGAACACGGCATGTGCGTTGACACGCAGAACTCGTTGCGCCATGATTATTCATACAAAAAATAACTTATTCATACAATGAATACGAGGCAAACATGATCACTCCTTCAAGATTCAGTCCGAGAGCGCCTGCCGCACGGCGGATCGACTCGGGCTTTCCAATCATTCATCGTCTGCACCACTTCGCATACCGGTGCCGCGACGCCGAAGAAACGGTGCGCTTCTACGAGGACGTGCTCGGATTGCCACTGGCCTGCGTCGTCAGCCATGAGCACGTGCCGAGCACCGGGGAATACCAGCCTTATCTGCACATCTTTTTCGAAATGGGGGACGGTTCCTACCTCGCCTTCTTCGATCTGTTCGACGGCAGAAGTTGCACGCCCGACCCGGACACGCCGGCATGGGTCAATCACCTCGCGCTCCAGGTCGACAGTCGGGAAGCATTGCACCAGGCCAAGGCCAGGCTCGAGGCTGCCGGGGTGGATGTGCTGGGCCCCAGCCAGCACGGCACTTTCGATTCGATCTACTTCTTCGACCCCAACGGCATCCGTCTCGAACTGGCGTGGGAAAAGTCGCCGCCCGAGGTGTTTGAGCATGCCGCACAGACGGCGCATGAGCAGATGGCCTCCGTGCTGAGGAAGTATCGGAAATGAAGGCGGCTGCGCGCGAATTCGTCAGCCTGCCGGTGCCTCCCGGCACGGCGCTGGAGAGCCAATCCGGCCTTCAGATGAACTGGCCGCGCGTGTACGGCGTGTTGGGCCATGCCGCCGGAAACCGCGTCGCCGCCATCGTGATGCATCCGGCCAGCAACTTCATGGGCCACTACCTCGTCGACCCATTGGCGGCCCGCGGCGTCGACCTGCTCGCGCTGAATTCGCGCTACGTGAACAACGACAGCACGCTCATCATGGAGCGCGTCATTCAGGATCTCGGCGCGGGCGTGCGAATGCTGCGCGAGCGCGGCTATGCAGCCGTCTACCTGATCGGCAATTCGGGCGGCGCGGCGCTGTGCGCTTTCTACCAGGCGCAAGCAGAAGATCTGACGATCACGGACACGCCGGCCGGCGACCCCGTGTCCATCGAACCCGCCCACCTGCCCCCCGTCGACGGCATCGCGCTCAATGCCGCGCATCTTGGCCGCTCGCAGTTGCTGCGCGACATGCTTGACGCATCGGTCATCGATGAGAGCGATCCGCTCGCGGCCGCTGCTGCGCTCGACATTTACGCGGCAGACCGCAGCCCACCCTTCGATGACGATTTCGTCCAGCGCGTGCGCACGGCCCAGGCGAATCGCATGGATCGCATCACGGCGCGAGTGCAGGCGCGGCTCGCATGGCTGCGCGAGACCGACAGCGCACGCGACGAAGCCTTCATCGTGCATCGTACCTATGCCGACCCGCGCTACATCGACCTGCACCTGGATGCCAACGACAGGCAGCCCGGCGGCAACCGGGGCGACGACGCGCGCAGCGTGAACTACGGGCCGAACTGCCTCGGCCGCTTCTGCACGCTTACCTCATGGCTCAGTCAATGGTCGCCGCTGAGCCGCGCCGACGGCCCCGCCAATCTGCAACGCACGACGGTACCGGTGCTGCAGATCGAGCATACGGCCGACGGATCGGTCTTCCCCAGCACCATCGCACGCTGGTCGCGCGCGGCCGAAGGCCGCGTCGAAAACCTGCAGCTCAAGGGCGGCAATCACTACCTCAAGGGTCAGGAACATCTGGTCGCCCAAGCCGCCGCCGCGATGGCCGATTGGATGTCCGCACAGGCCCGATGACGAGCGATCGAACATGACACCAGACAAGAGCATCGAGCGCGTTGCGGTGGTCACCGGCGCTGCGCAGGGTTTGGGATACGACATCGCGGCAGCGCTCGCGTCGCTGGGGCACCGGGTTGCGCTGCTGGATCGTGCCGATGACGTGGCAAGGTCGGCGGCAACGCTGCAAGCGCGCGGCACCACGGCAGCAGCGCACTGTCTGGACGTGACGGACGAGGCCGCCGTGCAGCGCACGATCGCCGCCATCGAGGAGGCATGGGGCGACGTCGGCATTCTGGTCAACGGCGCCGGCATCACCGGCCGCAAGGGCGCGCACAAAACTGCGGTGGTCGACATGGACCCATCCGATTGGCGGCGCGTCATCACGACCAACGTCGCGTCCGCATTCCTGCTGTGCCGCGCCTGCATTCCGGGCATGCAGCGCGCGCGCTGGGGCCGCATCGTGAACATTGCTTCGCAGGCCGCGAGAGCGCGCACCGAGCGCTCCAATGCCCACTACGCGGCATCGAAGAGCGCCGTGCTCGGCTTTTCGCGCGGCCTCGCGCATGAGGTCGCCAGCTCGGGCATCACGGTCAACTGTGTCGCGCCCGGGCGCATCGCCACGCCGATGACCGTACAGACAGGCGCCGACGTCGATGCGGCTTATTCAGCGAAATCCGCCGTCGGCCGCGTCGGCGTGCCGGCGGACGTCACGGCTGCCGTCATGTATCTGACCTCGGAAGGCAGCGCCTTCATGACCGGTGCCACCGTCGACGTGAACGGCGGCTATTCAATGAACTGAGGTGCGCCAGCTATGAGCATTCCTGAAACCGTCGACGTCGTCGTGCTGGGCGCGGGGCTCGCCGGGCATTGCGCCGCCCTGAGCGCGGCCGAAAACGGCGCCAGCGTGCTGCTGCTGGAAAAGGCTGACAACTTCGGCGGCAGCACGGCCAGCGGCCCAGGCTCCTTCGCATTTGCCGCAACGCCGCTGCAGAAAAAGCTGGGCATCGACGATTCGCTGGAGCGGCTGCGCCGCGACCTGATCGATGCCGGCGGCGGCAAGGCGCGCGAAGATCTCATCGATGCCTACGTGCGGCTGCAACTCGCCACCTATGAGTGGATGGTGGGGCTCGGATTCCGCTTCGAGCGCGTCGAGGCCAGCACTTACCAAAGCGTTCCGCGCAGCCACCCGATCAGCGGCGCGCACGTGGTCACGGTCTTGCATGATCGCTTGCTTGGCTGCGACAAGGCCTGCTTCGTGGCCGATGCGCGAGGCTTGCGCCTGGAGCGCGATACGGATGGCCGAGTGCGCCGCGTGGCGTATCAACACGGCGGCGACGAGCTTCGCACGGCCGTCAACGGTGGCGTGGTCATCTGTACCGGAGGCTTCGCGCGCTCTGATCGCTTGATCGAGAAGTTCGCGCCGGAGTTCGTCAATGCCGTGCGCATGGGCGGCATGGCCAATGAAGGCGACGGCCTGCTGATGGCCTGGGCATTGGGTGCAGACCTCATCGATACCGGCTGGCTGTCAGGCACCTTCGGCGCATCGCTGAATCACTACCCTGATCTTGCCGACCGTTCGGGTCGCGGCAGCATCCTCATGCATCCGATCTTCAAGGGCGGCATCGCCGTGAACCGGCATGCGCGCCGCTTCGCCGACGAGTCGGGCTCCTACAAGATCACCGGGCGCCTGTGCCTGGAACAGCCCGACGCCGTCGCCTTCCAGGTATTCGACCAGAACACCATGGACGCCTCGGTGCCGGGCATGATGCCGCGCGACTTCCGCGCGGGCTTCGAGAAGGGCTTGGTACGCACGGCCGGCACGATAGCGGAGCTAGCGCAGACCGTTGGCCTCGATCCGGATGCACTGGAGGCAACCGTCGCACGCTACAACGGCTTCGTTCAGGCAGGTCACGATCCTGAATTCGGACGCATGCATCTGATCGGCGCGATCGGCGAACTCACGCCGATCGCACGCGCACCGTTCTACATCTATCCATGTACGACCGCCTTGCTCTCGACCTACGGCGGTATCGCAGTCGATGACCAGACCCGTGTGCTCGACGTGCATGGGCAAGCGATCGCGGGCCTGTTCGCCGCAGGAGAAGTGACCGGTGGACTGCACGGCACCGCCTACCTGAGCGGCAGCTCGCTGGCCAAGGCGGCGATCTTCGGCCGTCTTGCGGGTGCCAATGCCGCGCGTGCGGCACGTTGAACAACAAGGAAGATTGCCATGGCAGTTGCCCAGCGAAACGCTCTGGTCACCGGCGCCGCGCGCGGCATCGGCTTCGCGACCGCCTTGCGCCTGGCCAGCGCAGGGCACCGCGTGCTGCTGGCCGACCGTCTGGAAGAAGTGCACCAGAGCGCACAGGCGCTGAGGGATCAGGGTCTGGCTGCCGTCTCCCACGTCGGTGATACCGCCACGCCGGCCGGTGCCGAGGCCGCCGTGTCCGCCGCCAAAGCCGCCTTCGGCGGCGTCGAGATCCTCGTGAACAACGCCGGCATCTCGCCCAAGCACAAGGGTGCGAAGTACCTCACCGTCGAGACGCCGCTGGCCGAATGGCATGAGGTGATGCGGATCAATCTGGAAGGCCCTTTTCTCATGGCGCGCGCCTGCGTGGCGCTGATGTGCGAGCGCCAATGGGGTCGCATCGTCAGCATCTCGTCGCTAGCGGGGCGCACCGGTTCGCGCTTTCCATCGACCGCCTATGCCGCATCCAAGGCAGGGGTGCTCGGCTTCTCACGCGTGCTCGCAGAAGAAATCGGCCGATTCGGCGTCACCGTCAATTGCATCGCCCCCGGCCGGATCGAAACGCCAATGTCCGGCGAATCAGGCCAGGACGTGCAGAAGTCGTATGCCGCCGGCATTCCAGTGGGGCGGCTCGGCGTGCCCGACGACATCGCGTGCGCGATCGACTTCCTGGTCTCGGACGGCGCTTCCAACGTCACTGGTGCCGTTCTCGACGTGAACGGTGGCGTCTACATGAACTGACCACGAATCGAAGGAGACACCTCATGCCCAGCACTCTCACCCGTCGTCAATTCGCCCTGCGTGGTTCAGCCGCCATTGCCGCGACCGCCGTCGGCTTGCCCCGCATCGCTGCCGCGCAGGAATTCCCGGTCAAACCGGTGAAGGTGATCTGCCCCTTCGGTGCCGGCGGCCTGAGCGACGTTCTCACGCGCAAGATGGCACAGCATCTGAGCGACCGGCTCGGCCAGGCCTTCGTCGTCGAGAACCGCGTCGGCGCAAGCGGTGCGATCGGTTTGAATGCAGTGGCCAGCGCAGCGCCCGACGGCTATACGATCGGCTATGGCAGCTTCTCCACCCTGGTGCTCAACCCGCTGCTCAATCCCGCGTTCCCGTTCAGGCCGGAGTCGGCCTTGATGCCGGTCGCGTTTCTCGGCGAGCAGGCGTTCGCATTGGCGGTATCGCCGTCGCTGGGCGTGAGCACGCTGCCGGAACTCGTGGCCAAGCTCAAGGCGAATCCGGGCAAGTACAACTTCGGTTCACCGGGAACAGGATTGACCCAGCACATTCTGGGTGAGCTGTTCAAACGCAATGCCGGCGTCGACATCACGCACGTGCCCTACCAGAGCGATGCGCAGGCATTCCAGGCCGTGGTCGGAGAACAGGTGCAGATGGCCTTCACCAACTTCGCGCTGTACCGGCAGCTTCTGGACCGCGTACGCATCGTGGCCCTGGCCGCGCCTGAGCGCTCGGCGCAACTGCCGAATGTATCGACGTTCACCGAGCATGGCATCAACGGCGTGGACATCACCGTCTGGCATGGCTTCTTTTCAGCAGCCGGCGTGCCGCGTAACGCCATCGATCGTATCGATCGCGAAGTTCAGGCTGGCGCGGGGTCGCAGGAAATGCGCACCTACTACGAGCAGAATGGCCTTGTAGCGCGCCCAATGCCCCAGCAGGACTTCCAGAGACGTTTCCATGACCAAATAGCCGCCTGGAAGAAAATCGTTCCGGATCTGAAGCTCAAGCTCTCTTAAGAGCCGGCGCAGGAAACCTGCCTGCGGCATCGACGCCTCGCGCGACTGCGGCGTTCGCGTCTGCGCAAACAAAAAAGCCACCCGAAGGTGGCTTTTTCTTCTTCTTGGCGGAGCGGACGGGACTCGAACCCGCGACCCCCGGCGTGACAGGCCGGTATTCTAACCGACTGAACTACCGCTCCAGGTAATGCATTACTGCTATGCAGATCGCCTTGCTACTGACGACGGTTCGGCTGGTGGGTGCTGAGAGGCTCGAACTCCCGACCTACGCCTTGTAAGGGCGCCGCTCTACCAACTGAGCTAAGCACCCCGGTAACTGCCACCAGTAGTTCGCTCAGCGATCTGCGAAGACAAAGATTCTACTACAGAAAAACTGAGCTGTGCAAGTTTGCAAGCTTCAGTTGATGGCGTCTTTCAGTGCCTTGCCGGGACGGAACTTCGGCACCTTGGCGGCCTTGATCTTGATCGTGGCGCCGGTGCGCGGATTGCGACCGCTGCGTGCCGCACGTTTGCCGACGGCGAAAGTACCGAAGCCGACCAGCGTGACCGTGCCGCCCTTCTTCAGGGTCGTTCTGACGGCCCCGACCAGCGCATCGAGTGCGCGTCCCGCGGCAGCCTTCGAAATGTCGGCTTGCTTCGCGATGTGGTCGATCAATTCGGTCTTGTTCACTAGAACCCCCTCACATCAGGAATCTGGATTTTGAATCAGCGTGCCGAGCGGCACACACAGGTAGAACTCGTCGCTGCTGCAAGCGAACAGGAGAGCGAAACGGAGCGCGTATTAAATCGCCCGAGCACGCGAGTGTCAAGCCGAGCGACTGCGCGGCACTGCGCCGCGTGGCCGCAAACAAAACGACGGCGCGACTTGCGCCGCGCCGTCATCATAAAGCCAGGCACGCGACATGCCATCGATTCTCGCATCGATGGCACGCCGGTGCGGCATCTCAGAGGCTCAATGCGTGACCACGTCGCTGCCGCCGGCGGGCGCCGACGACACCGCGGCTTGCGCAGCCGCGGCCTCTTCCTCAGGCAGCGGCTGCGGCGCACGTTCAAGCGCTACTTCAAGTACGCGATCGATCCACTTGACCGGAATGATCTCGAGCCGATTCTTCACGTTGTCGGGAATATCGGCCAGGTCCTTCACGTTCTCTTCCGGAATCAACACGGTCTTCAGGCCACCGCGATGCGCCGCAAGCAGTTTCTCCTTCAGGCCACCGATCGCCAGCACTTCGCCGCGCAGCGTGATCTCGCCGGTCATCGCGACGTCGGCACGCACCGGAATGCCGGTGAGCACCGATACCAGCGCAGTGGTCATTGCGATACCTGCGCTGGGGCCATCTTTCGGCGTAGCGCCTTCAGGCACGTGAATGTGGATGTCCTGCTTCTCGTAGAAGTCGGGACGGATCCCCAAGCGCTGCCCACGCCGGCGCACCACCGTCATTGCCGCCTTGATCGACTCCTGCATGACGTCGCCAAGCTTGCCGGTGAAAGTGGTCTTGCCCTTGCCCGGAATCGCCACGGCCTCGATGGTCAGCAGCTCGCCGCCCACTTCGGTCCATGCCAGGCCGGTGACCTGACCGATCTGGTTGTCTTTCTCGGCAATGCCGAAGCTGTAGCGACGCACGCCGAGGAACTTGTCGAGGTTCTTCGACGTCACCGAGATCTTCTTCTCCTGCTTGGTCAGCAGCAGCATCTTCACGACCTTGCGGCAGATCTTGCTGATCTCGCGTTCGAGCGCACGCACACCGGCTTCGCGCGTGTAGTAACGCACGATGTCGCGGATGGCGCTCTCGGCCAAGGCCAGCTCGGTGCTCTTCAGGCCTGTGTTCTTCATCTGCTTGGGCAGCAGATAGCGTTGCGCGATGCTGAGCTTCTCGTCTTCGGTATAACCCGACAGGCGGATCACTTCCATGCGGTCGAGCAGCGCCGGCGGGATGTTCAGCGTATTGGCCGTGGCCACGAACATCACGTCGGACAGGTCATATTCGACTTCGACGTAGTGATCGGCAAAGGTCGAATTCTGCTCGGGGTCGAGCACCTCGAGCAGCGCCGACGACGGGTCACCGCGGAAATCCATGCCCATCTTGTCGACTTCGTCGAGCAGGAAGAGCGGATTGCGCACGCCGACCTTGGTCAGGTTCTGCAGGATCTTGCCCGGCATCGACCCGATGTAGGTGCGGCGATGGCCACGGATCTCGGCCTCGTCGCGCACGCCGCCCAGCGCCATGCGCACGAACTTGCGGTTCGTGGCACGCGCGATCGACTGCCCGAGCGAGGTCTTGCCGACCCCCGGGGGTCCGACCAGGCACAGGATCGGCGCCTTCAGCTTGTCGACGCGCTGCTGCACGGCGAGGTATTCGAGGATGCGCTCCTTGACCTTCTCAAGACCCCAGTGATCTTCGTTCAACACCTTCTCGGCGTTTTCGAGATCGTTGTTGATCTTGCTCTTCTTGCGCCACGGCAGGCCGACCAGCGTGTCGATGTAGTTGCGAACCACCGTCGCTTCGGCCGACATCGGCGACATCAGCTTGAGTTTCTTCAGCTCGGCATCGGCCTTTTTCTGCGCGTCTTTAGGCAGCCGCGCGGCCTTGATCTTTTTCTCGAGCTCTTCCATGTCGGCGCCGTCTTCGCCTTCGCCGAGCTCTTTCTGGATCGCCTTGACCTGTTCGTTCAGGTAGTACTCGCGCTGGCTCTTCTCCATCTGCCGCTTGACGCGGCCGCGGATGCGCTTTTCGACCTGCAGGATGTCGAGCTCGGTCTCGATCTGCGTAAGCAGCTTCTCGAGCCGTTCCGACACGTTGCTGGTTTCCAGGATGCCCTGCTTCTGCTCGATCTTGATCGGCAGGTGCGCGGCGATCGTGTCGGCAAGCCGGCCGGCATCGTCGATGCCGTTGAGCGACGCCAGAATCTCGGGCGGCACTTTCTTGTTCAGCTTCACGTACTGATCGAACTGCGCCAGGATGGCGCGGCGCAGGGCTTCGGCCTCGGGGCTGTCGCCGGTGGGTGCCGGCACGGGGCCCAGATCGCAGATGAAATGCTGGCCGTTGTCTTCGATGCGTTCGATGCGGGCACGCCGCGTGCCTTCGACCAGCACCTTGACGGTGCCGTCGGGCAGTTTCAGCATCTGCAGGATGTTCGAGACGCAGCCGATTTCATAGATGTCTTCGGCCGACGGCTCATCTTTGGATGCGTTGCGCTGGGCCACGAGCATGATGCTCTTGCCCACTTCCATCGCAGCCTCGAGTGCCTTGATCGATTTGGGGCGCCCCACGAACAGCGGAATCACCATGTGGGGAAACACGACCACATCTCGCAACGGCAATAGCGGCAGCGACTGGACTGTCAGGGCCTGCTCTTCGTACATCAGCTTCTCCATTCAGGACTTCCCGGTCGATGTGGCGCCATGCGCAGCGAATTCAAGTAATCGGGTTCGAGCATACGCCGATTCCGCCGATCGGCCCTGCGGTACCGGTGCGGCGCCAGGGGCGATGCGCCGGGCGGCCGCTGCGGTCCGCGACGCCGATCGCTGCTCATCTTCGGGGAACGAGGCGGTTCGCTAAACGCGTATAAGCGGTGCAAATCCGGCGGGGGTATTGGAAGCGGGCCTGGGAAGGCGGACTGCGGGGTGCGGCGGCAAGCCTGCGCTGACACGATGTTCAGCAGAAGCGTACCGCGGCCGGCCGAAACCGGGCGCGCGGTATGCAGGGCGGGCGCCGCAATGACGATCGCTTCAGTTCGAGCCGGCCACCCGCGGGGCGTCGGCGTAGATGACCAGCGGCTTGCCGTCGCCTTCGATAGCGTTGTCGTCGACCACAACTTTCTGCACATTCTGCAGGCTGGGCAGGTCGAACATGATGTCGAGCAGCGTCTGCTCGAGGATCGAGCGCAGGCCACGCGCGCCGGTCTTGCGCTTCAGGGCCTTGCGTGCGATCGCCAGCAGCGCGCCCGGCCGCACTTCCAGATCGACGCCTTCCATCGCGAACAGCCGCTGATACTGCTTGATCAGGGCGTTCTTGGGTTCGATCAGGATCTGCACCAGCGCGTCTTCGTTCAGCTCGTCGAGCGTGGCCACCACCGGCAGGCGGCCGACCAGCTCGGGGATCAGGCCGAACTTGACCAGATCTTCAGGCTCGGCGTCGCGCAGCACTTCGCCGACGGCTCGGTCATTGGCGCTGCGCACCGCGGCGCCGAAGCCGATGCCCGAACGCTCGGAACGGGCACGGATGACCTTCTCCAGGCCGTCGAAGGCGCCGCCGCAGATGAACAGGATGTTCGTGGTGTCGATCTGCACGAAATCCTGGTTCGGATGCTTGCGGCCGCCCTGCGGCGGCACCGACGCGATCGTGCCTTCGATCAGCTTGAGCAGCGCCTGCTGCACGCCTTCGCCGGACACGTCGCGCGTGATCGACGGGTTGTCGGACTTGCGCGAGATCTTGTCGATCTCATCGATGTAGACGATGCCGCTCTGCGCCTTGTCAACTTCGTAGTTGCAGTTCTGCAGCAGCTTCTGGATGATGTTTTCGACGTCTTCGCCGACGTAGCCCGCTTCGGTGAGCGTGGTGGCATCGGCGATCACGAACGGCACGTTCAGCAGCCGTGCCAGCGTCTGCGCCAGCAGGGTCTTGCCCGAGCCGGTGGGGCCGACCAGCAGAATGTTGCTCTTGGCCAGCTCGACTTCGTCTTTCTTGCCTTTGTGACGCAGCCGCTTGTAGTGGTTATAGACGGCAACCGACAGGATCTTCTTGGCTTTTTCCTGCCCGATCACGTATTGATCGAGGATGCCGCAGATCTCGGCCGGCGTCGGCAGGCCGCCTTTTTGCGCACCGGGGCCGGCATCGCTCTGGGTTTCATCGCGAATGATGTCGTTGCACAGCTCGATGCACTCGTCGCAGATGAACACCGACGGACCGGCGATCAGCTTGCGCACCTCGTGCTGGCTCTTGCCGCAGAACGAGCAGTACAGGAGTTTTTCGCTTGAGCCCTTCTTGTCCGTCATATTTGCTCCGACCGCCCGGCGGCTCGCGGTGACCGCCGATCGGTCCGCCGCACTGAGTGCCCCGGATCAGGCACCCTCGCCCCGTCTTGACAAAACCTTGTCGATGAGGCCATAGCTTACCGCATCTTCCGAGGACATGAAGTTGTCACGGTCGGTATCGGTCGCGATGCGCTCGATCGGCTGGCCGGTTTTCTCGGCCAGGATGCGGTTGAGCCGCTCGCGCGTGTACAGGATTTCCTTGGCGTGGATCTCGATGTCGGAGGCCTGGCCCTGCGCGCCGCCTGACGGCTGGTGAATCATGATGCGCGCGTTGGGCAGCGCAAAGCGCTTGCCCTTGGTGCCGGCCGCCAGCAGGAACGCGCCCATGCTGGCCGCGATACCCATGCACAGCGTGCTGACGTCGGGCTTGATGAACTGCATCGTGTCGTACATCGCCAGACCCGCGCTGACCGATCCGCCGGGCGAGTTGATGTAGAACGAGATGTCCTTGTCGGGGTTCTCGGATTCCAGGAACAGCATCTGCGCCACGATCAGATTGGCCGCCTGGTCCATCACCGGGCCCACCAGAAAGATCACGTGCTCGCGCAGCAGCCGCGAGTAGATGTCGTAGGCGCGCTCGCCGCGGCCGCTTTGCTCGATCACGATCGGCACCATGCCCAGCGCCTGCGTTTCGCGCTGCTGCGTCAGGTGCGCATTGACCAGATCTTCGACCAGACTGTTGAATGTCATCCGATGCTCCGTGAAATACCGGGCGCGCGCCTTAACGCGCGGCCATCAGGTCGTCGAAGGCCAGCGGTTTGTCGGTGACCTTGGCCTTGGCCAGTGCCCAGTCGACGACGTTCTGCTCGACCACCAGCGCCTCGACTTCGGCCAGCCGATCGCGGTCGCTGAAATAGTAGCGGACCACCTCGCCGGGGTTCTCGTACGACTGCGCGAATTCTTCGATCTGCTTGCGAATCTGGTCGGGCTTGGCCTGCAGACCTTGCGACTTGACGACCTCGGCGACCACCAGGCCCAACCGCACGCGCTTTTCGGCCTGCTCGCGGAAGGCATCGAGCGGAATCGAGGCGGCCTTGTCGGCCGGGATGCCGCGCTGCTTCAGGTCTTCGCGCGCGCGCTCGGCCAGCGCTTCGCTCTCGTTTTGCACCAGCGATTGGGGCAGCTCGAACTGCACGAAGCCGGCCAGCGATTCCATCACGTTGGCCTTGGTCATCGCGCGCAGCCGTTGCGACACCTCGCGCTCGAGGTTGGCGCGGATGTCGGCCTGCAGCTTGGCCACGTCACCGTCGGCGATGCCGAACTCACGCGCGAAATCGGCGTTGACTTCAGGCAGGGCCGGGGCCTCGACCTTTTTCAGCGTGGCCTCGAACTGGGCGGTCTTGCCGGCCAGGTGCTCCGCGCCGTAGTCGGCCGGGAAGGTGACCGGGAAGGTCTTTTTCTCACCGGGCGCGGCGCCGCGCAGGCCGGTCTCGAAATCGGGCAGCATGCGGCCTTCGCCGAGCGTGAACGCGAAATCAGTGCCGCTGCCGCCCTCGAAGGCGGTGCCGTCGAGCGTGCCGGCGAAATCGATGGTCAGCCGGTCGCCGTCTTGCGCAGCGCGCTCGACCGCATCCCAGCGGGTGCGCTGCTTGCGCAGCACGTCGATCATTTTCTGCAGTTCGGCATCACCAACCGGACACGCCACGCGCGTGACCTCGAGCGTGGTGGGGTCGCCGATCTGGATCTCGGGGAACACTTCGAACACGGCAGTAAAGGCCAGCTCGGCGTCGCTGCCACCCTGCCCGGCTTCGATCCGGGGCTGGCCAGCCACGCGCAGCTGGTGCTCGGCCACGGCATCGCTGAACGCCTTGGAGACGGCGTCGCCGAGCACTTCGGAGTGCACCTGCGGGCCATACGACTGCTCGATCATCTTCATCGGCACTTTGCCGGGCCGAAAGCCGGGCATCTTCACGCTGCGCGACAGATTGCGCAGCCGGTCGGCCACTGCCTTGTTGATCTCAGCTACGGGCACAGCCATTTGCAGCTTGCGCTCGAGCGTGCCGGTCGTTTCCAGTTGCGTTGCCATTTCTGGTTCCAAAAATCGAAGGAGTGGCAGGGGGCGAACCGCCTTATGCCGTGGTGCGGCCGAAAGGACTCGAACCTTCACGCCTTGCAGCGCCAGGACCTAAACCTGGTGCGTCTACCAATTCCGCCACGGCCGCGAAAACGCGCATTCTAAACGATGCGCGAGACCATCTCCGCGCCGACCGCGGCGCGGGGTAGCGGCGGGCTTTGGCGCAGCCCCGCCGAGGCGGCAAACCCGGCCGGGCCGCCGGCGCCCTGCACGCCCGCTCAGGCGCCCTGCTCGTCCGGCTTGACCCGAAACCAGGCGACGTACAGCGCCGGCACGAACAACAGCGTAAGCACGGTGGCGCCGATCAGGCCGCCCATGATGGCCATCGCCATCGGCCCCCACAGCACGTCGCGCGACAGCGGGATCATCGCCAGCACGGCGGCGGCGGCGGTCAACGTGATCGGCCGGAAGCGCCGCACCGCCGATTCGCGCACCGCCTGCCAGCGGGTGGCGCCGTCTTCGATGTCCTGGCGGATCTGGTCGACCAGGATCACCGTATTGCGCATGATCATGCCGCCCAGCGCAATCATGCCCAGCATGGCGACGAAGCCGAACGGCTGGCCGAACGCCAACAGCGCGCCGGCTACGCCGATCACGCCCAGCGGCGCGGTCAGCAGCACCATCGCGGTCATCGAGAAGCTGCGCAACTGGATCATCAGCAGCGTCAGCACCACCGCCAGCAGGAACGGCATGCCGGCGTTGATCGAAGCCTGCGCCTGCGTGTTGTCTTCGTAAGGGCCGCCGGCCTCGATCCGGTAGCCGGGCGGCAGCTGCCGGCGCAGTTCGTTCAGTTGCGGGTCGATGCGCATCATCACGTCGGGCGCCTGCACGCCGTCGATGATGTCGGCGCGCACGGTGATCACCGGTACGCGGCTGCGGCGCCAGACGATGGGCTCTTCCATCACCTCGCTGATGTTGGCGATCTGCGCCAGCGGCACCGAACGGCCGGTGCCGGTGCGGATCTGCAGGTTGCGCAGGTTCGACAGCGAGGCGCGCTCGCCGGGCGGCGCGCGCAGCACCACGTCGATCAACTGGTCGCGCTCACGGAACTGGCCGATGGTGGCCCCTGACAGCGAGCCGCCCAGCGAGCGCGCGATCTGCGCCGACGTCAGGCCGATGGCGCGCACCTTGTCCTGGTCGACCTCGATGCGCACCGCCGGCGAGCGTTCGCCCCAATCCAGATGCGTATCGACGGTGGCGGCGTCAGCGCGCACGACGGTGGCGACCTGGGCGGCGATCTCCTTCAATCGCGCAGCATCGTCGCCCATCACGCGAAACTGCACCGGATAGGCCACCGGCGGGCCCAGCGGCGTGCGAAACGCGCGGGCGCGCACGCCGGGGAACTGCTCCTCCAGCACTTCGCGCAAGCGCAGCAGCGCGCGATCGCGGCCGGCCACGTCGTGGGTCAGGATCACGAACTGCGCGAAATTGCTGCGGAACAGCTGCTGGTCGAGCGACAGGTAGTAGCGCGGCGAGCCATTGCCGACGTAGGACACGAAAGTGGCGACGTCCGTATCCTTGGCCAGGATGGCTTCGAGCCGGCGCGCCTGCGTCTCGGTGGCGCGATAACTGGCGCCTTCGGGCAGCCACAGTTCGATCAGGATCTCGGTGCGGTTCGAGGCCGGGAAGAACTGCTTCTCGGTCAGCCCCATGCCGACCACGCCGAGCGCGAACGCGCCGACAGTGGCCAGGATGGTCAGCCAGCGATGGCGCATGCAGGCTTCGATCAGGCCGCGCAAGCGCTTGTAGAAGCGCGTATCGAACACCTCGTGGTGCTCGCCGCGCTTTTCCTTGAGCAGCCAGGTGCCGATGAACGGCGTGGCGGCCACCGCGGCCAGCCACGACACCAGCAGCGCGATCGTCACCACGGCGAAGATGTCGAAGGTGTATTCGCCGGTGGTCGACTTGGCCAGCGCGATCGGCAGAAAGCCCGACATCGTGATCAGCGTGCCGGTAAGCATCGGAAACGCGGTGCTCGAATAGGCGTAGGTGGCCGCCGAGAACTTGTCCAGCCCTTCTTCGATCTTGCGCGCCATCATCTCGATGGCGATCATCGCGTCGTCGACCAGCAGGCCCAGCGCGATGACCAGCGCGCCGGTGGAAACGCGATGCAGGTCGATGCCGAACCAGGCCATCACCACGAACGTGGCCGCCAGCACCAGCGGGATGGTCAAGGCGACGACGGCGCCGGCGCGCAGCCCCAGACTCAGGAAGCTGACCGCCAGCACGATCGCCACCGCTTCGGCCAGCACCCGCATGAACAGACCGACGGCGTCGCGCACGATGCGCGGCTGATCCGACACCTTGGCGAATTCGATACCCACCGGCAGGTCGGCGCGCAGCCGCGCCATCGTCTCATCCAGGTCGCGGCCGAGCTGCAGCACGTCGCCCTTGCCGACCATGGACACACCCAGGCCGATCGCCTGGTGGCCGCCGAAACGCATCGTGTATACCGGCGGGTCGACGTAGCCGCGGAACACCTTGGCGACGTCGCCCAGCCGCAGCGTGCGGCCGCCGACGTCCAGGCGCAGCTCCTGCACTTCCT
>JAFKGG010000005.1 GCA_017307915.1 Burkholderiales bacterium | reverse complement strand
ACCTGGCCAAGGCGGGCGGGCGCAATCGGGTGGTGGACAACGATCGGACTGCGGCCTAACGTGTCAGCCGCGGCCCAGCGCCTGACCTGCCATGAAGCCCGAGGCCCAGGCCCACTGGAAGTTGTAGCCGCCGAGCCAGCCGGTGATGTCGACGACTTCGCCGATGAAATACAGACCGGGTTGCCGCTGCGCGCGCATGGTGCGCGGATCGAGCCCTTCAGTGGCCACACCGCCGACCGTGACCTCGGCCTTGCGAAACCCTTCGGTGCCGTTGGGCATGACCCGCCAATCGCGCAGCCGCTGCGCCAGCGCGGCCAGCTCGCGATGGCCGATCTCGGCCAGCCGCCGCGCCGCCAAGGCAGGCTCGAACAATTCCAGCCAGCGCGCGGCGAGCCGGCGCGGCAGCTCGGCGGCCAGCGCTGCCGACAGCGTCTGCTTCGAATTCGCCTTGGCGGCGATCAGTCGCCCGGCCAGATCGCTGCCGCCCGCCAGATCGATCGCGATCGGATCGCCATGCCGCCAGAACGTGGAAATCTGCAGCACCGCAGGCCCCGACAGGCCGCGATGGGTGAACAGCAGGTCTTCGTCGAACGCAGGTGCCGCAGCATTGGCCGGCGCGCTGGCCACCACCGGCAGAGCCACGCCAGCCAACTCGGCAAACGGCGCCCAGCTTTCGCCGGAAAAGGTCAGCGGCACCAGCGCCGGCCGCGGCTCGACTACGCGCAAGCCAAACTGGCGCGCCAGCTTGTAGCCGAAATCGCTGGCGCCGATCTTCGGAATCGACAGGCCGCCGGTGGCGACGACCAGTTCGTGGGTGCGCAAGATGCCTGCCTGCGTATGCACTTCGTAGCGGCAATGCGCGTTGCCGATACTGCTACTGCCGTTGCCGCCCCCCGGGGGTTCCCGATGCACGACCGCATCGACCTGGCACGGGCGCAGCCATTGCACGCCGCCGGCTTCGCATTCACCGCGCAGCAATTCGATGATGCGCTCCGACGAGTCATCGCAAAACAGCTGGCCGCGATGCTTTTCGTGATAACCGACGCCATGCTCGCACAACAGCCGGATGAAGCGCGCAGGCGGGTAGGCGCGCAGGGCATCACGCGCGAAGCGCGGCTGTTCGCCGACGAAACGATCGGGCCGATCGGCGCTCAGATTGGTGAAGTTGCAACGGCCACCGCCCGAGATGCGGATCTTCTCGGCCAGGCGCGGGAAATGGTCGAGCACGGCCACGCGCAGGCCGCGCTGCCCCGCCACCGATGCGCAGAACAATCCGGCCGCGCCGGCTCCGATCACGATGGCGTCGAATGGGCGGTTCATGGAAGGGGCCGATTATAGGCGGCCCCTTGCCGGGCGCTGCGAGTGGGCTAGGGCCGCTTGCGCGTGGCCGCGGCCTTGCGCGCCGAGGCCGAGCGCGCTGCCGCCGGCCGCGCGGCTGCGGCCTTGCCGCCGAGCCGGCCTCCCTTGCGCGCCGGTGCATGGTTCTCGGCCTTGCCACGCCCCGAACCCGACAGTTTGCCGCCGCCGGTCATCTTGTTGACCGTGGCCCAGGCACGCCGCTCGGCTTCAGGTTCGCCGACGCCGCGTTTTTCGTAGCCCTTCTCGATATGCTCGGCCTGGCGTTTCTGCTTGTCGGTATAAGCCGACTTGTCACCGCGCGGCATGGCTGACTCCCGCTTGCTGGTTCGGATGATCGACGGCGCCCTTGACGCCGGCCTGGCGCGCGCAATGGGCGCAGCAATAGCAAAGCTCGCCCGCTTCGATGCCATGGCCGACGATGTGGCAGCCGCAATGCGCGCATACCGGCGCCAAACGATGGATCGCGCATTCGAAGCTATCGAAGGTGTAGGTGTTGCCGCTCATCATGACTTCGAACGAGCGGCCGTATTCGTTTCCGCAGACATCGCATCGGGCCATTTCGCTTCCTCCTGTTGCGCTAAGCCGAACGACATGCCGTGCGGCACGCCGATACGAAACCGGCAGCACGCTGGGTGCCCGTGCGGCCTTCGGCGCGCATGGAGCTTCAAGCGCAAGCCTCAAGGTTTGGTGCGTCGAGCGTCAGGCGCCAGGCGCAATGCATCGGACGGCAACGGTGAAGCGAGTGCGTCCTCAACGCCGGCATCAGCGCGATCACCGTAGCGCTCGGCACCGCCCGAGGCCAGCGCATCGAGCACGCAATCGAGCTGCGCGGCGATCGTCAGCGGCACCGGGCGCTCACCGGCCAGCACCGATTGAATCCAGCGCGCGATTGCCGCCGTGTCGCCGACCGGCGGCAGCGCCGGCAAACCACCCGGCGGCAGGTCGGCGCCGGCGGCATAGGCACAAGCACGGCCGGCACGGATCCATTCGATTGGAGCACGCTGGCCGGCCGGCGCTGCCACGCTCGCCGCGGTGCCATGCATCAGCAGCGCACCGGCACCGCTGCGCAACAAATAGCCGCGCAGCAGTTGACGGCGGCGGCCTTGGGCGCCGTCGCTGCCGATCAGGCGTAGGCAGGCGGCGTTGTCGGTGGGATTCAGCAATGCCGTCATCGCATCGACCAGCGTGAAACGAACGCCCGCGCCCGTCGCTGCACCGACGCCGGCACGCTCCCAGCAGCGCGCCAGCGCGGCACTGAGCAGCGGCAGCGGCACGAACGCCGGATCGCCGCGCGACAACGGTGCAGCCGCGGCCGATACCGAAGCAGGCGGCTCCAACCCCATCGCGCGCAGCACGTCGCCGGCCGCCGAGCGCCACGGCCCTTCGCAGAAGCCATGCATGACGACCTGCACGCCGGCACCGGCGAGCAGGCAGGCCAGCAGCGGCGTCAGATCCGGGCCGGTGCACACTGCATCGGCCGTGCCCACGTGCGCGACGCAGGGATAACTCGGAATCGCCACCACCGGCCGCGCCGGGTCTACCGATACCGGGCTCAGCGCGCACTGCAGCGCCTGCATGGCGGCATCGATCGCGTCATCACCGTCATCGCACGGTACGCGCCAGGCGTCGGCCGCGCCAGAGGTTTGCTCGGCGTGCGCTTGCGTGTCGCCGGCCGCGCGGCCGTAGACCTGCGCACTCACCAGGTACCGGGCGGGCGAAGTCCAGGAGGTTACGCGGCTCATCTCTTTTCTCGTGCTCGACCTTCCGGCTTTAGCAAACGCGATGCCAGCAGGCGTGATCGCCGCTGCGCGCCAGCGGCATGCATGCGGCACCGATGCGGCTCGCGCACAGACCGCTCGTCGGCCGCACGGCACGCCTGCGGGCACGCGCCGCAAGCAGGCGCAGCACCTGGCGTGCCGAGTGCACCGCAAGCGTGCGCCGGCGCGCTCGTTGCCGCCGATAAAGGCGGCCATCGCTGGATGCCCCCTCGACTGGGCCGCACAAACCGCATGCGATACTTGGCCGATGAACGTGCTCGGCATCGAAACTTCCTGCGACGAAACCGGCGTCGCCCTGTACAGCACCGAACGCGGCTTGCTCGGGCAAGCGCTGCATTCGCAGATCGCGATGCACGAACGCTACGGCGGCGTGGTGCCCGAGCTGGCCTCGCGCGACCATGTGCGGCGCGTGCTGCCCTTGGCGCGGCAAGCGCTCGAGCAGGCCGGACTGAGCCTCGCCGATCTCGACGCCATTGCCTATACCGAAGGCCCCGGGCTGGCCGGCGCGCTGCTGGTGGGCGCCGGCATCGGCGCGTCGCTGGCGTTCGCGCTCGGCGTGCCGGCAATCGGCATCCATCATCTCGAAGGCCATCTGCTGTCGCCCTTGCTGTCAAAGGATCCGCCCGAATTTCCGTTCGTTGCGCTGCTGGTTTCCGGCGGGCACACGCAACTGATGGACGTGACCGGCGTCGGCCGCTATGCGTTCCTGGGCGACACGCTCGACGACGCGGCCGGCGAGGCGTTCGACAAGAGCGCCAAACTGCTCGGGCTGGGCTACCCGGGCGGCCCGGCGATTGCCGCGCTGGCCGCCGGCGGGCGCCCGGGCCGCTATGCGCTGCCGCGGCCGATGCTGCACTCGGGCGATCTGGATTTCAGCTTCAGTGGCCTGAAGACGGCGGTGCTGACCGCCGTAAAGCGCGGACTGCCCGACGATCAGGCCCGTGCCGACCTGGCTGCCGAGGTCGAGGCAGCGATCGTCGACGTACTGGTCGCCAAGGCGCTGCGCGCGCTGGAACAGACCGGCCATCGGCGGCTGGTGGTGGCCGGCGGCGTCAGCGCCAATCGCCGCTTGCGCGAAAAACTGGCGCAAGCCACCGAGCGCAATGGGCTACGAGTACATTTTCCCGAACTGCATCTGTGCGCCGACAACGGCGCGATGATCGCGTTTGCGGGCGCGCAGCGTTTGCAAGCGGCCACCGGCTCAGGCCCGACTGCTGCTTCGACTTCGGCGGCCTTGCCCGCCGATGGCGGTGCAGGGTCGGCCGCGATCGATGGCTTCATGGTGCGACCGCGCTGGCCGCTCGATTCATTGCCGGCACTTTGAGCAGCGGCCCGAGCGGACCCGATTCATCGCAACGGCAGCGGCCCGCCATCGTGGCGCGGCCCGCCGTCAAGACACTTGCGGCGGCGAAGACACCTGCGGCCACAACCATGCCGCCCCGCGCACGCCCGATGAATCGCCGTGCCGGTTGCGCAGCAGTCGCGTCGTGATGCGATCGGCGAACACCTCGCCGCTCCATGCCCTGGGCACCGCGTCATACAGCTCGTCGATGCCGCTCAGCCCGCCGCCGAGCACGATCGCTTCGGGATCGACGATGTCGATGACCAGCGCCAAGGCCCGCGCCAGGCGATCGACGTAGCGATCGAACGCCGCGCGCGCCGGCGCGCTGCCGGCACGCATCGCGGCGATGATCTCGTGAGTGCTCGATATGTCGTGGCTGCCCGAAAGGCCGGCGATCCCGGCTTGCGCCGGCACCCGGCGCCGGAACTCGGCCAGCCATCCCGGCCCGCTCAGCCAGGTCTCGATGCAGCCATGGCTGCCGCACCAGCACGGCGGCCCGGGGTGCTCGTCGGCTT
>JAFKGG010000004.1 GCA_017307915.1 Burkholderiales bacterium | reverse complement strand
GCACAGCACGGCCGCGTCGGCCACTTCGCCGCAGTGGCCGCAGGCCACGCAGTGTTCATCGACGTGCGCCACCGGATCGGGTTTCAGCGCGTCGCCGCTGGGGGCCAGCGTCAGGCTGGGACAGCCCGACACCCGCATGCAGGCGCGGTCGCCCGAACAGACTGCCGCATCGACGCCAAAGCGCTCGCTGATGATCCGCTCGCCCGCCTTGATCGCCTTGGCCTTCTGCGGTTTTTCGCGGCGCTGGCGGTTCAGCATGCATTCGCTTTGCGCGATGACCACTTTCGGACCCGGTTCCTTGGTCGTCAAGGCCTCGCGCAGCGCCGCGCGCATCGCGCGTACGTCGTAGGTGCGCGTGATCGTGCGCACCCATTCGACGCCGACGCCGCGCACCGCGCGCTCGATCGGGTGCATCGTGCTGCGGTTCGGGTTCACGGCGCGCGAAGACGGGATGTCCTGCCCACCGGTGGCCGCCGAATAGTTGTTGTCGACGATCACGAACACGTTGTCCTGCTTGTTGAACACCGCGTTGGCGATGCCCGAAGTCAGGCCGTTGTGCCAGAAACCGCCGTCGCCCATGAAGGCCACCGCGCGCTTGTTGGCACCCAGTTGCGGCCCGGCGTTGAACGCCGAGGCGCTGGAGGCGCCCAGGCCGTAGCCCATCGTCGTGGCGCCGATATTGAACGGCGGCATGATCGAGAACAGGTGACAGCCGATGTCGGCCGACACGTGGTGCGAGCCCAGCTCGCGCTCGGCCAGTTTGAACGACGAGAAGATCGGCCGTTCCGGGCAGCCTACGCACAGGCCCGGCGGGCGGGGCGGCAGCAGCGCGGGCAGGGCGGCGGAAGCGGCAACAGGCGCGGCGACAGGCGTAGCGGCTGACTGGGCGACCGATGAGGTGGTATGCGAGGTGACAGTCGACGCGGCAGGCGAGGCGGCAGACGCCGGCCGTGGCGCCGGCATGCTCATCGGCGCCGGCGCCGCGAACGCGGCAGGGTGGTATTGCCGCAGGAAACCCTCGACCCCCTTGCGCAGCGCCGCCACCGTGTAATCGCCGCCCATCGGCAGCAGATCCTTGCCGTGCACTACGGTATCCGCGCCATGCCGGCGCAGGATCGTGTTCAGGTTCTGTTCCAGGTAATCGGGCTGGCCTTCCTCGACCATCAGCACCGCGCGCTTGCCGCGGCAAAAGCGCAGCACCTCTTCCTCGACCAGCGGATAGGCCACGTTCAGGATGTACAGCGGCACGCGGCTCGCGCCGAACAGGTCGGCCTGGCCGAGCAGCTTCAGCGCGCGCATCACGTTGTTCGTCATGCCGCCCAGCATGACGATGCCGATGTGGTCGAGCTCGCCGTCGACGAATTCGTTCAGCTTGCGTTCGCTGATGAACTTGACCGCGGCCGGCCAGCGATGCTCGATCTTCTCGCGTTCGTGCAGAAACGACGCTGGCGGCAGCACGATGCGGTTGACGTCGCGGCGCGGGTGTTCCAGTGCGTCTTTCAAGGTGAAGGTAGGGCGCTTGTTTTCGCGCGTGATGAAGCGGCCGTGCAGATGGCACGAGCGGATGCGCAGCTCGAGCATCACCGGCGTATTGGTCGCCTCCGACAGTTCGAAGCCGTCGTGCACCGCCTGCACGATCGACGGCAGGTGCGGCTTGGGATCGAGCAGCCACATCTGCGACTTCATCGCGAAGGCGTGCGTGCGTTCCTGCATGATGCTGGAACCATCGCCGTAGTCTTCGCCGACGATGATCAGTGCGCCTCCGGTGACGCCGCCCGATGACAGATTGGCCAGCGCATCGGAAGCGACGTTGGTGCCGACGGTGGATTTCCAGGTGACTGCGCCGCGCACCGGATAGTTGACCGAGGCTGACAGCGCGGCCGCGGCGGCGGCCTCGCTGGCTGCCGGCTCGAAATACACGCCCAGCTCATTGAGGATCGGCTGCGCATCGGCCAGCACGTCCATCAGGTGCGAGATCGGCGAGCCCTGGTAGCCGGTGACGTAGCCGACGCCGGCTTCCAGCAGCGCCTTGGTCACCGCCAGAATGCCTTCGCCGCGGAACTCGGTGCCCGCCGGCACCGTCAACTGCTGGACTTCACGCGCGAACGAACGTTCTGCCATCGAAGTGATCCGTTTTTATTCGACCAGGGCCAGCACACGCAGCGGCGAGCCCGAACCGCCCTTGATCTTCAGCGGTGCAGCCACGATCACCGCGCCCTGCGGCGGCAACTGGTCAAGGTTCTTCAGGCATTGCAGGCCCAGCTTGTTGGCGCCGTGCATCAGCGTATGACAGGGATAGGCCACCGGCCAGGCATAGGATTGGCCGGCGTCGGTATTGATCGTTTCGACGCCGAAACCGCGCACGTCGCGTTCCTTGATCAGCCATTCGACCGTTTCCTGGGTCGGCCCCGGCGTGTGCGCGCCGTCTTCGCGCATGTTGACGAAGGCAGCCGGGTCGGACAGGCGCCTGCTCCAGTCGGTGCGAAACAGCACCCAGGCGCCGGCCGGGATGCGGCCATGCTTGGCTTCCCAGGCTTTCAGGAAATCCACCGTCAACAGCCAGTCAGGATTATTGGCCACCTCGGCGCTGGCGTCGACCACGCAGGCCGGGCCGATGAACTGGCGCGAGTCGATCGTATCGACGGTATTGTTGGGGTAATCCTTGCCGGTGACCCAGTGCGCGGGGGCGTCGAAGTGGGTGCCGGTATGCTCGCCGCACGAGAAGTTGTTCCAGTACCAGCCCGGCCCGGCCTCGTCATAGTGCGAGATGCGCTCCATTTTGAACGCCCAGACCTGGCCGAATTGCGGCGGCAGTTGCAAGGGCGGAAAATCCTCGGAAAGCGTCTGTGTCAGGTCGACGATGCGCACGGCGCCGTTGGCGATATCCTGCGCGAATCGGGAAAGGGAAGCGGTCATGTTCTGCTCCTGCGGCATCGAATGGGCGAACGCGGGCGAGGTGGCCGCGGTCGTGGCTCGCCCAACATGGCTTGAATCTTGCAGCCACTGGCGCAATCAGGCTATCCGAATCCCGCAATTCCGATGTCCGTTTACCGATTCGCGGGCCAGGGAAACTACCAATGCCGGCCGTTGCAGCAGCGACTAAAGTAATCTGTTCGCCTTGATGATCATGATCGAAGCCGCCCCGCACACCCCGCTGCTGAACAGTTTCCCGCTGCTGCGTTCGCACAGCGTGGAAGAAGCCAGCGAACGCATCGGCCGCATCTTTTCGCCGCACCGGCTGGCGCTGCGCAATCCGCGCGCGCTGCTCGACGTGCAGCACAACCAGGTGCGGCTGCGCAACATGTCGATCAACGTGCTGCAATATGGTGCCGACGTGGTGATCGATCCCGGCGAGCGCGGCGATTTCTACATGGTGCAGTTGCCGCTGACCGGCCGTGCGCAAGTGGTCAGCGCCGGGCGGGAAGTCGGCGTCGACAGCAATGTGCTCAGCGTCTTGCAGCCGCAGACCGAAAGCCGCATGACCTGGAGCGGCGACTGTTCGATGCTGCTGCTGCAGGTGCCGCGCAGCCTGGTGCGCCAGCGCTCGATCGAATGGGGCATGGGTGCCGACCCGCGCTTTGCGCTGGCGCGCTCGCGCCACGACCCCGAGGTGGCCGCCTGGTGGCAGGCCGTGCTCGATCTGACACGCAATCTCGATCGCTATGGCCAGCAGTGGCTGAGCCACCCGGCCGCCTACGCGGCGATGGAAGAGTTCCTGCTGTCCGCCTTTACCGCGCTGCTGCGCGAGCCGGGTGGCGAGCGCGTGCCCGAGCGCGCCGACGAGCGCTGCCTGCTGCGCGCCAAGGAATTCGTGCATGCCAATCCGCACCGCGTGCTGACCTCGACCGAGATTGCGCGCCATGCCTGCGTCAGCCCGCGCACGCTGGAAGCGGTGTTCAAGCGCTATGGCGAAGTTTCGCCGCTGGCCTATGCGCGCCGCTTCCGCTTGCAGGCGGTGCATGAACTGCTGTGCGCCGCGCGCAGCGACGGCCGCGGCGTCAACGTCACCGACGTGGCGTTGGCGCATGGTTTCGTCCACATGGGGCGCTTCGCGGCGCAGTATCGGCAGCAGTTCGGCTGTACGCCGTCGGAGACGCTGCGGCTGCATTGAACGGCTGCACCGATCGGCCGTAGCCGATCGGCTGCCGGAGCGCTTGCATCGGCAGCCGCGAAAGCAATTTGTTGCGTCGCAATAATTGCCGGCAGCGCTCACGATCATGGCCGTGCACCCGCGCCGCACGCCATTCCCGCTTCACACCTCGCCGCCTTCCTTGATCCAGCGCAAGCCGCTTTGCGCCGGATTCCATTATTTTAATTGACAGATAAATAGTTTAGTACAAAACTATATCGATCGTCTCCAGAGGCCATTCCGGCCTCCGCACCGAACGAAGGGGCACACACATGAAGATCGTTTGCATCGGCGGCGGGCCAGCGGGCCTGTATTTCGGGCTTCTGATGAAGAAGCTGAACCCTGCGCACGACATCACGGTGGTCGAGCGCAACCGGCCGTACGACACCTTCGGCTGGGGCGTGGTGTTCTCAGATGCCACGATGGACAACATGCGCCGCTGGGATCGCGAAACCGCCGACGAGATCCAGCAAGCCTTCAATCACTGGGACGACATCGAGCTGTTGTTCAAGGGCCGCACCATTCGCTCGGGCGGCCACGGCTTCGTCGGCATCGGCCGCAAGAAGCTGCTGAACATCCTGCAGGCACACTGCGAGAAAAACGGCGTCAAGCTGGTGTTCGAAACCGAAGCCGACTCCGATGAAGACTATCCCGACGCCGACCTGGTCATTGCCAGCGACGGCATCTTCTCGAAGATCCGCACCAAGTACCAGGACGTCTTCAAGCCCGACATCGTGGTGCGCCCGAACCGCTACATCTGGCTCGGCACGCACAAGCTGTATGACGCATTCACCTTCGATTTCCAGAGAACCGAGCACGGCTGGTTCCAGGCGCACATCTACAAGTTCGACGACACCACCACCACCTT
>JAFKGG010000390.1 GCA_017307915.1 Burkholderiales bacterium | reverse complement strand
GTTCATCGATGAACTGGATGCGATCGGCCGCGCGCGCGACCAGGTCGCGATCGGCGGCGTGGCCGAACAGGAACAGACGCTGAACCAGATTCTCACCGAGATGGACGGCTTCTCCAGCAAGGAAGGCGTGATCGTGCTGGCCGCCACCAACCAGCCCGACGTACTCGACAAGGCGCTGCTGCGCCCCGGCCGCTTCGACCGGCAGGTGGTGCTGAATCTGCCCGACCGCAAGGGCCGCATCGAGATCCTGAAGGTGCATACGCGCAAGGTGCCGCTGGCCGCCGATGCCGACCTAGACGAGATCGCCGGCGCCACGCCGGGCTTCTCGGGCGCCGACATCAAGAACCTGGTCAACGAAGCGGCGCTGCTGGCGGCGCGCCGCGGGCAGGACGCAGTATTCATCAAGGACTTCATGGATGCGCTGGAGAAGATCGTGCTCGGCCCCGAACGGCCGCTGCTGCTCAGCCACGAAGACCGCGAGCGCATCGCCTACCATGAACGCGGCCACGCCATACTGGGCTTGATACTGCCCGGCGCCGACCCGGTCCATCGCGTCACCATCGTGCCGCGCGGCCGCGCGTTGGGCGTCACTTATCAGCGCCCCAGCACCGATCGCTACAACTACTCGGAAAGCTATCTGCGCGCGCGCATCGTCGGCATGCTGGGCGGTCGTGCCGCCGAGGAAGTGGTCTACGGCACCCGCACCACCGGCGCCGAAAACGACATCGAGCAGGCCTCGACGATCGCGCGCAGCATGGTGACGCGCTGGGGCATGAACGACAAGCTCGGCATGGTGCAACTGGCGCCGCGCGAAAACCCCTTTCTGCGCGGCGCCGGCGGCGACCTGTTCGGCGGCAGCAAACCGTTCAGCGAGGAAACGGCGCGCCTGATCGACGCCGAAGTGCGCGACATCATCGCCAAGAGCCATGCCGAGGCAATACGCTTGCTGAACAAGCACCGGCGCGAACTCGACGCGCTGGCTGCCGCGCTGCTGGATCGCGAAACGCTCGACGAGCAGCAGATCCACGAAGTGACCGGCCTACGGCCGGCGCCGGAGCCGCCGATGCGCAAGCTGGGGACCAGGCCTCAACTCCAGGACTGAGTGGGCTGCCGATACGCATACGAGCCGTCGTAGCGCGCCACGATGTAATCGCCGGCGACCAGCGGCTCATGCTTCGGCGGATTGGCGGCCGACGAACAGTTGGGCAGACATTCGACCTTCACGTCATAGTCCGGATCATAGAAGGTCGCGATCGAAAAGCGTTCCCTTCCCGAGCGATTGACCACCCGGTGCGGCGTCGACACGAACAGATCATTCGACCAGATCTGCAGCATGTCGCCGATGTTGATGACGAAAGTGTCTTCGATCGGCGGGGCATCGACCCAGCGGCCATCGCGCATGCGCACCTGCAGGCCGCCGACTTCGTCCTGCCACAGCACCGTGATGGTGCCGTAGTCGGTATGCGCGGCAGCGCCGTACTGATCTTCGGTGTCGGCCTGCTGCGCCGGATAGTGCAGCAGCCGCGTGCGCACCAGCGGATAGCGGTAGCGTTCGCGAAAGAAGCCGCGCGGCAGCCCCAGCGACAAGGCCACGCCGCCCAGGATACGCTGTCCCAGTTCGAACACCTGCCGGTAGTAGGTCTCGACGATGCGCTGCCAGACCGGCTCGCCGGCCGGCCACTGGTTCTCGCCGATCAGCGGGTGGCCCGACTTCATTGCCGGATGATCGGGCGTGAACGGAAACGCGAAATTGAAACTCTCCTTCAGGTCGGCGCGCCGAATGCCGGGCTGGCGCGTCTGCGCGAACGGCATGTAGCCGCGGTGCGCACTGGTCGGCGTCACCTTGATCGCCTGCTTGGCCTCGTCGGGCAGATCGAAGAAATACTTGGCCGCCATGTAGGTGGCATCGATCGTCTCGCGCGGCACGTTGTGGCCGCTGACGTAGAAGAACCCGGTATGCACCGCCGCATCCCGGATCTCGTCGGCCACCGCCCGCGCCGCGGCCGGGTCGTCGGCAAACAGCGCGCCGACGTCGATGACCGGAATCCGCTCGGCGGCGGCCGGCACGCCGGCTCCCGCCGCGGCACCGGCACCTTGCGGATCGGCTGCACGCGCATCGTTCGTCGCTTGGTTCATCATCGGTTCTCCCATGGCCTGCGGCCGTTCAATGTTGATGGCCGCCTTCGCAGCTCGGCGGGCGGATGATCGGCATCTCTTCGCGCGGCTCCTTCCATTCGCTGCCGGCCACCATTTCGCCGTCCTGGAACACCATGTTCATGCGCGCCGGATCCAGCAACACGTCCATGTCGCGCAGCGGATCGCCGTCGACCACGATGAAGTCGGCCTCCAGCCCCGGCTTGATCGAGCCGAAGCGATCGCCGCGCCGGATCGCGCGCGCCGCGATCGAGGTGGCCGAGCGCAGCACGTCCATCGGCTTCATGCCGAGCTGCACCAGGTAAGACAGCTCTTTCGCGTTGTCGCCGTGCGGATAGCGATTGCCCAGGTCGCCACCCGAGGCGATCTGCACGCCGGCATCGTAGGCAGCCTTGATGCTGCCGGTCCATAGCGGCTCGTTGACCTTCATTTCGTCGCGCTGCTTCTGGCTCAGGCCGAGCTTTTCGCCCAGCAGCAGCACGCTGTACAAGGTGCACAGCGTCGGCACCAGGAAGGCGTTCGAGCGCTTGAACATCTCGATCGATTCCTCGTCGAGCCGCGTGCCGTGCTCGATCGTATCGGCGCCCCAGCGCAGCGCGAACTTCACCGCCTCGTACGACTGCGCGTGCACGGCTACCGACCGGCCCCAGCGGTGCGCCTCTTCGATGCCGGCGCGCAGCTCGTCCTCGGAAATCGTGGTCATCCACGTGAAGCAGGTCGGATGCACTTCCACGCCGCTGGCGATGAACTTGATGTTGTCGACGCCTTCGCGCGTCTGCCGCCGCACCGCCTTGCGAATCGCATCCACGCCATCGACCACCAGCCGGCCGCCGGTGCTTTCCCAGTGCGCCGGCAACAGATCGTTGCCGCTGCCGGTGGTGCCGATGCCGCGGCCGCTGGCCACGATCTTGGGGCCATAGATCTTGCGCTGCCGGATCGCGTCGCGCATCGCCACGCTGGTATTGCCGATCGTGCCCACTTCGCGCACCGCCGTATAGCCGGAATCGAGCACGGCACGCGCATGCATCACGGCGTGGATCACCGCCGTTTCCACCGGAAAGCGGATCGCCTCTTCCATGTTCTTCGAGCCCGCATACACCAGGTGCACGTGGCAGTCGATCAGCCCGGGCATCACGGTGCGGCCCTGACAGTCGATCTCGTACAGACCCTTGACGCGCGGCGCCTTGCTCATCGGCCCCGAGGCCACGAACTTGCCGTCGCGGATCTCGACATAGGCGCGTTCGAAGGGTTCATCCGACACGCCATCGATCAGATGGCAATCGGTGAGCAGGATCTCGTTGGCCGCCGGGTATCTGACACTGGAGCGCATGCGATTCCTCGTTCGATAAGGGGTGACTCGATGGCAGCCGGCGCGTCATGCGGTGCCGGCCAGCCGAAGCAGCGTCTGCGCCAGCACGCGCGTGCCGGCATGCAGCAATTCGATATCGGTATGCTCGGCCGGGTTGTGGCTCAGGCCGTCGCGGCTCGGCACGAACAGCATCGCCGTCGGGCACAGCCGTGCCACGTGCAAGGCGTCGTGAAAAGCGCCCGAGAGCATGTCGAGCGTCGGCAAACCCAGCTCGGAGGCCGATGCACGCAGGCTCTGCTGCAGCCCGGCGTCGAAACGGGTGGTCGGCAGCGCCATCAGCCGCTCGACCGTCATCCGGCAGCCGTGGCGCGACGACGAACAATATTCGCCGACCAGGCGCTCGCAGGCATCGAGCTGCGCGGCATCGGCGTGGCGCAGATCGAGGGTGAAGGCGGCGTCGCCCGGCACCGTATTGATCGACCCCGGAGCGACGTCGATGCTGCCGACCGTCAATCGAAGCTGCGGCACCTGCTCGGCATGCCCATACAGCCGCTGCATCAGTTCAACGCAAGCGCGCATCGCATCGCGGCGAAACGCCAGCGGCGTCGTGCCGGCATGGGCGGCCTGGCCCTGCGCAGCGATGCGCAGCCAGCGCACGCCCTGCACGCCCGACACGATGCCGATCGGCACCTCGCGCTGCTCCAGCACGGGCCCTTGCTCGATGTGCGCCTCGATGAACAGCTTCAGCCCGCTGCCCGGCGCGCGCGGCGGCAGCGGCATGCGCCGATGCAAGGCCGCTACGCAGTCGCCATAGCGCACCCCGTCGCGGTCACGCGCATCGAGCAGCGCCGGCAAGCGCGCCGGCTCGACGAAGGCCTGCGCCCCCAGCGATCCGGGGGCGAAGCGGCAGCCCTCTTCATTGGCCCATACGATCACTTCGATCGGGTCGCGGGTGACGATGCCGGCCTCGTTGAGCGCTGCGATTGCTTCCAGGCCGGCGCAGATTCCCCAAGCGCCATCCAGCCGGCCGCCGGCCGGCTGCGAATCGACGTGGCTGCCAGTGGCCACGGCCGGCGCCAGCCCGGTCAATGGAGGCGCAACCGCGTCGATCGATGAAGACGGCGCCGGCCTCGCCGGGGCGGCCGCCGCTGAGGCCGCCACGCCGGCGCGGCGCAGGAACAGATTGCCGGATTCATCCAGCATCGCCGTGCAACCCAGCGCTGCCGCGCGATCGACCAGAAACTCGCGCGCCGCGATGTCGGCTTCGCCCATGGCCTGTCGATCGACGCCGCCGTCTTCGCGCGCGCCGAAGCGCGACAGCGCTTCGATCAGCCGCGCCAGCCGGAGCTGCGAAACACAGCGGTCGAGCAGTTCATGCATGCGGTCAACCCTGCTTCAGTTGGCGCGGATGTTGGCCGTCTTGATGACGCGCGCCCACTTCTCGACCTCGTCCTTCAGAAACTGGCCGAGCCGCTGCGGCGATCCGCCCATCGGCACGCCGGCCATTCCCTGCAGCTTCTCGCGGATCTCGGGCACGGCCAGCGCGTCGGCCACCGCGGCATTCAATCGCTCGACCGCCGGGCGCGGCGTGCCGGCCGGCGCCACCAATGCCAGGAAGCCGCCGGTCTCGTAGTTGGGCAGACCGGCTTCGCTGAAGGTCGGCACGCCGGGCAGGCCAGCGAACGGTGCATTCGATCCGATCGCCAGCGCCTTGGCGCGCCCGGCACGGATCTGCGGCAGGATCGCCGCGATGTCGCAGAAGATGATGTCGACCTGTCCGGCGATCACGTCGTTGACCGCCGGCGCCGCGCCTTTGTAGGGCACGTGCAACATGTCGACGCCGGTCACCATCTTGAACAGCTCGGCGTTCATGTGCGCACTGCTGCCGGCACCAAACGAGGCATAAGTGATCTTGCCCGGCTTGGAGCTGGCCAGCGAGATCAGTTCCTTCACACTCGACGCCGGCACCGTGTTGTTGACCGCCAGCACGCTCTGGTTGAGCACCAGCAGCGCGACCGGGTCAAAATCCTTGACCAGATCCCATGGCGGACTGGTCAGCGAATGATTGATCGCCTGCGACACGGTGGCCACCAGCAAGGTATAGCCATCGGCCGGCGAACGCGCCACCACCTCGGTGCCGATGTTGCCGCCGGCGCCGGCGCGGTTCTCGATCACCACCGTTTGGCCGAGCACCTGCGACAGCCTGGGTTGCAGCACGCGCGCCACCACATCGGCACCGCCGCCCGGCGCGAACGGCACGACGATGCGAATCGGTTTGTCGGGAAAAGACTGCGCCTGCGCCGCATTCACGATACAGAACGCAAAAGCCAGGACCAGCATGAAACGAATACCCGAACGCATGGAGATTCCTCCTATAGGAAGGGAACGATCCGAATGACCACAAGGACTCGAAAGAGCGTCAAGCGCTCTCGTCGTTCAACGACGCCTTGTCTCCTTGCCGCCGCGCACGCTGCGCCCGCGGCAATCACTACCGCTCAGTCGATATCAGTCGATGCGAGAAAATGTTCGGTGATCTCGCGGGCGGTTGCCCGCCATACACCGTCATGCCTGCAGATGTGCTCGAGCGCCGCATCCAGCGCGCCGATGCGGTGCGGCTGCCCGGTGAGAAACGGATGCACGGCGATCGCCATCACGCGCCCCGACTCGGCGCCCTCGCGATACAGCGTATCGAACTGAGCTTTCAGAATCCGCTCGAACTCGGGCACCGAGCACTTCATGTCGAAGTAGGCCGGCACGTCGTTGGCCTGCAGCGTGTACGGCATCGCGACCAGCGGCGGCGAGCCGATCTGCATCCGGTATGGCTGATCATCATTGACCCAGTCGCAGACGTAACGGATGCCCGCCTCGGCAAGGTAGTCGAGCGTGTGCCAGGTTTCGGCCAGGCCCGGCCCCAGCCAGCCTACGGGCCGCACGCCGCAGGCACGTTCGATGCGTTCGATCGCGGCGAAGATCGCCTCGCGCTCGGCCTGCGGCGGCATCTCATTGATGCGCAGCGCATTGGTCTGGCCGTGCCCCATCAGCTCCCAACCGAGCCGCATCGCTTCGTCGATGATCTCGGGATGGTGGTCGCACAACTCGCTGTTCAAGGCAGCGCTGGCGCGTATGCCGTAGCGCGTCAACACCTGCATCAGCCGCCAGATGCCGACGCGATTGCCGTAGTCGCGCAGCGACCAGTTGCGCACATTGGGCACCTTGGCGTGCTCGCGCGCGACGCGCTCGTTGACGTTGCCCGGCATCACGTCGTCGAGGCCGAAGAACTCGATGTTCGGATTGACCCACAGCGCAACACGGGCGCCGCCCGGCCATTGCAGGCGCGGCCGCCGATGGATCGGCACATACGGGAACGGACCGTAGCGGCGCGCCTGCATGTCAGTTCTCCTTCGAACCGCGGATCACGTAATCGCGCTCAGCGCCGCGATACTTGTGTTCGAGTGCCTCGTCGGCCAGCAATTCGTTTTCCAGCGCCGACACGCGCGCATAGCCCACCAGTTCGGCGATCTCTTGCATGCCGTCGAGCAGGTCGGGCCGATCTTCCAGCTCGCCGGTCTGGATGCAGCGCTGCATCGCGGCCAGCGCCTTGCGCATGCCCGACAGCGCCGCCGCCGACACCAAGCGCGGACAGCTCACGCGCGCCACGCCCAGCTCCTTCAGGCGCGTCAGCGAAATCAAGGGGGTCGTCGGCCGGCTGCGCAGGCCGAATCCCATGTTGACGTTCAGCGGCACGTCGCCGGCAGCATCGACCAAGCGGCGAATGTCGTCTTCGTTGCGGATCGCGTCGGCATAGATCATGTCGGCGCCCGCCGCCTTGTATTCGCGCACTCGCGCCAGCGCCCCATCGATACCCTCGATGGCGATCGCGTCGGTGCGGGCGTTCAGGATGAAATCGGGATCGCGCTTGGCCTTGATGGCCGCTTCGATCTTCGAGACCATCTCGCGCGCGGAAATCAGTTCCTTGCCGCGCATGTGGCCGCAGCGCTTGGGCATGAGCTGGTCTTCGAGGTTGATGCCGACCACGCCGGCCTCCTCGAAGTACTGCACCACGTGATAGACGGTAACCGCGTTGCCGTAGCCGGTATCGGCATCGGCCATCAGCGGAATCGACACGCTGCGCGCCAGATGGCAGCAGGCGTCGACGTTGTCGCGCAGGCCCAGCAAACCGATGTCGGGCTGGCCAAGCAAGGAATTCGACAGACCAGCCCCGGTCGTGGCGGCGGTCTTGAAGCCCATCGCCTCGACCATCAGCGCGCTGTAGCCGTCGAAGACGCCGGGCGAGACCAGCGGCCGCGCATCGCTCAGCAGCTCGCGCAGGCGGCGCGCCTTCGTCTGTGGAGCGGCGGCGCCGGCGGGCGCGGCAGCGGCGCGCGTGCTCATGGCTTGCCCCCGTCGTGCGCGCGCGCCGTACCGCGTACCGTCTTCGGCTTGCGCGGTCCGTCGGGCGCCGCCCATTTCATTTCGGCGACGTATTCGTAGCGGTCTTCGTGGAAGTAGTTTTCAGTCCAGCGGATCGGCTTGCCATCGGCCAGATACACCGACGACTGGATGCGCAGCACCGGATCGGCCAGCGGCACGCCCAGCAGCGGCGCGACGTCGACCTCGGCGCGGCCCACGCGCAGCGTATGCACGCTGCGATGCAGGCGGATGCCGAAGCGTTCCCACAGCAGCTCATACATCGGGCGGTTCAGCTCGGCGCGGGTAAAGCTGGCCCCCAGTTGCGCCGGCAGATACGAATCGACGACCGACAGCGGCTGCCCGTCGATCATGTGCAAACGCACGAAATGCCAGACCGGACTGCCGGCCTCGATGCCGAAGAATTCAGCGATACGGCGCGGACACGGTACTTCGCCCGCCGCCACCACGCGCGGGCGGGTGTTCAGCCCGGCGTGCAGCGGGTCGCCATTGCCGCGCAGCAGGCGCTTGGGCGCCGGCGGCCGCAGGCTGCGCGTGCCCACGCCGGTACGGCTTTCGAGCAGGCCGGCACTCTTCAATTGGCGCAGCGCCTGGCGCACCGTTGTGCGGCTGGCGCCGAATTCTTCGCACAAACCGTGCTCGGTCGCCGGCGCGCCTTCGCCCGGCCAGCAGCCCGACTCGATACGGGCGCGCAGAATGCGCGCGATTTGCAGGTGCAGCGGCACGCCCGAACGGGCCGAGTCAGTCATTTGGTTTGTATCAAGTTCGTATCAATCGCCCTCAGTCTAAGCTCGTGCCTTTGGCGATGTCAATCGCCGGAGAATCGCTCATCGAGCGCAATGCGCCCGCCCCATGTCACGCAGCCGTCGCAATCGAACCGGTACCCAACGGGCGCCGTGCGGCGATGGCGCGGTTCAGCTTCGGCATCACCTGCTCGGCCATCAACTGCATCGAGCGCTTGCCCAACGCCGCATCCTGCCAATCCATGCAGGCATACAGCAGCGTGCCGAAATCGCCCACTTCATCGCGAAACGCCAGCAATTGTTCGACGACGCTGTCGGGCGTGCCCGCGATGACCAGCCGCTGCGTCACATAGTCGGCGGTGATCATCGCGTCGGGCGTATCGGGATCAGTCTTGAACAGGTTCGAGCGCCCGCCGCCGCCGACCAGCTTGCGCACGAGCTGCTTGAAATAGAAATGGTAAGGGCCTTGCTCACTCAGGCCGTACTGCGCGGCGGTGGTTTCGTCGTCGGCCACGAAGATGCACTTGGCGATGCGCCACTCGGACGGGTCGGCGACGGCACCCACCGCCCGGCGCCCCTCGACGTATTTCGGCCAATGCGAAGCCACCCACTTCGGCATCAGGAAATTCGCCGAGATCGGCTGCCAGCCGCGCTTGGCCATCTCGGTGACACCGACCGAGAACGGCGCCACCGCGGTGCCGACGATCGGCGGGTGCGGCTGCTGATACGGCTTGAAGATGAAGCCCTGGCCGATCTCGGGGATCATCGTCTTGCCCACCGACACGTTCCAGTATTTGCCCTGGATGTCATAGGGCGGCTCGCCGCTCCAGATCTTCAGCACCGTATCGATGCACTCGACGAACATCTCGTTGCGGTTGTTGCCCAGATTGCCGAACACCTCGGCGTCGGACATCAATCCGCCGGGGCTGATGCCCATGATGAAGCGGCCTTCCAGCATGTGATCGAGCATCGCCACCTGTGCCGCCACGGCAGCCGGATGCGCATTCGGCAAGTTCAGCGTGCCGGTGCCGAGCCGGATGCGGCGCGTTTCATGCGCCAGGCTGGACAGAAACATCAGCGACGACGTGATCGTCTCGGCACGGTCGGTCACGTGCTCGCCGACGAAAGCCTCGTCGAAGCCCAAGGCATCGGCCAGCAGCACGGCCTCGCGATCTTCGCGCAGCGTCTGCACGTAATTGCGATGCGGCGGGTGCAGCGGCATCATGAACATGCCCAATTTCATTCGAATCTCCGTTGAAAAGCGGTGGACCGACAGGCTCAGCCGCGATACCGTCCACCGAAGAAGATCAGCGGTTCGCTATCGGGCAGATGCCCGAAGCGCACCACCGTGCCGACGAAGATCGTGTGATCGCCGCCATAGCACTTGTAGTCGTTGCGGCAGATGAAGCGCGCGATGGCGCCGCCGATCATTGGCAGGTTCTCTTCCGACAGCGCATAGTCGACGCCCTCGAACTTGTTAGCCGCCGGCCGCGCGAAACGATCCGAGAGATCGCGCTGGTGCGCCCCCAGCACATTCACGCAGTAGAACGCCGCACGCTGGAAAACGCGGTTGCTGGGCGCGCTGTTCGATTGCGACCACAGCACCATCGGCGGATCGAGCGACACCGAGTTGAACGAGCTGGCGGTCACGCCGCACGCCACGCCGTCGTCGCCGATCGTCGTCACCACCGTCACGCCGGTGGCGAAACGGCCCAGCGCGTTGCGCAACGCACGCGCATCGCCGCTGGCGTGCAGGATCGGCTCGATCCGGCGCGGCGACGCTTCGACGGGAAAGGCTCGTTCGTCGATCATCATCGGATTTCCTGGTCGATCGCTTCAACCGTTGTAGAAGCGACGCCCTTGCCCGCGCAGCCACAAGCGCAGCAGCAGGCGCCGGCGTTCGGGTTCAGGGAAGTCGGTAAAGGCCGTGCGCCGATGGCCGCAGCGGCGGTTGTCCACGATCTGGATCTGCCCCGGCTCGAAAAAGAACTCGCGCTGGAACTCGGGTTCGCGCATGATCGATTCGAGTGTGGCCAATGCGCGTTCGCCCAACGCGTCGGGCTTGCGCCCGGCCAGCAGGTAGCCGTTGCTGACCTGCTTGATCGAGAAGCGGCACAGCAGCCGCTCGCCATCGCTCTCGAAGGCCGGATGACTGAGCACCATCGGGTCGCCCTCGGTATGCTCGCGCTGGCGATCGAACAGGAACGGTTGATGCAAGCGTTCGAGCAGTCCGGGCTCGCGTTCAAGCAATTCGTTATAGACGCGATAGAAGCTCACGATGCTGTTGATGCCGCCTTGCATCGCGGTGCGCAGGCAATACAGGGCCACATAGTCGGGCGGACACAGATTGAAGTTGTTGTCGGTGTGAAAGGGTTGCCCCACCGCGGTCAGCACCGGCCGCACGCCGTTGCCCACCGGCTTGCCTTCGTCCTGCACGCTGTACACCATGCGGCCCTGCGAATCCTGGGCCACGGGCCGCTCGATCAGTTGCGCCAGCACCCAGTACAGCTGCCGGTTCTCGTCGACGCTGTAGCGCTCGCTGGCAATGCGGTCGATGATGACGAAACCCACTCCCTCTTCCAGTTCCGCCTTCGCGCGCCGCATCAGCGCGCGGCAGGCCGGCAGCTCGAATTCGTCGGGCGACAGCAGCTCCAGCGGCAGCCGGTTGTGGCGCAGTACGTCGACCATGGCATCGATCTCGCGCTGGCAGCGCTCGTCGACCCGGATCACGCCTGAGTCGGGCGCCAGGCTGTCGCGATCCCAGACGATCGCGCCTTCGAACGGCTTGCGCCGCACCGTGAAAGCCGCCTGATCGGTCGGCTGTTCAAGAATTTCTACTGTACTCATCGCTGTTTTCCCTTATCCCCGCCTTGCGGTTCATTGCTCCATCGGGACGCCCGCCTGCTTGACGATGCGCGCCCATTGCCGCGTGTCGTCGCGAACGAAACCCGAGAATTCGTCCATCGACTTGCTGAACACCGTCTCGATCGCCGCCGCATTGAGTTTTTCTCTGACGCCCGCGACACTCACCGCCTTGCCCAGTTCGGTGTACAGCCGCCGCGCCGCCGCGATCGGCGTTTCCTTCGGTACGAATACGCCGGCCCAGTTGCTGATCGAAAAACCCGGCACCGTTTCGGCTACCGTCTGCAGGTTCGACAGCAGCGCTTGCCGTTCGCCGGTGGTCACGGCGATGACGTTGATCTTTTTCGAGGTAATCAGCGGCGACGCCACGACGTAGGTCGAAAAGCCCACGTCGATCACGCCCGACGACAGATCGACCAGCGCCGCGCCGCCGCCCTTGTACGGCACGTGCAGCATCGGCAGGCCGGTGAGACTCTGGAACAGCTCGCCGGCCAGATGATCGGCCGAGCCCACGCCGGCGCTGCCGTAGCGGATCGGCCCGCCTTTGCGACGCGCCCATTCGACGAACTCGGCCACCGAGCCGACGCCGCTGGCAGGATTGACCAGCATCACGTTGATGATCTCGGCCACGCGTGCCACCGGCAGAAGATCCTTCTCCACGGCATAAGGCAGCTTGTTGGTGAGCGCCGGCGCGACGCTGATCGGCGCCGCCGTAGTGATCAGCATCGTGTGGCCATCGGCCTGCGCACGCGCCAGGATCTCGGTGGCCACGCGGCCGCCCGCTCCGGGCCGGTTGTCCACCAGCACCGGTTGGCCCATCTGGCGGCTCAACTGCTCAGCGACCGTGCGTGCGATCGTGTCGATCGCGCCCCCCGACGGATACGGCACGATCATGCGCAGCGGCCGCGCCGGATAGGCTTCCTGCGCTCGAACGGCAATGGGTAGAACCGGCGGAACACCCAGCAACAGGGCTGTGTTCAACACTCGTCTGCGAACACTACGCGTCGTCATCGTCGCTTTCCTCCAATCGTTTTCAGCAGACGCGGAAGCGCTGCACGCGCTCGACATCCACGTCGATTCCCAGACCGGGCCGATCGGGTACGCGGATCACGCCATCGCGCGCCTGGATCGGCTCGAGGGTCAGCTCTTCGGCCAGATAGTGATTGGTGATGCTCAGGCCCCAATCGAGATTGCCGACCGTGGCCCCGAGCTGCACCAGCGCGGCGGCGCCGATGCTCGACTCGGCAACCTTGCACGCCAAGTTGATCGACAGCCCAAGGGCCTGGCACACCACTGCGGCCTGAGCGGTTGCACTGACGCCGCCGAGCTTGATCGTCTTCAGGTTGATGCCCTGCGCCGCGGCCGCCGCGTGATAGTCGAGAATGTCGGCGACGCTGCCGATCGGTTCGTCGGCGCACAGCGGCACCGGCGAGTTGCGCGCCAGCATCGCCATGCCTCGCAGATCCTCGCTGCGCAGCGGTTGTTCGAGGAACAGCAGATCGGCCTGCGCCACTGCCTGCGCATAGCGCCGTGCCTGCTCCGGCGCGAACCCCATGTTGGCGTCGGCGCACAGCGTCACGTCGGAGCCCAGCGCTTCGCGCAACCGATGCGTGGTGTCGATTTCCTCGGCCAGCGGTTTGACGCCGACCTTGATCTTGAAGAAGCCGATGCCTCGCTGCAGCCGATCGCGGGCTTCTTCGATGTCGGCTTGCACCGACGGATTGCCGAGCAGGAACATCGGCCGCAGCTCATTGCGCAACTTGCCGCCAAGCAGCGCCCACAGCGGCACGCCCAGGCGCCGCCCGCATAGATCGAGCACCGCCATGTCGAGCGCCGACTTGGCCGCCCCGCTGCCGTGCAAGGCCTGCTGGCAAGCGCGCGACAACTGCGGATGTGCGAACGCATCGCGGCCCATCAGCAACGGCCGCAGCAGCGCCACGGCAGCGAGCATGCCGGCCGGCAGATCGCCGGTCATGGTCGGCGCGGAGGCGGCTTCGCCCCAGCCGATCGTGCCATCGGCCGCTTCGATCCGCACCAGCAGATTCTCGGCCGCCTCGATGCGCACGCCGGCCATCAGCATCGGTTTCTTCAGCGGCAGCCGCACCAGCATCGCATCGATGCCGGTGATGATCAGCGGCGGCAGATCGACGGTGGCCGTCATTGCGACGCCCGCAGATTCAACGAACTGGCCACCTGCAGCCAGCGCTCCAGATCCTTGGCCAGGAAGGCGGCATGCTGCGCAGGGTCGCCGAGCAGCGGCGTGGCGCCGACACCGGCCAGCCGCTCCTGGAATTCCTTAGTCTGCAGGATGCGGTTGACTTCGCCGTTGAGCCGGCGCACCACGTCGGCCGGCGTGCCGGCCGGCGCGAGCAGCCCATACCAGGAACCCAGCGTGTAACCCGGCGCCGCCTCGGCGATGGTCGGCACGTTCGGCAGGTTCTGCAAGCGCTTGGCACTGCCCACGCCGAGCACGCGGATGCGACCATTGTTCAGATGCGGCAGAGCACTGGGGATCGAATCGAAGGTCATCGACACGTGGCCCGACAAGGTATCGGCCATCGCCGGCGGCAGGCCCTTGTACGGCACGTGCTCGACCTGGATACCGGTGAGCTGCTTGAGCGCCTCGAAGCCCAGGTGCGTGGAGCTGCCCAGACCCGCCGATCCATAGGTGAGCGCCTTCGGATTGAGCTTCGAATAGGCGATCAGGTCGGCAAAGCTGTTGATGTTCAGGCCGGCGTTCACGCACAGCATGAACGGTGCGTCGGCGAAGATCGATACCACCGAGAAATCCTTCAGCGGGTGGTACGGCAGATCCTTGTAGGCCACCGGGTTGCTGGAATGCGTGCCGGTGGTGGCCAGCAGCAGCGTGTAGCCGTCGGCCGGCGCCTTGGCAACCAGCTCCGAGCCGATGATGCCGGCCGCGCCCGCCCGGTTCTCGACCACGAACGGCTGTCCCAGGGCCTCGCTCAAGCGCCGGGCGATCTCGCGCCCCATGAAGTCCGCCCCGCCGCCCGGCGGAAACGGCACGATCACCCGCACCTGTCGGGCCGGGTAGGCAGGCTGCGCCGAGCCGACGCCACCTTGCATCGCCAATGCCATACCGAGCCCGGTCATCGTCGCCTGCCTCATCCAAGCACGGCGTGACCCTGCACGCCTGTCGTGTCGCCCCATCGTCTCCTCCTCGCGCGATTCGGGTCTGCGCCGGTCCGTCAGGTGCATCCCAGCTTCTGTTGTCGATTCGAAGGTGCAGCGTAGCGAAGGGGGGTCAGAATTGGAAATTATTTGTTTTGCTATCCTTCATTACTTTCTCTAATGCCACTGGAACCGCCATGGCTGCCGTGCTGCGTGAAATCGAACTGTTCGTCGCGGCCTATGAAGCGCAATCCTTCACCGGCGCCGCGCGCCGCGAAAACCTGACGCAGTCGGGAGTGTCGCAACGCATACGCAAGATCGAAACCAGGCTCGGCGTCGATCTGTTCGTGCGCGAGCCCGGCGTGGTCAAGCCTACGCCGGCCGGCCACGCCTACTATCGCCATTGCCTGGACGTGCTGAAGACTCACGCCGGTGCCGAACTGGCGATGCGCCGTTTCGCCGGCAGCGTGCCCGACGAGCTGGTCGTCGGGCTGATGCCGACCATGACCCGCGCCACACTGGCGCCGGCGCTGGATGAGTTCATCCGCGCGCACCCGAACGTGGCCTTGCAGGTCATCGAAGGCTACAGCGGCGAACTCACCGAGCGCGTGCGTACCGGCGAGCTGGCGTTCGCGATCGTGCCGGCCGTCGCCGACAGCCGCGGCATTCGCGGCAGCCATTTCGCGACGTCGCCGGAGCTGCTGGTATCGGCCAATGCATCCAGGCTGCCGCATCTGGCGCCGATGCGGCTGGCCGAACTCGGCCCGCTGAAGATCGTCGTGCCGACGGCGCGCAACGCTCGGCGGCAGCGCATCGAAACCTACCTGACCTGCAATGACATCGCGGTGCAAGCCCGGCTCGAAATCGACACCATGTTCGGTACGCTGGATTTCGTCGCACGCTCCGACTGGGTGGCGATCCTGCCGGGCATCATGATGGTGCCCGACCTGCCCGGCAACGGGCTGCGCATCAATACCCTGCTCGACCCGGCGCTTTCGCTCGATCTGATTCTGATCGAGCCGGCCCGCCGGCCGCTGCCGCCGGCGGCCGAGGCGCTGCTCGCCGCGCTGCGCCGCAGCGTCAAGAAAATGCTGACGCAACTGCGAAGCAAGCTGCAGCGATCACGCTGAGGCGCCGCCCAGGTCTACGCTCACGCCACGCCGACTCCAGGCTCGCAGAATCCCAGCAGCCTTCTAATTTCGAGATGGCTGGAATCTCCCATTCCTTCTTTCCGCGCCTCGCGTCGATTGGTCTAATCCGCCATCGTTCATGCAGTACAACGGATGAAAAGCGATGGTCAGCAACCTGGTCAATGATTTCCTGCGCGGCGACTTCAGCAAGTCGACCTACGTGCGGCGCGCCCGCGAACTGGTGCCGGTGCTCAAGGCGCGCGCGCGCAAGCAATGGCAGCACCCGAAGATCTTCGACGAGACGGTGGCCGATCTGCAGGACGCCGGCTTCTTCCAGATGCTGCAGCCACGCCGCTGGAGCGGCGGCGAGACCACACCGATCGAATCGTTCGAAGTGGCAACCATCCTGTCCGAAGCCGATGCCTCGGTGGGCTGGGTGGTCGGCGTGGTGGGCATCCATTCCTATCATCTGGCGTTCTTCGACGAACGCGCCCAGGAAGAAGTCTGGGGCAGCAATCCGAAGACACTGATCAGCTCGCCGTATGCGCCGGGCAAGGCGGTGCGCGTCGACGGCGGTTTCATCCTGAATGGCCGCTGGTCGTTTTCCAGCGGCGGCGACCATTGCGCGTGGACCTTCCTCGGCGCCAACGTCGAAGGCGAAGAGAACACCGCCACCGCACGCATGTCGGGCCTGCCCACCTACACTTTCCTGCTGCCGCGCGCCGATTATCAGATCGTGCCGAACTGGGACGTGCACGGGCTGCGTGCCACCGGCAGCAACGACGTGATCGTGAAAGACGCCTTCGTTCCCGAACATCGCACGCTGAAATGGGAACAGGTGCTGACCAACACGGCGCCGGGCCTGCGCCGCAACGACGGCCTTCTGTACCGCCTGCCGTTCTTCCAGATCTTCTCGCGCGCCACGCAGGCGCCCAGTGCACTGGGTGCACTGAAGGGGATGGTGCAGGCCTTCATCGACTTCAACGCCAACAAGGTGTCGCGGCACGGCCAGCACATCGGGCAGAATCCGGCCGCCACGCTGGCGGTGGCCGAATGCTTCTCGCACATCGAAGAGATGAAGAGCCAGGTCTACAAGAACTACGCGCGCGTCATCGCCGAGGCCGAAGGCGGCCTGCCGGTGCCGATCGATGCGCGCCGCCAGTTCCGTTTTCAGGGCGCGCAGATTCCGCCGCGCTGCGCGCGCCACGCCGCCGAGCTGTACCGGATCTCGGGTGGCAACGCGATCTATGAAAGCCAGGAATTCGGCCGCTATCTGAATGACCTGATGGCGATCCAGACCCATCAACTGAACAACTATCAACTGCACGCCAACGCCTGGGCCGGCACGCTGCTGGGCGACGAGAACGCGGCGCGCAACTACTACGCATGAACGATCGCTTGCCGGACCGATTCGAACATCACAATCCCAAACAGGAGACAAGCAACATGACCCAGATGAGCAAACGCCGCACCGCGCTGCGCACCGCAGCGCTGATGGCCACCGCGATGGCGCTGCTGCCGCTGCAATCGCAGGCCCAGGCGCAGGAAGCCGCTTACCCGAACCGCCCGATCCGCCTCGTCGTGCCCTACGCCGCCGGCGGCGGCACCGACATCCTGGCGCGGCAACTGGCCAAGCTGGCCGGCGAATCGCTGGGCCAGCCGATCGTGGTCGACAACCGGCCCGGCGCCGGCACCGTGGTCGGCGCCGCCGAAGTGGCCAAGGCGGCTGCCGACGGCTACACGCTGCTGTGGGGCGACAACGCGACTTTCGCGTTGAATCCGCACGTCTACAAGAAGCTGCCCTACGACCCGTTGACCAGCTTCGCGCCGGTCACGCTGACGGTCAAGGGCGCGCTGGTGCTGATCGCTTCCAATGAACTCGGCGTCAAGGACGTCGGCCAGCTCATCGCCTATGCGCGCAGCAATCCGAACAAGCTGTCGTATGGCACGCCCGGCAACGGCACGCCGCACCACTTGGCGATGGAGGCGTTCAAGCTGCGCGCCGGCGGCCTGTCGATCCAGCACGTGCCGTACAAGGGCGAAGCGCCGGCGCTGTCGGATCTGATCGGCGGCTCGCTGAACCTGATGTTCGCCGGCGCACGCGTCGTCAAACCGCAGGCCGACAGCGGCAAGATCACTGCGCTGGCGGTATCCGGCACCAAACGCAATCCGATGATGCCGAACCTGCCGACCGTCGCGCAGGCCGGCCTGACCGGCTTTGCGTCGGAATACTGGCAAGGCGTGGTGGCGCCGGCCAAGACGCCGCCCGCGGTCGTAGCCAGGCTCAATGCTGCGTTCCTCGCGGCGCTGAAATCGAACGAAGCGGTAGCCTGGATCAACAACGCCGGTTCCGGCGCCGAATGGACCGGCAGCACGCCGGCCGAGATGCAGTCGCACATGGAACGCGAGATCAAGAGCACCGGCGAGATCGTCAAGCTCATCGGCCTGTCGATGGATTGAGCCGCGGCCACACCGCCGATCCGACCAAACGATCAAAGGACGCCCGATGAGCGAGCCCGCCCGGCCGGCCTATACGGCCCGCTATTACGAACAGCCGCCGCTGCGCAGCGACGCCGACGGCACGCGACACTGGATCACCCGCGGCACGAACTTCGTCGTCGTCGCCACGCAGGCCAGCGCCGGTGCCGTGCTGAACCGCCCTGCCGCGCAACAAAGCGACGAATACATGCTGCTGCTGCCCGAAGCGCTGCCTGCGCGCATCGAAGCCGGCGGCGAGCGCGTCGAATCGGCCGGCGACAGCCTGAGCATCGTGCCGCCCGGCGACAGCCGCATCACCGTGCTCGACGGCGGCTGGCTGTACCGCGTGTTCAGCCGACGCTGCGCCGACCTGCTGGCGCAGGCCGAGAACGCCGCCGACTATGACGCGGACATCACCGACGTGGCACCGCTTGAATCATGGCCGGCGCCGGCCGACGGCTACCGGCTGCGCCACTACCGGCTGGCCGACTACGTGCGCAGCGACACGACGATGCGGCTGTTTCGCAGCAGCAATCTGATGCTCAACGTGTTCCTGCCGAACAAGGCACCGCGCGACGTCCGCAAGATGACGCCGCATTCGCACATCGATTTCGAACAGGGTTCGCTGGCGGTGCGCGGCCGCTACGTGCATCACCTGCGTTATCCGTGGACACCCGACATGACGCGCTGGCGCGACGACACTCATGAAGAGGTCGACTCGCCGTCGCTGATCGTGATCCCGCCGAAGATCGTGCACACCTCGCAATCGATCGGCACCTCGGGCATGCGGCTGGTCGACATCTTTGCGCCGCCGCGCGACGACTTCTCGCTCAAACCGGGCCTGGTGTGCAACGCCGATGAGTATCCATTGCCCGAACGGCTGCGCGACGCTGCCGCTCCGGCCGCGCTGGCATAGAGCACAGGCACGCCGATGGCCAATTTCCTGCACAAACTCGCGCAGCCGGGCACCTGCCGCTTCGGTACCTGGGTCAAGCTCGGTACCCTCGAGACACTGGAGATGCTGGCGCTGGCCGGCTTCGACTTCATCGTCATCGATATGGAGCATGCGCCGCACACCTTCGACAGCGCCTATCGCTGCATCGTCGGCGCGCAAGGCTTCGGCATGAGCGCACTGGTGCGCCTGCCCGATGCCAACGGCGCCGACGTGCAGCGCATTCTCGACAGCGGCGCCGACGGCGTGCTGATCCCGCGCGTGCGCTCGGCCGATGAAGCGCGCCGCGCCGTCGACGGCATGCTGTTCACTCCGCTGGGTTGGCGTGGGCTGGGCATCACCTCGCGCGCCGGCCATTGGGGCCTGAAGAGCACCGCTGATTACGTCGCGCACGGCAATTCGTCGGTGTTCCGCGGCGCGCAGCTCGAAGACGCCGAGGCGCTGCGCCAGGCCGAGCAGATCCTGTCGGTGCCCGGCGTGAATGCTGCCTTCGTCGGCCCCGGCGATCTGGCATTAGCTACCGGCAAGCCGGCCAGCCACCCCGACAACGCTGCGCTGATCGATGCACTGCTGGCCACCTGCCGGCGATTGGGTGTGCCCTGCGGCACGGCAGTCGGCGACGCCGCAGCTGCGCGCCAATGCCGCGATCGCGGCTTTGCCTTCGTGATGGTGAGCAACGACGCCTCGCTGTTCGCCAAAGCGGCTGCCGGGCTGATCCGCAGCCTGAACGACTGATTCGTCCGGAGCATGGAGTAGCAATGGTGAGCGACGACCCCGCCGGCAAGGCCGGCTGCGATCCGGCATCGGCCGGCGACCTGGATTCGATCCTCGGCCCGCGCGTCGCGATCCGCGGCACCTGCCGCTTCACGCCGGCGCGCGCGCAACGCGGCTTCAGATTGAACGGCTTCCTGACCAGCATGCGCGAGCCCCGGCAGCGGGCGGCGTTCGCGGCCGATCCGGAGCGCTGCATGGCCGAATACGGCCTGAGCGAGCACGAGCGCGACCTGCTGCGCCGGCGCGACTACGACGCCTTGCTCGACTACGGCGCGTCAAATGTCGCGCTGGGCAAGGCCAGCTTCGCGCTGGGCACCACGATCATCGAACGCGGTGCCAAAGGACGCGGCCAGAGCGCCGCCGAGTTCATCGCCGAACGGCGCGCCGCCAACCGGGGACAAGCATGGGAATTCTGATCGGCGGCATCGGTTCGTCGCACGCCCCGTCGATCGCGCACGCGGCCGACGCCGAGCATCAGCAGCGGCCTGAATGGAAGCCGTTCTTCGACGCCTACGCACCGGTGCGCGCGTGGCTGGCCGAGCAGCAGGTTCAGACGCTGGTCGTGTTCTACAACGACCACCTGAACCACTTCCAGTTCGGCGCCTACCCGACCTTCGCGCTGGGCATCGACGACAGCATGCCGGTAGCCGACGAAGGCAGCGGACCGCGGCCATTGCCGCCGGTGCCCGGCGACGTCGAGCTTGGCTGGCATCTGGCCGAGCATCTGCTGCGCGACGAGTTCGACCCGACGATCTGCCAGGCGATGCAGCTCGACCATGGCGTGATGTCGGTGCTGCCGTTGCTTACCGAACCGCCCTGGCGCGTGCGCGTGGTGCCGATCTTCGTCAACGTGCTGCGCGAGCCGCTGCCCACGCCGGCACGCTGCTACCGGCTCGGCCGCTCGGTCGGCCGCGCGATACGCACCTGGCCGCAAGATACGCGCGTGGCGGTGCTGGCCACCGGCGGGTTGTCGCACCAGTTGCATGGGCCCGATTTCGGCCTGACCAATCCGCAGTGGGACCAGCGCTTCATGGACCTGCTCGAACAGACGCCGCAGGCGCTGTGCCAAGCCAGCCACGAGGACTACATGTTCCGCGGCGGCGTCGAATCGGTCGAGATGATGATCTGGCTGGCGATGCGCGGCGCACTCGATGAGCACGGCGAGAACTTCACGCGCATCCAGCGCCACTACTGGGCGCCGATGCTGACGGGCTATGGGCTGCTGGCGCTGGCCGTCTGATGGTCAACGCCTGAGCTCAACGCACCCACTACGGAGCCCGACATGCGCCGCAGCGTCTACATCGAAGGCTTTTCGCACGGCAACAACCCGGTGCCGGCAGCCAGCGTGATCGACCGCTGGCTGATGACCGGCGCCGTGTTCGGCACCGATCGCTTCACCGGCAAGGTGCCCGAGCCGCTGCCCGAGCAATGCCGCCTGATGTTCGACAACGTCGGCCGTATTCTGGCCGCTGCTGGCGGCGGCTTCGAGCACGTGTTGAAGATGACGTTCTTTCTGCACCCCGAGGTACCGCGCGAACTCATCAACCAGCACTGGACAACACACTTTCCTGACCCGACGTCACGACCCGCGCGCCACGTCATCGTCTCCGACCGGCTACCAGCCAGCATGCGGATGCAGTGCGACCTGGTGGCGCTGCTCGATGCGGCAGACGCGCCCGCCACGGGGCGTGCACAGGCGGCGACCGGCATGCCCATGACGAGCGCTGCATGAACGCCCTGCCGCCCTCGATCAGCATGAGCGCCCTGCCGCCCCCGATCGAACAGGGCGAGCCGCACGCCGACGCGCGCGCGTTCCGTCGCTGCCTGGGCCAGTTCGCCACCGGCGTGGCGGTGATGACGGCGCAGCATGAGGGTCAGCTTGCCGGCATCGTGGTCAATTCGTTCGCGTCGCTGTCGCTCGATCCGCCGCTCATCCTGTGGTCGATCCGCCGCGAATCTGCCAGCTTGCCGCTGTTTCGCCGTGCCGGTCGGTTCGCCGTCAACGTGCTGTCGGCCGAGCAGCTTGCCGTGTCGAACCGCTTCGCCGCCAGCCGCGCCGACAAGTTCAACGACGCTGACTGGTCACCCGGGCGGCACGGCGCACCGCTGCTGGCCGGTTGCCTGGCGCATCTGGAATGCCGGCTCGAACAAGCGCTCGACGGCGGCGATCATCTGCTGATCGTCGGTCGCGTCGAGCGTTATGCGCGCTTTCACGGCGAACCGCTGCTGTTTACGCAGGGGCACTATGCCGTCGCTCAGGAACATCCCGCGCTGTCCGTGCCGGCCGCGTAGACTGCCTTCCTGGCGGTTCGCCGAGGCAGGAGTGGTCAGCGTGATTTTCGAGGATCTGAGAGCCTTCGTCGTCGTGGCGCAGCACGGCAGCTTCGCGCAAGCGGCGGCCGACCTGTGCATCGCGCAATCAGCGCTGAGCAAGCGCGTGCAGCGGCTCGAGCACCGCATGGGTGCCCTGCTGCTCGAGCGCCATGCGCGCGGCGTGGCGCTGACGCAGGCCGGGCATGCATTCCTGGTGCGTGCGCGGCGGCTGGTCGACGAAGTGGCCGACATGGAACGCAATCTGTCGTCGTTCGCCCAGACGCCGTCGGGCGAAGTGCGCATCGCGCTGCCGCAGCGCACCTGCGGCTTACTGGCGCCGCCGGTGGTCGAGCGCTGCCTGCGCGAGCTGCCGCTGGTAAACCTGCAGGTGCTGGAAGGCACGCCGTCGAACGTGCACGGCTGGCTGATCCGCGGCGAAGCCGACATCGCGATGACTTACAACGCCGACCTGGGCTCAGGCTTCTCGGTCAAACCGTTCCTGGTCGAGCCGTTGTTCCTGTTTGCCGCGGCACGTGCAGCGGCGGCGCAGTTCGGCCGCCCGGTGCCCGACGCCTGCTCGGTAGCCGACCTGGCGGTGCTGCCGCTGATCCTGCCGCGCAAGCCGCACAACGTGCGCGTGCTGGTCGACCGCCTGAGCGCGGGCCACGGCATCCGGCCGAACATCGTCTACGAGACCGACGGCGCGACGACGATCCGCGGCCTGGTCGAGCGCGGCATGGGCACCACGCTGTTCAGCCTGAACACGTCGTGGAGTTATGCGGTCGAATCCGGCCTGCTGGTGGCGCTGCCGTTCACCTCGCCGCTGGTGAACTGGAAGATGTATCTGGTGCGCACGCGGCGCGACGAGGGCGCGCTGGCGATCGATCGCGTACACGAGATCGTCGCGCAGGAACTCGAACAGTTGCTGGCCAGCGGGGCCTGGCCCAATGCGCGGCGCATCAGCGGCGAGACGGTGGCCGAGACAGCGGCCTGAGTGACCGAGGCAGCGGCCTGAGGAGACCTCCTCGTCTAAGCCACCTCGTCGAAATCGCTCATTCCCCCGGCAGCATCACCGCGCGCCCCAGCCTAACGATCTCGCGCCTGAGCCACTGCACCGCCGGATCCTCGTTCGAACGCAAGTGCCAACAGGCATACAGCCGATAGCTCGGCAATTCGAACGGCAATGGATGCTCGACCAGCGTGGCGGCATAACGGCGCGCCACGCGTCGCGGAAACACGGCCGTATGGTCGCTAGCCGCCAGCAGCTCGGCCATCTCGCCGAAACTGGTCAGCGCCACCTGCGCATAGCGGCTTCGACCATGACGCGCCAGCGCCTGGTCGATCGCGTCATCGAGCCCTGAGCGGCTTTGCGCCAGCACGGCATGGGGCGCCAGACAGAAGGCATCGAGACTCATGCCGCTGGCGAGCAAGGGATTGCCATGGCGCGCCACCACAACGTACACGTCTTCGTACAGTGCCTCGAACTCGACGTCTACCGGGATCGTGCGCGACGGCAGCATGCCGAGATCGACATCGCCCTTGTGCAGGCGCTCGGCCAGCGCACGGTAGTCGGCCGCCTCCCAGAACAGGCGGATACGCGAGCCGCACTCGGCCAGCATGTGGCACAGCGGCGGCAACAGCATGCGGCTCGAATGATCGCTGCCGGCCACGCGCAGGATGCGATCGGAAGCAGCCGGATCGAACTCGCGCTCGACGTTGAGCAGGCGCTGCACGTGGATCAGGGCCTGTTCGACGTGCGGCGCCAGCGCCAGCGCGCGCGGCGTCGGCAGCACGCCGTGCGCGGTGCGCGTGAATAAGGGATCGTCGAAGGTCTCGCGCAGCCGCTTCAGCGATGCGCTGACTGCCGGTTGGCTCAGAAACAGCCTGGCCGCCGCGCGCGACACGCTACGCTCGCGCATCAGCGCATCGAAGGTCCGCAGCATCGCGACATCTAGGCTGCGGATATCACGAATCGCCATAACTCATATCCAAACGTTGAAATTGATCGGGATCAAGAGGCTTCGTATCTTGTCACGTTCACCCAATAACGAGGAGACAAGCCATGCGATCCATCTCCAATATGCGGCGCCGCATCCTGGGCAGCAGCGGCAGCGCCTTGCTTGCCGCCGCTGCCGGCAGCCTGGCTGGGCCGGTGTCGGCCCAGCAGGCAGCCTTTCCATCGAGGCTGATCAGGATCGTGCCATTCGGCGCAGCCGGCGGCCCGATCGACACCATCGCCCGCGTCTATGCCGAAAAGCTGCAGCAGCGCTGGGGCCAGACCGTGGTGGTCGAGGCCAAGCCGGGCGCCAGCGGCATTCTGGCCGCCGACGCGGTGGCCAAGGCAGCCCCCGATGGCCACACGATTCTGATCACGCTGCCGCTGACGCACATCAACAATGCCATCCTGCTGCCGAAACTGCCCTATGACCCGCTCAAGGATTTCGAACCGCTGTCGCAGCTTGCCACCGGTGGGCCGATGCTGGTGGTGCGCGCCGATGCGCCCTACGCCACGCTGAAGGAATTCGTCGCCTACGCCAGGCAGCACCCGGGCATGACCTACGGTACCTGGGGCAATGGCTCGCAGGCGCATCTGCTGGGTGAGCTGCTCAAGCGGCAGGCCGAACTGCAGATCACGCACGTGCCGTACAAATCGGAGGTGGCGGCGCACCAGGACATGTTTGGCAAGGTGCTCGACTTTGCCTGGGCCAACCCGGCTGCCGCGCGCGCCCACGCGCAGGCGGGCAAACTGCGCGGTTTGGCGATCGGCGGTTCGCGGCGCGTATCGACGATGCCCGACGTGCCGACCTTCGGCGAAGCAGGCTTTACCGGCTTCGCCCTGGATAGCTGGATCGGTGCCTACGCCCCGGCGAGAACGCCGCAAGCGATCATCGATGCCTGGTCGCAGGCGCTGCGCGAAGTCACGCGGCTGCCCGACGTGGCGACGCGGCTGGTCGGCTTCGGCTTCGAACCGCTGGGCAACACGCCGCCGGAATTCCTGGCCAGCTACAAGGCCGACTTCCCGCGCGTCGAAGAACTGATCAAGGCCGCCGGCGTCACGGCGCAATGACGGAGCCCGCGATGAATCCGACGCTGCAAGCCGGCGAAACCCGATCGGCCGCCATCGACATCGGCACCGCCTATGGGCGCAAACGGCCCAGCTACAATGCCGCGCTCACCGAGGTCGGCGCCGGCACGCCGATGGGCGAACTACTACGCCGCTACTGGCACCCGGTCGGTCTGACCGCGGATGCCAGCGATACGCCGCGCAAGCTGCGCGTGCTGGGCGAAGACCTGATCCTGTTCCGCGACAAGGCCGGCCGGCCGGGGCTGGTCTATCCGCACTGTGCGCACCGCGGCACCTCGCTGTACTACGGCAAGGTGGAAGAACGCGGCATCCGCTGCTGCTATCACGGCTGGCTGTTCGACGTGCAGGGCCAATGCGTGGAGCAGCCCTGCGAACCCGACGGCGGACGCTCGAAGCATCGGGTCAGGCAGCCCTGGTATCCGGTACAGGAACGCTACGGCTTGCTGTGGGCCTACATGGGCCCACCCGATAAGAAACCGATCCTGCCGCGTTACGATGCCCTGGAACGACTCGACGACGGCGAGTTCATCGAAACCAACGATGCCAGCATCGGCGGCGGTGGCCCGCAGATCATCGACTGCAATTGGTTCCAGCATTACGAGAACCTGGTCGATCCGTTCCACGTCGTGGTCTTGCATGCGACCTTCAGCGGCACGCAGTTCGTCGAGCAGATGGCCTTGATGCCCGACGTGCAATGGGACACATTCGAGCTGGGCGTACGCACCACGTCGATCCGCACGCTGCCCGACGGCAAGCTGTTCCGGCGCATCAGCCTGGCGGCGACCCCCACCTTGCGCGTGATTCCGAGCCCGCGCATCGGCAAGTTCGGCCGCGTCGAATCCATAGGCTGGATCCTGCCGATCGACGATCACAGCTTTCGCATCTATGTGGCCGGCCGCGTGCGCGAAGCCGGCGAACTGGTGCGCATGCGCTCGCGCCTGAACGGGCGGCTGTGGGAAGAACTGGCCGAAGAGGAACATCAGCGGCTGCCGGGTGATTACGAAGCACAGGTCAGCCAGGGGGCGATCGCGTGGCACTCGGAAGAGCACTTGGCCACCTCCGATCGCGGCATCGTGATGTTGCGCCGATACATGCAGCGGCAGATCGAGCGGGTGCAGCGCGGGGAGGACCCGGCCGGGGTGAGTTTCAATCCGGATGAGGGGCCGGTGGTGTTTGATGCTGGGAATTATTTGGAAGATTCGCGCTGATAGTTTGGTGTGTGGCGGGTGTTGTTCTTGCGGTCAGTGGGGCGGGCGAAGGCGCGGGCCCAAGGGGGGCGGGGGGGTAACTGCTTGCCCCCGCTGCGCGGGGGTGCCCTGCGGTGCTCGGCCTGATGGCCCCGCGGCATGACTCGCTCCGCGCCCTGCGGGCGCTGCGCTCAAACAGATGCCGCGAGTCAGAATATACGAAGCGCGCTGCGCGCGGGCCATCAGACCTGTGCTCCTCGGCTGCGCAGATACCCCGCCGCCCCCCTTGGGCCCACGCCTTCGCCGATACGGTGGCAGACTGCAACGAATACACCATCGCCTGAGTGCTGAAGTGATGGGTTTGTTTGATTGCAATCTTGGGTGAATACTTGACCGAGTCAATCAATTAGGTTCGTGCTGTGAACGCATGGACTCGTGCCACCGGCTCGTGTCGTGCATATCTCGGTTCAATTGGTGCTGACATGAACAACGAGAGATCCATCAACGTGTGTTTCGTCGATAGCAGCCCAAGCATGTTGCGCGGCGGGCGGTGAGGGGTGGGCCGCGCTGTCTGCGGCGCCGAGCAGCGCAGCCTTGGGGCTGGCGCGCGCAGCGCGCTTCGTACCTCTGACTCGCGGCATCTGTTTGAGCGGAGCTCGCGAAGCGAGCGCAGCGAGTCATGCCGCGCAGCCCCAAGGCGAGCAGCGCAGGGCAGCCCACCCGCAGGGTGGGCCGCCGCGGTCAGCGCGGCCCACCCCTCACCGCCCGCCGCGCCGCACCCTACCCACGCATGCCGGCCCTTAGCATGCCCGGCTCTGCGCAAGCCGCACCTACGCCAACCCGAAGAACGCCTCCGAGTTCCCACGCAGAATCTGCTGCTTCTGCCCCCCCGACAGAAACTCGACTTCACGCACCAGGCTACCGATCTTCTGCTCCCCTAGCGGGAACGGATAATCGGAGCCAAGCAACACGCGATCGACCCCCATCACATCGACCAGCAGCTTGAACGCGCCCGGATCGAACACCGCCGAATCCACGTGAAAGCGCCGCGCATATTCTGACGGCAGCCGCGGGCAATCCTTGCGGATGATGTCGCGGTGGCGCCAGGCGTTGTCGACGCGGCCCAGCAGATAGGCGAACGAACCGCCGCCGTGCGCGAAACAGATGCGCAGCGATTCGGGAATGCGTTCAAGCGCGCCCGACAGAATCAGCGACAGCATGCCCAATTGCGTTTCTGCCGGCATCGACACCAGCCAGGGCAGCATCCATTTTTTCATCCGGTTGCCGCCCATCATGTCCCACGGATGCACCAGCACCGGGATCGATTGCTCGGCGCAGTGAATCAGGAAATCGACCAGCAGTTCGTGGTCGAGATCCTTGTCGCCGACGTGATTGCCGATCTGCACACCGATGCAGCCGGCCGCCTGCGCGCGCGACACCTCGGCGCAGGCCAGCTTCAGATCCTGCAGCGGCACCTGCGACAAGGCCTTCAGGCGCCGCGGATGCCGGGCGCAGAACGCTACCGCGCGATCGTTCATCCGCGCCGCCCAATCGGCTGCCTTGGCTGGTTCCCAAGCGTAGCCGAACATCACCGGCGTGGCGCACAGCACCTGCACGTCGATGCCCTGCTGATCGAGTTCGGCAACGCGAAAGTCGGCATCCCACAGCGCCTGGTAGACCGGACGGAATGGACGGTCGCCGACCATCACCTGCCCTTCCGATTCGCCTTCGCGCACCGCCAGCCAGGGCGCGCGCTCGGCGTCGAAGGCCGCCGCTTCAGCCCGCGTGATCGGCGGGAAAAAGTGTGAATGCATGTCGATCATGAGGCGCTCCCGGTAGTCGTCGTCACTTTGCCGGCCTCGGCCAATCGCCGATGCCAGGCCTGATAATCGCGGCCCGGATGCACTTCGCCGCAGTTCGAACAGCGGCGTGCGCTTTCGTCCGTGGCATAGAAACGTTCATAAGTCGTCGGCAAGTCGTCGACGATGCTTTGCAGCATCACTTCATAGCGCTGCAACACGGTGCCGCAGCAGGCACAGCTCCATTGAAAGGCGTCGCGTTCGCCGGCCGGTCGCTGGCGCTCGATGACCAGGCACAGGCTGCCGGCCTCGGGCCGTTGCGGCGAATGATGCACGTGCGGCGGCAGCAGGAAAATGTCGCCCTCATTCAGATCGACACGCTCGTAGCGGCCGCGATCCCACAGCAGCAGATGCGCGTTGCCCTTGAACTGATAGAAAAACTCTTCGAGCGGATCGTCGTGGAAATCGCTGCGGCCGTTCGGCCCGCCGACCACCGTGACGATGAAATCGCCGTCCTTCCAGATCTGCTGATTGCCGACCGGCGGCTTGAGCAAATGTGAATGCTGATCCAGCCAGCGCTGGAAGTTCAGCGGATAACCATGTTTGAGCATGATGGAACTCTTCGGACACGTAAAGCGCGCCGGCGCGGCGCGGGCATTCAAATTCAGCGCGGCTTGTAGGCCGTGGCCTTGATCTCGATCAGCAGGTGCGGGTGCGGCAACTGGTGCACCGCCACCGTGGTGCGCGTGGGCCCGTCGTAGTCGAAGAACTCGGCCCAGACTTCGTTGTAGCCGCCGAAATCGTTCATGCTGACCAGGAACACCTGAGCCTCGACCAGGTCGCTCAGATCAGCGCCGGCGCTCTTCAGGATGTCGCGGATGTTTTCGATCACGGCACGCGTCTGCGCACGGATGTCGAGCTTAGTCACCCCCATCTCGTCGACCTCGACGCCGATGAAGCTGTTGTCGGGCCGCCGCGAACTGGTCCCCGAGACGAACAGGAAATCGCCGGCGCGCTTGACGTGCGGGAAACGGCCGCGCGGCTTGGCCTTGCCGGCGACGATCTGGGCGCCGGTAACGGGTTGCTTGTCGGTGCTCATCGTGGATCCTCGGTATGAACGGTTTCGAAAACGGTGCCGCATCCATCAGCCGGCCACGGCACCGGCGCGCGCCGCCGACACGCCACCGATGTCGATGGCGTGCAAATCTCTGCAACGTGACCGGCGCCGCCCCGCTTCGGCCAGGCATCGTGGCCGAAGCGGATCGGAGCGTGCCGACTCGCCTAGGCCAAGGCCGTCTGGAACTCGGCCCGCCCCAGCGCCGACGCGCCGCTGCCCACCTGGCACTGCACGTGGATGCCGGGGCGCAGCGCTTCAGCCGCAGTGGCCGCGCCGGCCATGACCAGCGAGCCGGCCGGCAGCGTCATCTGGGCCTCATGCAACAGCCGCGACGCCTGCACGATGCAGCGCAGCGGATGACCAAGGATCGCCGCGGTGCTGCCCACCTGCACGTCGCGCCCGTCGAACTGCAAGCGCACGCCGGCATTGGCCAACGCATCGAAGTTGCGCGTCCACGGCCCGACCACCAACCCGGCCGACGAGCAGTTGTCGGCAACGACGTTTTCCAGGTCGAACTTGAAATTGCGAAAGCGCGAATCGATGATCTCGACCGCCGGCGCCACCGCCTCCAGGTAGTCGATCGCTTCGAGCGCGGTCATCGGCGCATCGATCGGCCGGCGCGTGACGAAGCACACCTCGGGTTCTGCGCGCGGATGGACGTAGCGCCCCAGGTCGACGACGCCCCCCTCTTCCTCGATCATGGCATCGGTGAGCAGGCCCCAGATCAGCGCATCGACGCCCATCTGGATCATCTTCTGCCGGCTGGTGAAGCCCAGCTTGATGCCCTTCATGTGCTCGCCGCGCTCGACGCGGCGGTGGATCGATGCGCGCTGGATCTCGTAGGCCTGCGCCAGCGTAAGCTGGCCAGGCGCGAACTGCTCGACGGCGCGCCGCTCGCGCGCGGCGTCGTCGAGCTGACGTGCTGCTTCGGCGATCTGGATCATGCTGCTTTGCTCGCAGGGGTTGCGTCAGCGCCGGCCTTGCCTTCGGCCTTGTTGAGCATGTCGAGCGCCACGTCGACGATCATGTCTTCCTGGCCGCCCACCATGCGGCGCTTGCCCAGTTCGACCATGATGTCGAAGGCCGACAGACCATAGCGCTTGGCCGCCGCCTCGCTGTGCAACAGGAAGCTCGAATACACGCCGGCATAGCCCAGCGCCAGCGTCTCGCGATCGACGCGCACCGGGCGCTGCTGCAGCGGGCGCACGATGTCTTCGGCCGCATCGATCAGCCCGCGCACGTCGCAGCCGTGGTTCAGGCCCATGCGGTCGACTGCCGCGATGAAGACTTCCAGCGGCGCGTTGCCGGCACCGGCGCCCATGCCGGTCAGGCTGGCGTCGATGCGATCGCAGCCGTGTTCCAGCGCCACGATGCTGTTGGCCACGCCCAGACTCAGATTGTGATGCGCGTGCATGCCGGTTTCGGTCTCGGGCTTGAGCACTCCCTTCAGCGCCTTGAAGCGCGCCGCGATGTCGTACATGTTCATCGCGCCGCCCGAGTCGACCACGTACACGCATTGCGCGCCGTAGCTTTCCATCAGCTTGGCCTGATGCGCCAAGCCCTCGGGCGAATTCATGTGGCTCATCATCAGGAAGCCGACCGCGTTCATGCCCAGTTCACGCGCGTATTCGATGTGCTGCTTGGAAATGTCGGCCTCGGTGCAGTGCGTGGCCACGCGCACCACGCGCGCGCCGGCGTCATAGGCATTGCGCAGGTCGTGCACGGTGCCGATGCCGGGCAGCAGCAGCGTCGCCACCTTGGCATGCTTGACGTTGCCGGCCACCGCCTCGATCCATTCCAGGTCGGTATGCGCGCCGAAGCCGTAGTTGAAACTGGAGCCGCGCAGGCCGTCGCCGTGCGCCACCTCGATGCTGTCGACGCGCGCCTCGTCGAGCGCGCGCGCGATGCGGACCGCATCCTGCAACGAATACTGGTGGCGGATGGCATGCATGCCGTCGCGCAGCGTGACGTCGGAGACGTAGATCTTTTTCTTGGTATCCAAATTGCTGGTCATGATGCTCTCCTTCACGCGGCGGCGCGGCTGGCCAGCCGGCGCACCGCCATCTGTTCGGCAGCGGCCAGCGCGGCGCTGGTCATGATGTCGAGGTTGCCTGCATAGGCCGGCAGGTAGTGCGCGGCGCCCTCCACTTCGAGGAACACCGATACCTTCAAACCTTGCGTGAGGCCTATGCCCGGCACGTTGATGCGGCGGTCACCGTCGATGCGCTCGAATTGGACGTCCTGCTTCAGCCGGTAGCCGGGCACGTAAGCGGCCACGTCGGCCACCATCTTCTTCACCGACGCGGCGATCGCCGCCTGGTCGGCGTCGAGCTCGGTCAGGCAGTAGACGGTGTCACGCATGATCAGCGGCGGTTCGGCCGGGTTCAGAACGATGATCGCCTTGCCTTCCTTGGCGCCGCCGACCTCGACGATCGCCTTCGACGTGGTCTCGGTGAATTCATCGATGTTGGCGCGCGTGCCGGGGCCGGCCGACTTGCTGGCGATCGATGCCACGATCTCGGCATAACGCACCGGCGCCACGCGCGACACCGCGCGCACCATCGGAATGGTCGCCTGGCCACCGCAGGTCACCATGTTGACGTTCTGTGCAGCCAGATGCTGGTCGAGGTTGACCACCGGCACCACGTAAGGGCCGATCGCGGCCGGCGTCAGGTCGACCACCTGCACGCCGTGCGGCTTGAGCAGCTCGTTGTGGCGCGCATGCGCACCGGCGCTGGTGGCGTCGAAGACGATGCCGATCTCCTTGAACTGCGGCATCTTCAGCAGCCCGTCGACGCCTTCGGCGGTGGTGGCCACCCCCATGCGCTGGGCACGGGCCAGTCCGTCCGATTGCGGGTCGATGCCGACCATCGCCTTCATCGCCAGATGGCGCGAGTTGCGCAGCACCTTGATCATCAGGTCGGTGCCGATGTTGCCGGAGCCGACGATGGCCACCGGGATACGGGAATCGGTATTCATGAGCATGATTTGATCTCGCTTGCGGGGGTCACTTGCCGAATACGGCGCTGACCGAGCCCAGCCCTTCAATACGGGCAGTAAACACTTCGCCGGGATTGATGACCGCCATCGGGCCGAGTGCCCCGGTCATCAACACATCGCCGGCACGCAGCGGCGTGCCCAGCCGCGCCAGCGTATCCGCCAGCCAGATGGCGGCGTTCAAGGGGTTGCCCAGGCAGGCCGAGCCGGCGCCCACCGACACCTGTTCGCCACGCCGTTCCAGCGTCATGCCGCAGCCGGCCAGGTCGAGCTTGGACAGCTTCACCGGCCGCGTGCCGAGCACGAACAGGCCCGACGAGGCATTGTCGGCCACCGTGTCGACCAGCTTGATGTCCCAGTTGGCGATGCGGCTGCCGACCACTTCGATGGCGGGCAGCGCATAAGCGGTAGCCGATATCAGGTCGGCCACCGTGTGCTTGGCGTGCGCCAGGTCGCGCTCGAGCACCAGCGCGATCTCGGCCTCGGCCTTGGGCTGCATCAGCCGCGACCAGGCGATCTCTTCGCCGTCGCCCACCGCCATGTCGGCGAACAGCGCGCCGAAGTCGGGCGAATCCACGCCGAGCTGGCGCTGCACGGCCAGCGACGTCAGGCCGATCTTGCGGCCGACCAG
>JAFKGG010000003.1 GCA_017307915.1 Burkholderiales bacterium | reverse complement strand
TACTCCAACTGCGGGCCGCTGGTGCGCGAGCTGGAGCAGCGCTTCTCGGCCTGCTTTGCCGAGCGCTCGGGCGGTGCTCCCTTCTACCTGACCACCGTCAGCAGCGCGACGCTGGGCCTGGAGCTGGCACTGGCCGCGCTGGCGCTGCCGCCGCGTTCCAAGGTGCTGGTGCCGACGCTGACCTTCGTTGCCACCGCCACCGCGGTGCTGCGCGCCGGCCACCTGCCGGTGGTGGCCGACATCGATGAGCAGAGCTGGGCGCTGACGCCCGAGATCGCCGCGCGCGCACTGCGCGAAGTCGATTGCCGCGCGGTGCTGCCGGTGGCCACTTTCGGCCAGGCGCAATCGATGCGCGCCTGGCGCCGCTTCGAGCAGGCCAGCGGTGTGCCGGTGCTGCTCGATGCCGCCGGCGCGTTCGGCAGCCAATGGCTGGACGGCGACGGCGGCACGCTGGTGTTCAGCCTGCATGCCACCAAGGCGATGTCGTGCGGCGAGGGCGGGCTGGTCGTTTCCAGCGATGCCGAGCTGGTGCGCCGCGTGCGGCGCATGTCCAATTTCGGCATCAACCTCGATGCCGATGCCGAAGTGCCGGTGGGCGTATCGCACCTTGTCGGCACCAATGCCAAGATGTCGGAATACCACGCGGCGGTTGGCCTGGCGGCGCTCGATCGCTGGCCGCGCCGCGCGCCGCTGCGCCGCGAGCGCTGGCTGGCGCAGCGCGCCTTGCTCGATGAAGCGGCCGACGGCCAATTGGTCTGGCAGGCGGGCGAGGTGCCCACTGCACCGGTGCTGATGTCGCTGCGCTGGCCCGGCGCCGGACGCCGTGATCGGCTTGAGCTACACTGCGCGCGGCTCGGCGTGGTCACGCGCCGCTGGTATCAGCCGCTGCTGCCGCAGCACGCGTTCGCGCCCGGCCTGTTGCAGACGCTGGCCACGCCGGTGGCCGATGCGCTGGCCGGCGAGCTGGTCGGCCTGCCTTTCTTTCCCGATCTCGATTCTCGCCAACTCGAAACGATCGCGCAGGCGGTACGCTGCGCGGTCGACGAGTTCCGGACCCTGCCTGCGTAATGGATGGATACATGGATACCCTGTCGAGCATGGATACGATCGAACAGTTCATCGAGAAATTCTTGACCGCAGTCGATTTTCAGGAGCCGGTCGAAGTGGTGGCTGGCACCGAGCTGCGCGCGCTGCCGGAATGGGATTCGCTGGCCGCGTTGGGCGTCATCGTGATGTTCGACGTCGAGTACGGCCGCACGATCACCGGCAACGATCTGAAGAACTGCGTGACGATCGCCGATCTGTACAAGCTGGCGGCCTGAACATGGCTTATGCCGTCCTGAACAATGTCCGCCTTGCCGGGCTGGCGAGCTGCGTGCCGAAGCAGTCGGTATCGAACCTCGATTGCGCGCCTGAACAATTGTCGGAACGTGAACGGCTGGTGCGCAACATCGGCATCGCGCACCGTCGGCAATCCGTCGCCGGCGTGTGCTTCTCCGATCTGGCGCAGGCCGCGGCCGAGCGTCTGATCGGCGAGCTGGGTTGGGCGCGCGATTCGATCGATGCGCTGGTGGTGGTGACGCAGTCGTCCGATTATCCGTATCCGGGCACCGCGGTGCTGATGCAGGACAGGTTGGGATTGCCCCATTCCTGCCTGGCGTTCGACATCAATCTGGGTTGTTCCGGCTATCCATACGGTTTATATGTGGTCGGCAGTATGCTGGCCGCCGGCAAACTCAAGCGCGCCTTGCTGCTGGTCGGCGACAAGTCGACCAACCCCGATTCCAAGGACCAGGGCTTCGTCGTGCTGTTCGGTGACGCCGGCACGGCCACCGCGCTCGAATACGACGAAGCGGCGCCGGCCATGCATTTCGACATGTACACCGACGGCGCCGGCTATCAGGCGATCTATTGCCCGGCCGGCGGCAACCGCATGCCGCTGCGCCCCGAACATCTGGTGCCGGTGGCCGGCGACGATGGCATCGTGCGGCGCCCGATCGACATCGTGCTCGACGGGCCGGCGATCCTGAACTTCTCCATCACGCGCATTCCGCCGGCGGTGCAGGCGCTGCTCGAACGCAGCGGGCAGCCAGCGGAAGGCATCGATTTCTTCTTCTTCCATCAGGCCAACCGGATGATCAACGAGACCATCCGCAAGAAGCTGCGCCTGCCTGAGGCCAAGGTGCCCAGCACGCTGTACGACTTCGGCAACACCAGCTCGGCATCGATCCCGGTGACCATGGTGGCGCGCGCCGCCGACGGCTTGCGCCGCGACGGCACGCGGATCCTGATGAGCGGCTTCGGCGTCGGCCTGTCGTGGGCCAGTTGCGTGGCGCAGACGCAGGGCACGGCGGTCTGCGACCTGGTCGAGATCTAACGGCGGGACAGGATTCGGGCGATGTCTGACGGCTTCAATCCATTCAGTCTCGACGGCAAGCGCGTGCTGGTCACCGGTGCCACGTCGGGGCTGGGCCGCGCGATCGCGATTTCGTGCGCGCGTATCGGCGCCGAGGTGATCGGCGTGGGGCGCGACGCGCAACGGCTGTCCGACACGGAGCAGGCGCTGGCCGCGGCATCGTCGCGGCCGCACCGGATGCTGCGCGCCGACCTGACGCAGCCTGCCGACCGCGACGCGTTGGTGGCCGCGCTGGGCGGCCCGATCGACGGCGTCGTGCACAGCGCCGGCATCTCGCGGCTGGCGCCGGTGCGCATGATGACCGCCGATCACCTGCGCGAAGTCCAGAGCATCAACGTCGAAGCGCCCACCTTGCTGACGCAGGCGCTGCTACGCCGCAATGGCATCGCTGCCGGCGGCTCGATCGTTTTCCTGGCCTCGATCGCCGCGCACATCGGCGTAGCCGGCGTGGGGGCCTATTCAGCGTCGAAGGCCGCATTGATCGCGCTGACCCGCTGCCTGGCGATGGAGGTGGTCAAGCGCCGCATCCGCGCCAACTGCCTGTCGCCGGCACTGGTCGAGACGCCGCTGCTCGATGCAACGGCCGAAGTGGTCGGCTCGCTGGAAGAAGAACGCAAGCACTACCCGCTGGGATTCGGCAAACCCGACGACGTGGCCAACGCGGCAATCTTCCTGCTCTCCGACGCCAGCCGCTGGATCACCGGCACGACGCTGGTGATGGATGGCGGGTTGACGATCAGTTGAGATGGCTTGCGATCTGTCGCCGTCGCTGTGGGTGTTGGCTCGTGTGGTGAGTTGTGTGTGTTTGGGGGATCGCACATGCGTGGGTTCAGCGCGGCGCGGCGGGCGGTGGTGGGGGCGTGGCGCTGACCGCGGCGGCCCGCCCTGCGGGCGGGCTGCCCTGCGCTGCTCGCCTTGGGGCTGCGCGGCATGACTCGCTCCGCGCCCGTTGGGCGCTGCGCTCAAACAGATGCCGCGAGTCAGATGTACGAAGCGCGCTGCGCGCGCCAGCCCCAAGGCTGCGCTGCTCGGCGCCGCAGACAGCGCCACGCCCCCACCACCACCCACCGCGCAGAAAACTTGGTTTGTTCGCGAAGAAACACCATGTTCGATGACGCGACCCGTGCCGGCAAGTGCTTCGAAGGCCAGGCCGAACTATTGCATAACAGAGCCCTCACATCATTGCCTTGCTGCTGGCATGTTGATGGCAGTTCACCGCTGTGTCGGCAAAGGCGTGGGCGCAGTGCGGCAGCGGGGTATCTGCGCAGCCGAGAAACGCAGGAAGGCTGGCCCGCGCGCGCAGCGCGCTTCGTACATCTGACTCGCGGCATCTGTTTGAGCGCAGCGAGTCATGCCGCGGGGCCAGTCTTCCGAGTATCGCAGGGCACCCCCTGCGCAGCAGGGGGCAAGCGGTTACCCCGCTGCCGCACTGCGCCCGCGCCTTTGCACGCTCCACCCGTTGCATGCCACCGCATGCAGAGCTGCGGCAACACCTGCCACCCACAATGACTGATCGACGCAAACTGCTGATCGTAGGCGCCGGCGGCTTCGGCCGCGAAGTGCTGACCTATATCGAAGACGATAACCCGCTGTTCGACGTCAAGGGCTTTCTCGACACGCGCTCGCACGTGCTCGACGGCTATGGCCGCCGCGCCGGCATCGTCGGCGATCCGTTCACCTGGCAGCCGTCGGCCGATGAAGTGTTCATGGCCGCGATCGGCGACCCGCAGCAGCGTTTTGACTATACCCGCGTGCTGCGCGACGAACATGATGTCGATTTTGCCACCGTCGTACACCCGCGCGCCGAAGTGGCACGGTATAGCCGCATGGGGCGAGGCTGCATCGTCGCGCCGCATGTCGGCATCTCGGTCGATGTCACGATCGGCGAATTCAGCTGCATCCAGCAATATACGATCGTCGGTCACGATGCCCGCATCGGCGACTGGTGCCAGATCAATGGGCACTGCACGATCGCCGGCGGGGCGCGCATCGGCAGCTTCGTCACCATCCATCCCAATTGCGTGATTACCGCCGGCGCCGTCGTCGGGGATCATGCCACCATCGGCGCCGGCAGCGTCGTGATCGGCCGCATACCGGCCGGCATCACGGTGCTGGGCAATCCGGCGCGCCGCTTCGAGTTTCGATGATGACCCAGATTTCATTGCGCGAGCGACTGCTGCGCGCCTTTTCCGATGATGCGCCGGCGCAGCAGGCGCAGGCGCTGCGCGAGACGCCGATCGTCGCGCTTGGCCCGCAATCGACGCTCGGGCTGGCGCATCTGGGCGAACTGATGCGGCGCGGAGCGCGCATCGTGCTTGCCGTGGACGACTATTGTCGCGATGCCGAGCTGCACGGCGTGCCGGTATGCTCGTCGGCGCAAGCAGCGTATGAGCTGGCGCGGCGCTTGTCCGCCGGGCAGCGCGCCGTGGCGGTCGACTTCACATTGCAACCTTACACGCAATCGCGCTTCGGCGCGCTGGCCCGGCATCTGGGGCTGGTGCAGCGCGATCTGCTTGAGCTGCTGGCCGCCTACGGAATGCCGGGCGTCTATGAGCCGGTACTGCAATACCGCGAACGCACCGCTGCGCGCGCCGACGATTGGCTGGCGTTGGCCGCGCGGCTGGACGACGAAGCCAGCCGTCAGACCTTGTACGCGC
>JAFKGG010000002.1 GCA_017307915.1 Burkholderiales bacterium | reverse complement strand
CAGGCGCTGCAGGCGCAGCGGCCGGAGCCGGTGCAACTGCCGGCGCCGGTGCCGTCACCGGCACGGCCTCTTGCGCGGCCTTCGGCGAGGTGCCGCCATACATGGCACCCATCACCGGCACCAGCAGCAGCGCCACGATGTTGATGATCTTGATCAGCGGGTTCACCGCCGGGCCGGCCGTATCCTTGTACGGATCGCCCACCGTGTCGCCGGTCACCGCCGCCTTGTGCGTATCGGAACCTTTGCCGCCGTGGTGGCCTTCCTCGATGTACTTCTTGGCGTTGTCCCACGCGCCGCCGCCAGTGCACATCGAGATCGCCACGAACAAGCCCGTCACGATCGTGCCCATCAACAGGCCGCCCAGCGCCGCCGGCCCCAGCAGCAGGCCGACCAGCACCGGCACTACCACCGGCAGCAGCGACGGCACGATCATTTCGCGGATCGCCGAGCTGGTCAGCAGGTCGACCGCCCGCGAGTAATCGGGCTTGGCGGTGCCTTCCATGATGCCCTTGATCTCGCGGAACTGCCGGCGCACTTCCTCGACCACCGAACCGGCCGAGCGGCCCACCGCTTCCATCGCCATCGCGCCGAACAGGAACGGGATCAGGCCGCCGATGAACAGCCCGACGATCACCATGTGGTTGGACAGGTCGAACGTGGTGGACACGTTCACCGATTCCAGGCCGTGCGTGTAGTCGGCGAACAGCACCAGCGCTGCCAGACCGGCCGAGCCGATCGCGTAGCCCTTGGTCACCGCCTTGGTGGTGTTGCCCACCGCGTCGAGCGGGTCGGTGATGTTGCGCACCGAGTCGGGCAGCTCCGACATCTCGGCGATGCCGCCGGCGTTGTCGGTGATCGGACCGTAGGCGTCGAGCGCCACCACGATGCCGGCCATCGACAGCATTGCCGTCGCGGCCACTGCGATGCCGTACAGGCCGCCGAGATAGAACGAGGCGATGATCGCCGCGCACACCATCAGCACCGGCCATGCGGTCGATTTCATCGACACGGCGATGCCGGCGATGATGTTGGTGGCGTGGCCGGTCTTCGAGGCTTGCGCCACGTACTGCACCGGCTTGTATTGCGTGCCGGTGTAGTACTCGGTGATCCACACGATCAACCCGGTCAGCAGCATGCCGACTACCACGCACAGCCACAGGTTCATTACCGAGGTGCCGGCGGCGGCCAGATCGGCGCCCGCGAACATCCAGTTGGTGATCGGGTAGGCCAGCACGGTGGCGATCACGCCGGCCCAGATCAGGCCCTTGTACAGCGCACCCATGATGTTGGTCATGCCCGGCGTGCCGCGCACGAACACCGCGCCGATGATCGACGCGATGATCGACAGGCCGCCCAGCGCCAGCGGATACACCACCGCCTGCGTCTCGGCGCCCTTGATCATCAGCGCGCCCAGCAGCATCGTGGCGATCAGCGTCACCGCGTAGGTTTCGAACAGGTCGGCCGCCATGCCGGCGCAATCGCCGACGTTGTCGCCCACGTTGTCGGCGATCACCGCTGGGTTGCGCGGGTCGTCTTCGGGGATGCCGGCTTCGACCTTGCCCACCAGGTCGGCGCCGACGTCGGCGCCCTTGGTGAAGATGCCGCCGCCCAGCCGCGCGAAGATCGAGATCAGCGACGAACCGAACGCCAGCCCGATCAGCGGCTTGATCACTTCATGCAGATGCGCCGGATCGAAGCCGTTGCGCGTCAGGTACGCGTAGTAGCCGGCCACGCCGAGCAGGCCCAGACCGACCACCAGCATGCCGGTGATGGCGCCGCCGCGGAATGCCACCGCCAGCGCATCGGGCAGGCCGCGCGTGGCGGCTTGCGCGGTGCGCACGTTGGCGCGCACCGAGACGTTCATGCCGATGTAACCCGCCAGGCCCGACAAAATGGCGCCGATCGCGAAGCCGATCGCCGTCAGCAGCCCCAGCCCGGGTGCGAAAAAGATGATGACCAGAAGGATGATGCCGACCAGACCGATCGTGCGGTATTGCCGGTTCAGGTACGCCTTGGCGCCTTGCTGGATCGCCGCGGCGATCTCCTGCATTCGTGCATTGCCCGCATCCAGAGACAAGATCCATCGGCTCGATATGACGCCGTAGAGCACGGCTGCAACGCCGCAGATCAGAGCGAGCCAAAGGCCCGCCGATGTTGCCGTCATGAGTCTACCTCCATCCTTCGTACGCTAGTTGCTAGTTATCAGTGGGAAAGCCAACAGAACCAACAGAAAAACGGGATAAGCACCGCGGCGCGCATCGGCTTACTTCAGCGCGTCGAAGGCTCGGGCGGTGATTTCCTCGACGCCGCCCAGACCGGAGATCTTCCGGTAGGCGGGCGCGGCGGCATCACCGGTGCGCGCCCAGGTGCTGTAGTAATCGACCAGGGGCCGCGTCTGCGAGTGGTACACGGCCAGCCGCTTGCGCACCGTGTCTTCGCGATCGTCATCGCGCTGGATCAGGTCTTCACCGGTGACGTCGTCCTTGCCCGGCGTTTTCGGCGGGTTGAACTTGACGTGATAGGTGCGGCCGCTGCCGGCGTGCACGCGGCGCCCGCTCATCCGTTCGATGATTTCCTGGTCGGGCACGTCGATCTCGAGCACGTAGTCGATGCGCACGCCGGCGTCCTTCATCGCATCGGCTTGCGGGATGGTGCGCGGAAAGCCGTCGAACAGATAGCCGGCCTGGCAATCGGGCTGCTGGAGGCGGTCTTTCACCAGGCCGATGATCAATTCGTCCGACACCAGGCCGCCGGCATCCATCACCTTCTTGGCCGCCAGGCCAAGCGGCGTGCCGGCTTTCACGGCGGCGCGCAGCATGTCGCCGGTGGAAATCTGCGGAATGCCGAAGTGCTTGGTGATGAAGGCCGCTTGGGTGCCTTTGCCGGCGCCGGGAGGGCCAAGGAGAATCAAACGCATGAATGTGCCTGGTGAATAGAGTCAGAAGGCGACGGGCACGGCTGCCCCTCGCCACCGGCGTCGCGCAGAGGGTACCGGCCGGGCCGGTACGGTCGTTGCGCCGCCGTGAAGCCGGCAAAGCGTACCGTCAAAGCCGCGGGGCGGTCAATTTGCCTGTGGCGGCGAGCCCGTGGCGGCAGGCGCGGCAGCCGCCTGCGCTGCGAACCATTCGCGCACGCGGCGCAGGTCTTCCGGCGTATCCACGCCTGGCGCCGGCGCGTGTTCGGTGCGCAGCACGGCGATGCGATGGCCATGCCACAGCGCGCGCAACTGCTCCAGCGATTCGAGCGTTTCCAGCGGTGCGCGCGGCAGCGTCGGATAAACCTGCAAGAACGGCATCCGGTAGGCATACAGGCCGATGTGGCGCAGCGGCAAGCCGGCGGCGGCCAATCCGGGCGGCAGTGCGTTCGGCAACTGCGCCGGAAAGCCGGGCAGCGCGTCACGCTCGAACGGCAGCGGTGCTCGCGAAAAATACAGCGCGCGCCAATGTGCATCGCACACCACCTTCACCACGCTCGGGTTCAGGAAGTCGACCAGCGTATCGATCGGATGGGCGGCGGTGGCCATTGCGCAGTCGGGCGCCTGGGCCAGCAACTGCGCCACGTCGCGCAGCAGCGCCGGCGCGATCAAGGGTTCGTCGCCCTGCACGTTGACGATCAGGTCGTCGTCGGCCAATCCCATCGCTGCTGCCGCCTCGGCCAGCCGATCGGTGCCCGAGGCATGATCGGCGCGCGTCAGCACCGCCTCGAAGCCGGCGGCGCGCACCGCCTGCGCTACTGCTTGCGAATCGGTGGCCACCGCGACGCGGCGTGCGCCGGCGGCCGCCGCGCGCTGTGCCACGTGGACGATCATGGGCTGGCCGGCGATGTCGGCCAGCGGCTTGTCGGGCAGCCGGGTCGAAGCCAGCCGCGCCGGAATCAGCGCGACGAAATCGACCGGGTGCGAAGCATCGGAAGCGGCCACGCTCAGGAAGCCGGCGCGGGCGTTGGCGGCGCCGGGACTTCGTCGTCGAGCTTGCGCGCCTCGTCGACCAGCATGACCGGAATGCCGTCGCGGATCGGAAACGCCAGCCGGTCGGCCGGGCACAGCAGTTCGCCGTCGAGCGTGGCGCCGTCGGCCGCGGTGCCACCGCGCTTGTGTTGCAGCGGGCCCTTGCACAGCGGGCAAACCAGGATGTCAAGCAGGCGTGTGTCCACGGAGAGCGCCGATCAGCCAGTCGATGAATGCCGGATCGACCACTGCGCGCACTTCCAGCGCCCAGCAGCGGTCATCGGCCCAGCCCCGGCATTTTACGGCGTCTTTGGTGGTCATGACGATGATGGGCTCGGGCTGCGCCGCCAGCGTCGCCGCATCGAGCGGCGCGTGATCGGGCAGCGCCAGGCAGCGCGGCGCCAGGCCCAGTGCACGCAAGGTGTCGAAGAAGCGCTGCGGGGCGCCGGTGCCAGCGACCGCCAGCACGTTGCGCTTGCCTGCGAAGTGCGCGAAATCCTGCGGTGCGATCGGTGCTGCGCCAGGGTGGAGCGGTACCGCATCGGCGCTGCTCCGTACTGCATCGGCGTCCGCGCCGCTACCCGCACCAGCACCAGCACCCCGCGCCGCAGCCACCGGCACAAAGCGCACCGGCTCGACGCGAAAGCGAAAGCAGCGCGCATGCGGCAGCGGCGCGGCTGCCTCGCCGTTCAGCAGCAGCGCATCCATTCGCCGCGCATGCTCCAGCGGCTCGCGCAGCGGCCCCGCCGGCAGCAGGCGCCCGTTGCCCGCGCCGCGCGCGTCGAACACCGCCAATTCGACGCTGCGCGGCAGCGACGCATGCTGCAGGCCGTCGTCGGAGAGCACCACCTGCAAACCCGGGTGCCGCGCGATCAATAACGCCAGCGCCTCGGCGCGGCGCCGCGCAGCGGCCAGCGGCAGGCCGGTCGTCTGCGCCAGCAGCACCGCTTCGTCGCCGTGCTCGGCTGGGTCGTCGTCCGCGCCGACCAGCCGCGCATCGCGCCGCGCCGCGCCATAGCCGCTGGCGATGATGCCGACCCGCCAACCGCCGGCGCTCAGCGCCTCGGCCAGCGCCGCCAGCAGCGGCGTCTTGCCGGCTCCGCCGGCGACCAGATTGCCGACCACCACCACCGG
>JAFKGG010000001.1 GCA_017307915.1 Burkholderiales bacterium | reverse complement strand
TGGTGGTTTCGTTGACCGGCGCGCGCTTCGGGGCCGAAGCGGATTCCTTCTTCGAGGCACAGGGTAACCGGCCGCGCATCGGCCAGCTTTTTCTGGTGGTCGACCCGGGCGGGTTTGCAGGTGCCGCGGTCTATCACGAGCGGGTCGGCGCGCTGGTCGCGGCCATGTGCGCCGAGACCGGCGTGCGTCTGCCCGGTGCGCGCCGCGAGAAGCTTGCCGCACGGGCCGTCGAACAGGGTGTGGAGGTTCCGGCGCAGCTTCTGCAGACGCTCAGGGATCTGGCAGGCAGCGGCTGAGCACGGCAGGAACAGGAACTTATTGGAGCGATTCGATGATCATTGATGCCCACGGTCACTACACCACCGCGCCCAAGGCCTTCGAGGCTTGGCGCCTACGCCAGATCGAAGGCGTGAAGATCCCCGCGCTCATGCCCCGCGTGAGCGAGCTGCAGATCAGCGACGACGAGATCCGCGAGACGCTCGAAGCCAACCAGCTCAAGCAGATGCGCGAGCGTGGCCACGACCTCACCCTCTTCAGCCCGCGTGCCATCTTCATGGCCCACCACATCGGCGACTTCCAGGTCTCCTCCACCTGGGCCGCGCTGTGCAACGACCTGATCCATCGCGTCACCACGCTGTATCCGCGCAACTTCGCCCAGGCCATGATGCTGCCGCAAAGCCCGGGCGTGGATCCCGCCACCTGCATTGCCGAGATCGAACGCTGCGTGCGCGACTTCGACATCGTCGGCGTCAATCTCAATCCCGACCCTTCCGGCGGCCATTGGACCAGTCCGCCGCTGTCCGACCGTCACTGGTACCCGCTGTATGAGAAGCTGGTGGAGCACGACCTGCCGGCGATGATCCACGTCAGCCAGAGCTGCAACGCGTGCTTCCACACGGTGGGAGCGCACTACCTCAACGGCGACACCACTGCCTTCATGCAGTGCCTGGAATCAGACCTGTTCCACGACTTTCCCACGCTGCGCTTCGTCATTCCGCACGGCGGCGGCGCCGTGCCGTATCACTGGGGGCGTTTTCGCGGGCTGGCGCAGGCCATGAACAAGCCGCTGCTCGAAGAGCACCTGCTCAAGAACATCTTTTTCGACACCTGCGTCTATCACCAGCCCGGCATCAATCTGCTGACTGAAGTGATTCCGCTGGACAACATCCTTTTCGCCAGCGAGATGGTGGGCGCGGTGCGCGGCATCGATCCGCGCACCGGTCACCACTACGACGACACGCGCCGCTACATCGCGGCTACGGATCTGGACGAGCGCTCCAGGCAGCAGATTTTCGAAGGCAATGCCCGTCGCGTCTATCCGCGGCTGGATCGCCTGCTGAGATCGCAGGGGCGCTGAGCGCTGCTGCGCATCGATCATGAGACGACTACGACCACGAAGGAGACAAGCATGAGACGACAGTGGATCAAGGGGATGGCCGTCGCCGTGAGCGCCGGCCTGCTGGCCGCGGCCTTGCCGGTGCAGGCGCAGAACTATCCGAACCGGCCGGTGCGCATCATCATCGCCTTCAAGTCCGGCGGCGCGGTCGACGTCGTCGCGCGCACGGTCGGCCATGCCCTGCAGCAGTCGCTGGGTCAGCCCTTCGTGGTCGAATACAAGCCGGGCGGTGCTACCAACATCGCCATCAAGGCGCTGACGGAGTCGGCTCCCGACGGCTATACGCTGATGCTCACGGCCAACAACGCCGCCATCAATCCGGCGCTGTTCAATCCGCCGCCCTTCGATCCCGAGAAGGATTTCGTGCCTGTTTCCATGGTCGGGCGCGTGCCGGTGGTGATTGCCGCCAATCCCAATTTCGCCGCCAACACGCCGGCCGATCTGATCAAGATGGCCAAGGAAAAGCCCGAGGCCTACAGCTTCGGCAGCCCCGGCAATGCTTCCACGCCGCACCTGGCTTTCGAGCTTTTCGCCAGTGCGGCCGGCATCAAGCTGCGCCATGTGGCCTACCAGGGCGGCGTGCCCGCCATCAACGACACCCTGGGCGGGCACATTCCGCTGGTGGCGACCAATGCGCTGGAGATCTCGCCGCTGGCCAAGGACGGCCGCCTCAAGGTGCTGGCCGCGCTCAGCGCGCAGCGCATTCCCACCATGCCCAACGTGCCCACCATCGCCGAGTCCGGCTATCCCGGTTTCGAGGCCACCGTCTGGTACGGCTTCATCGCGCCCCGCGGCACGCCGCCGGCCGTTGTCAACAAGCTGCATGGGGCCATCCAGGCTGCGCTGGCCACCCCGGACGTGCAGAACCGGATGGCCCAGGTCGGCGGCATGGTCTCGCCCGGCAGCGTCGACATGTTCGCCAGCCTGCTGCGCTCCGAGCGTGAGCGCTATGCCAAGCTCATCAAGGAAGCCGGCATCAAGCCGTCGAACTGAGCGGTCGTCGAGCCGAGTCGATTCGACTCGGCTCGACTCAGCGCAACGACGCCGTCGTCCCGCGCGCCCGCGCCACCCGCCGCAGAATCGCCTTTTCGGTTTCCAGCACCAGCATCAGCACGACGCCGGCGGCGATCGTCACCGCGCCGTCGAGCAGCGACACGGGACGCGTGTCGAACAGCCGCTGCATCGGTTCGGCATAGGTGAAGGCGAGTTGCGCCAGCACCACCACCACGATCGCGATCAGCACTGCCGGCGTGCCGGCCGCGCCGCGCCAACTGAACGAGCTGACGTGCAGATAGCGCACGTTGAACAGATAGAAGACCTCGAACACCACGATCGCGTTGACCACCAGCGTGCGCGCCGTCTCGACGTCGCGGCCCTGCGACAGCGCCCAGCCGAATACGGCGAACACCCCGACCACGAACAGCGCCGACACGAAGCCGATTCGCCACAGCATGAACGGCGATAGCAGCGGTGCATCGGCCGGCCGCGGCTTGCGCTCCATCACGCCGGGCTCGGCCGGCTCGAAGGCGAACACCAGCCCCAGCGTCACCGTCAGGATCATATTGATCCACAGGATCTGCGCCGGCGTCATCGGCATCGTGTAGCCGATCAGGATCGCGATGATGATCGCCAGCACCTCGCCGCCATTGGTCGGCAGGGTCCAGCCGATCACCTTGCGGATGTTGTCGTACACCGTGCGGCCTTCGCTGACGGCGGCGACGATCGACGCGAAGTTGTCGTCGGCCAGCACCATCGACGACGCCTGCTTGGCTGCCTCGGTACCTTTGTGCCCCATCGCGATGCCGATGTCGGCCTGCTTCAGCGACGGCGCGTCATTGACGCCGTCACCGGTCATCGCTACCACCGCGCCGCCGCGCTGCAGCGCTTGCACGATGCGCAGCTTGTGCTCGGGGCTGGTGCGCGCGAACACGGTGGTGTGCCGGGTCAGCGCGTCGAGCGTGGCGTCATCGACCGCGTCGAGGTCGGCCCCGGTGACCACCTGCGGCGCGCCCAGGCCGAGCTGCGTGGCGATTGCGGCGGCGGTGCGCGCGTGGTCGCCGGTGATCATCTTCACCGCGATGCCGGCCGATTTGCAGTCGGCTACCGCGGCAATCGCCTCGTCGCGCGGCGGATCGATGAAGCCGGCGATGCCCAGCAGCCGCAAGCCGCGCACGTCGGCGAAGTCGAGCCGCTCGATCGGCGTGTCGAGTTCGCGCATCGCGAAGCCTAGTACGCGCTGGCCACGGCTGGCGGCCTCGTCGATGTGCGCATTCCAGGTCTGGCCATCGACGCCGTCGCACAGCGTCAGCACCTGCTCGGGCGCGCCCTTGACGACGATCACCGAGCGGCCGTCGGGCGCGCGATGCAGCGTGGCCATGAAACGGTGCGCGGCGTCGAACGGGATCTCGTCCAGCCGCGGCCAGCGCGCATGCGCGTCATCGACCGACATGCCGGCCTTGCCAGCCAGCGCCAGCAGCGCGCCCTCCATCGGATCGCCGGCCACACGCCAATGGCCATCGACCTGCACCAGCCGCGCGTCGTTACACAGCACGCCGGCCAGCACCAGTTCGAGCGCGTCGGGCGGCAGCGCCTCGGCGGCATCGGCCGCGGCACCTTGCACGATCGAGGTGGCCGTGGCGGCTGCGCCCGCCGCCGTGGCCCCTGCAGCCGGTACCGCGCCATTGGGATCTGCCACGAACCGCCCCTGCGGCGCATACCCGACGCCGCTCACGTCGAAGCGGCGCGCCGCCGTCACCACGCGCTGCACCGTCATTTCGTTGCGCGTCAGTGTTCCGGTCTTGTCGGAGCAGATCACCGAAGTGGCGCCCAGCGTTTCCACCGCCGGTAGCCGGCGGATGATGGCGTGGCGCGCCGCCATCCGCTGCACGCCGATGGCCAGCGTGATCGTGATCACCGCGGGCAGGCCTTCGGGCACCACGCCGACCGCCAGCGCCACCACGATCATCAGCGCATCGGCGAAATCGTAGCCGCGCGCCAGTACCGCAAAGGCCAGCAGCAGCGCCGCTGACACGATCGAGAACGCCGTGAAGCGGCGCCCGAAACGGTTGACCTGCACCAGCAGCGGCGTGGCCAGCGACTCCACCGAGCCCAGCAGCGTACCGATGCGGCCGATCTCGCTGTTGCGCCCGGTGGCCACCACCACGCCGGCCCCCTGGCCGGTCGCCACCATCGTGCCCGAGAAGGCCATCGACGCGCGATCGCCCAGCGCCGCGTTCTCGGCCACCAGGGTTTCGCTCTTGTCGGCGGCCACCGATTCGCCGGTGAGAATCGCCTCGTCGATGCGCAGCCCGCGGGCGCGCAGCAGGCGCAGGTCGGCCGGCACCTGATCGCCGGCTTCGATCAGCACTACGTCGCCGGGCACCAGCTCGGCCGCGTCGATGGCCTGGCGCTCACCTTCGCGCAGCACATGGGCGCGCGGCGAAATCAGGTTGCGCAGGGCGTCGAGCGCCCGCTCGGCCTTGCCTTCCTGCAGGAAGCCGACGATGGCGTTGATCACGATCACCATCAGGATCACCGCCGCGTCGACGTGGTGCCCGAGCAGCGCGGCTGCGATCGCGCCGGCGATCAGGAAATAGATCAAGGCGTTGTTGAACTGCGCCAGGAAGCGGCGCAGCGGATGCGGGCGCGCCGGCGGCGGCAGTTCGTTGCGGCCGTGCCGTGCGCGCCGCTCGGCGGCCTCGTC
>JAFKGG010000290.1 GCA_017307915.1 Burkholderiales bacterium | reverse complement strand
CTCAGGTGTCGGCGGGCGCGCTGCCGATGCCGGCCGGCGCGGCAAGTCTTGGTCAGTGCGTGGCTGGCGGTGCGGCGCCGCGGCTGCTGGCCGTGGCCAGCAGGTGGCCGGATTGCTCGGCGTGTTCGCGCGAGCACCGTTCGGCGGCGTCGGCATCGCCTTTGACGATGGCGTCGAGGATGCGCTGGTGCTCGCTCCAGACCGTGCGCAAGGCACCGGGTTGGCGCAGATATGCGCTCATCGCTCGCTGCGTGTGGTGCCAGTGCTGGCGGGCCGTTTGCAGCAGCAGCGTATTGCCGCTGGCTTCGTAGATGAACAGGTGGAAGGCGAGGTCGGCGGCCACCATGCGCCGTAGCTCGCCGGCGGCCACCGCCTTGCGACCCTCGTCGAGCAGGGCGAGCCCCTCGGCGCGCAGTTCCGGCCGCGGTGTGCGCGCGGCCGCGCGCGCTGCCGCTGCGTCGAGCGCGGCACGCAGCTCGTACAACTGCTCGATGAAACGGGCGTCGAGCGGCGGTACCTGCACGCCGCGCCGGTTGTCGGTGTCGATGATCAGGCCTTGCTGGCGCAGCATGCGCAGCGCTTGCATCACCGGTTGGCGCGATACCCCCAGCCGTTCGGCCAGCGCTTCTTGTGTATAGCGATGCCCGGCTGATAGCTCGCCGGCCAGAATGGCTTCGAGCAGCGCGTCGTGGACGGTGTCGACGAGGTCGGGGGCGGGCGAGAGCGGGCGCAGCATGGCGGTGGACGAATCGAATGGAGCGGCTGTAGCGGCCGGTGATCTGTGTTCTGTATACAGAACACATGATGACGGCGCCGTTCCGCGAGCGTCAAGCTGCGCTGCCGCAAAGATCAGGGCCGCATGGCCCGGCGGCAGGGGGTCGGCGGCCGGGGCGCGGGCGCAGACGCATTGACCGCATTGACCCTGATAAGTCTCATAATTAGAATGTTAGAAGTAATTGACAGGGTCGCACCGGCGGTTCGCGCATCGGCTCTGGTCGAAACATCAAACCATTCATGGGAGACAAGCATGAGGTTGGCAGCGGTTCTGCACCTGGCGATCGAGTCGGTGTTTTCCAGGCCTGGGGCGCGTCGGCGGCACGCCGAGCCGGACGGCCACGAGCATGGCGGGCGGCTGCGCGACGGCGTCGCCGCGCGTGCGGCTGTCCTGGCCGCCGTCGCAGCCGCGGCGATCGCTACCGGCGCCCCTGCGGCAGCGCAAGCGCCCGCCTATCCGAACAAGGCCGTACGCATGATCCTGCCGTTCGGCCCGGGCAGCGGTACCGACATGATGGCGCGCGCCGCCGCCGACGAACTGCGCAACCTGCTGGGTCAATCCTTCGTCGTCGACAACCATGCCGGGGCCAACGGCTTCATCGCGGCCGAAATGGCGGCCAAGGCGCCCGCTGACGGCTATACGTTGTTCGTCACCGCGTCGACCACGCATGCGACCAATCCGTTCCTGTTCCGCAAGATGCCGTATGACCCGGACAAGGATTTCACGCCGGTCGGCGGCCTGATGGAAGCCTATTAGGTCGTGCTGGTCTCGCGCGATCTGCCGGTCGATTCGCTGCAGGATCTGATCGCCTGGCTGAAGGCCAATCCGAAGAAGGCTTCCTACGGCTGGGGGGCCACCGTGAGCCAGTTGGCCGGCGGTGCACTGCTCGCGCGCACCGGCACCACCGCGGCCGGCGTCGCCTACCGCAGCAGCCCCCAGGCAGTCACCGACCTGCTGGGCGGCCAGATCCATTTCATCGTGCTGGACGTGACCACTGCGCTGGCGCACATCAAGGCGGGCCGCGCCAAGGGCCTGGCGGTGACGTCGCCGCAGCGGCTGAACGCGCTGCCCGACGTGCCGACGATGGCCCAGGCCGGCGTGCCCGACTTCGCCGCCGCCACCTGGGTCGGCGTATTCGCGCCCAGCGGCACTCCCGAGCCGATCGTGCGGCGCCTGAACGAGGCGATCCGCACGGTGCAGACCAAGACGTCGGTGCCGCAGCGCATGGACACCTGCTGCTCGGCATCGATGCTGATCACGACGCCCGCCGAATTCGGCGAATACGTGCGCAAAGACCGCGCCTTGTGGGGCGAGCGCATCACCGCCATGGGCATCAAGCCCGAATAGGGCGCCGTCGCCGTTCAATCAAGCTTTCGAAGGAGTCCGCATGCCGGGCCTGTACTACGAGCAGTTTCATACTGGGCAAGTGTTCGACCACCCATGGCGGCGTACCGTGAGCGAGGCCGACAACGTGCTGTTCTCGTGCCTGACGATGAACCCCGCGCAGCTGCACCTCGACGAGGAATACTGCAAGACCACTGAATGGGGGCAGCGCATCGTCAACAGCATGTTCACCGCCGGCTTGATGGTCGGCATGAGCGTCAACGACACGACGCTGGGCACGACGGTGGCCAACCTGGGCATGACCGACATGCGCTTTCCGAAACCGGTGTTTCACGGCGACACGCTGCGCAGCCGCACCGAGGTGCTCTCGATGCGCGAAAGCCGCTCGCGGCCCGATGCCGGCATCGTCGAGTTCGAACACAGCGCGCTGAACCAGCGCGACGAAGTGGTCGCAGTGTGCCGGCGAATGGCCTTGATGTATCGGAACAAAAAGGACTGAAGCGGCGCCTCAGCGCGAGCGCCGCACGCTCGCCGCCTTGCGCGCCCGCTTGGGCGCCGATGGTGCCGGGGGATCTTCGGCACGGCGCTTCAGCGGCAGCGGGTCGGGCGCGTCGGGGATGATCAACGAGTTGGACTTCGCCAGCTCGATGCCTTCTTCCTCGACCTCGTAGTGGAACTTGTCGCCGCGATAGTAGGCTTCATGGCAGAGCACGACCTTGCCGGTCACGTCGATGCGGCTGGTGCGGATGCGCACCAGCGGCGCCAGCGGCAGGCAGCGCAGCATCTCGGCCATGCTTTCGCTGGCGAACGAAAGCGCCATCTCGATGCGGCTGCGCGCCAGGCGCATGCGGCCCTGATCGAGGATCAGCTTGAGCATCTTCTGCGTTTCGTCGGCACGCGGCGGAATGCGATCGTAGATCTTGCCGGCCACCATCACCTCCATGTAGCAGAAGGGTTCGCCTTCGTGCAGATGGAGTTTCTCGACGACGACGTAATCGGGGTAGCGCTCGGCGTCGGGTACGGCGAACTTGGCCGGCAGCTCATTGATGCGGCGGCGGCTGAGCACCGAGATGGCGCAGTTCGGCGGCAGCGCGATGCGGTCGTTGATGGCGGCGCGCAGCGAGGCATTGTGCGCGATCGGCCTGACGTCTTCGCGCACGAAGGTGCCCTTGCCGCGGCGGCTCGAAATCAGGCCTTCAGCGGTCAGCATGGCGAAGGCCTGCCGGATGGTGACCAGGGCGACGTTGTACTCTTGTGCCAGGCGCGGAATGGTCGGCAACTGGGCGTGCGGCGGCCACTCTCCGTCATAGATGCGCGTACGCAGGCTGTGCGCGACGCGGATGTAGAGCGCGACGTTCGCGCCCTGGGTATCCAACAGTTTCACTGAGCGTTCCGGGCCATGAATTGCAGCGCATCATACCTGCAGCATGCCGCGCTGAATGGAGCCACTATCTGACTCTAAAAATACTAAAATTGCAATTTTAGGTTTATAGGGTTAGGATGCACTGATCATTGATCCACGCTCAGCATCGATCGATCCATGGATTTCACCTTCACCGCCGACCAGTTGGCCATCCGTGACAGCGTGGCCAAACTCTGCGCGCGTTTCGGCGACGACTACTGGCTGCAGCACGATCGCGAGGCAAGCTTCCCGCACGAGTTCTCGAACGCCTTCGCCGAAGCCGGCTGGTTCGGCGCGGTGTTTCCCGAGGAGTGCGGCGGCGCCGCGCTGGGCATGACCGAGGCGGTGCTGATCATGCAGGAAGTTGGCCGGCTCGGCCTGGCTGCCTGCTCGTCGATCCACATGAACATGTTCGGCACGATGCCGATCGTGAAATACGGCTCGGCTGAACAGAAGGCGCGTTTCCTGCCGCCGATCATCGACGGCCGCGACCGCGCCTGCTTCGGCGTGACCGAGCCGAACGCCGGGCTGAACACCACGCAGATCCGCACCTTTGCCAAGCGGGTCGGCGAGCGCTACATCGTCAATGGCCACAAGGTGTGGACGTCGACCGCTCAGGTGGCCAACAAGATCCTGCTGCTCACGCGCACTGCATCGCGCGAAGCCAGCGCGCGGCCCACCGACGGCATGACGCTGTTCTACACCGACCTGAACCGCGAACGCATCGACGTGCGCAAGATCGAAAAGCTGGGGCGCGCGGCGGTCGATTCCAATGAGTTGTTCATCGTCGATCTGGAAGTGCCGATCGAAGACCGCATCGGCGAAGAAGGCAAGGGGTTCTCCTACCTTCTGTCGGGGTTGAACTCGGAACGCATCCTGGTCGCCGCCGGCTTTCTCGGCGCGGCGCGCTATTGCCTGGACAGGGCGGCGCAATACGCCAAGGAACGCGTGGTATTCGATCGCCCGATCGGCCAGAACCAGGCGATCCAGCATCCGCTGGCGCGCGGCTGGATCGATTGCGCGGCGGCCGAGCTGCTGCTGTTCAAGGCCGCGGCGCTATACGATCAGGGCCAACCTTGCGGGCTCGAATGCAATGCCGCCAAGCTGCTGTGCGCCGAGGCCTTCTTCGACATCGCGCAGCGTGCGGTGCGCACGCACGGCGGTTACGGTTACGCCAAGGAATTCCACGTCGAGCGCTATTTCCGCGAATCGATCCTGCCGCTGATCGCGCCGGTGAGCCAGGAGCTGATCCTGTGCCACATCGCCGAACGTGCGCTGGGTCTGCCAAAATCGTACTAGGCGGCTCGCTCCGGCTTCGTCAGCGAGCAGCGCCGGTCGCGTAACACTATCCAGGAGATGGTATGGACGCCTCCCCCTCGCTGATCGATTGCGAACGGTGGAGATGCGTGTGATGAAGGGGGGCCTCGCAGTGGACGGCGTCGAGTGCCGAAGTGGAAGTTCGAACTAGCCACTTAACAGACGGAGGCCCCGAAATGGATCGTACGACGTATGGCTTGGACATTGCAAAGAACGTGATGCAACTTCATTGCGCGTGGCGATGGAGGCGTGCGGCAGCGCGCACCACTGGGCACGCGTGCTCGGCGCTCTGGGCCACCAGGTGGAGTTGCTGCCGGCGCGCCAGGTGCGCGCGTTTGTGCGCAGCAACAAGGATGACGCGGCCGATGCGCGAGCGATCTGGCTGGCCGCGCAGCAATCGGACATTCGTCGGGCGCCGATCAAGACCGTCGAGCAGCAGGCAGTGATGTCGCTGCACCGTGCGCGCTCGCATTGGGTGAGCGTGCGCACGGCCACGATCAACATGCTGCGCAGCTTGCTGTACGAGTTCGGCGTCGTTCTGCCGGGCGGCAAGAAGGCAGGGCTGAAGACGATGAGTGCCCGACGTGCCGAGATCGACGATCAATTACCGCAGCTCATGCGCGAGTTGGTCGACCTGCAACTCGAGGCGTTAAAGGGGATCGAGAGAAGCATCGACCAGCTCGAAGCCGGGATCGCCGAACAGCATCGCCAGATCGGCACGGCGCGCACGCTGCGCGAAGTGCCCGGCATCGGCGTGCTCGGCGCGACAGCGCTGGCCGCCACGCTGGGCGATGCGAGCGGCTGGCGCTCGGGGCGAGAGTTCGCCGCCAGCCTGGGACTGGTTCCTGCGCACAGCGGAACGGGCGGCAAGACGCGCATGGGACACCTGAGCAAGCGAGGCGACCCCTACCTGCGGACCTTGCTCATCCACGGCGCACGTGCGGTGATTGCGCAAGCCAAGGTCATGCCCACGTGGCTCGAACAATTGCTGCGTCGCCGGCCGTTGAACGTGGCGGTGGTGGCGTTGGCCAACAAGATGGCTCGCACGGCCTGGGCGCTCCTGGCGCACGGGCGGGCGTACCGATCGGAGTGGAA